>NZ_JNWJ01000003.1:0-305175 GCF_000716805.1 Streptomyces yerevanensis | reverse complement strand
GAGATCGAGGAACGCCTGCTGTACGGGGTGCAGTTGCTCGCCCTCGGCGACGCCTTCGATGGTGGTGATCTCGCGCCCCTCGGCGGCCACCGCGAGCTGGAGACAGGAGACGGCACGGCGTCCGTCGATCAGTAACGTGCAGGCACCGCACTGACCTTGGTCGCAGCCTTTTTTGGTGCCGGTCAGATCGAGATGCTCGCGGAGCGCGTCGAGCAGGGTGGTGCGGTGGTCGACGGGCAGCGTGTACTTCTCGCCGTTGATGTTCAGGGTGATGGTTGCGTACGTCGAGGGAGCTGGGGCCATGATCAGCCTTCCTTCACGTGGGCGGTGCGCGTCGAAGCCGGACAGGACAATGTGGTCGGCGATCGATTCCGGCCGTCCGCGCAGGAGCGTTTGCCGCTAAGGTGGACCTAAGCGGACAGCTGTCCGGTAACCACGAACCTAACGGACAGCTGTCCGCTCAGCAAGGGAGGTCCTGACGTGATTCCTGGAAGGAGGACGAGTGCAGGACAGAAATGACGCACCCATGCGCTCGGACGCGCAACGGAATCGCGAGCGCATCCTGGAGGTGGCGCTGGCGGAGCTGACCCGCTCGGCCGACGTCCCGCTGAGTACGATCGCGAAGAAAGCGGGTGTCGGGCAGGGGACGTTCTACCGCAACTTCCCCAGCCGCGAAGCCCTCGTCCTGGAGGTCTACCGCCACGAAGTGCAGCAGGTCGCCGATGCCGCGGCCCAGTTGCTGCAAACTCGCGCGCCGGATCAGGCGCTGCGCGAGTGGATGGACCGCCTGGCCCAGTACGCCATGGCCAAGGTGGGGCTGGCCGAGGCGATCCGCAAAGCGACCAGTGCGCCCGGCGGTCCGGCGAAACCGGGGCACGGCCCGGTGAGCGACGCCATCGCGCTCCTGCTGAAGGCGAACGAGGACGCCGGCACCATCCGCCACGGGATGACCCCCGACGACTTCATGCTCGCCATCGCCGGGCTCTGGCAGATAGATCCCCACGGGGACGACTGGCAGGGGCGCGCCGGGCGACTCATGGACCTTGTCATGGACGGACTGCGCGCCGGCGCTCCGGGGCGCTGAGCGGGCGTCTTCGAGGGGCGATCCTCAGCCGGCCGCCTGGCTGCTGTCCCGGAGGTCGCCCCAGCCGTGCCAGCGGTCGATCTCGATCCAGGCGCTGACCCGGGCGCGGTCCCGCTGCGGATACGGGCGCCCGCCGTAGTGCCGGGACAACCGGTCGATGCCGGCCAGGCCCTCGTCGTCGCGCATCTCCACCACCCGGCCGATGAGCGTGATGTGCGTGTACCAGTTGCCCTCGTCGAGCACCGTCAGTGTGACGCGGGGATCGTTGCGCATGTGGTCGAGCCGCTTGCGGCCCTCGTCCATGTTGACCAGTACCCGCCCGTCGTCTTCCCAGAGGTACCAGGTGGCCGTGGACACCGGCTGCCCGTCGGACCGCACCGTGGCGATGACAGCCGGATTGGGCTTCTTCAGCACGGCGACGGCGGCCTCGGGAAGCGGCGGCTTCGACATAAGTCCTCCTGCTGGTCGTGATCTTCGCTTTCCTCATGGGGCGCACAGCCGCGTGGTGTTGATCCACGGGCTGCGCCTCCACGTTGCCACATTGCGGCCCGTATGCAGCCGGTTCGATCTCACCCGGACCCCCGCCCACGTTTGCCTCCCGCGCAGAGGGAACGCGTCACGGTGACGGAGTTCAGGAGAGGAGCCGATCATGAGCAGCGCAACCGGACTGCGGGTCGTCGTCACCGGTGCCACCGGGAACGTGGGCACCAGCGTGATGCGTCTTCTGAGCGAGGATCCGCAGGTGGACTCCGTACTCGGCATCGCGCGCAGGCTGCCCGACGGGCCGCCGGTGCCGTCGGCCGAGTGGGCCGCGGTGGATCTGACGGCCGAGTCCGAGTTGACCAAGCACTTCGAGGGAGCCGACGCCGTCGTCCACCTGGCCTGGAAGCTCCAGCCCGCCCGGGACCCGGCGGTCACCTGGCGCACCAATGTGCTCGGCAGCGTCAAGGTGTTCCACGCGGCGGCCGCGGCCAAGGTGCCGGCGCTGGTGTACGCCTCCTCGGTCGGCGCCTACTCGCCGGGCCCGAAGGAGCGTGCCGTGGACGAGTCCTGGCCGACGCACGGCTGGCCGGAAGCGGCGTACTGCCGTGAAAAGGCCTATGTGGAGCGCGTGTTGGACACCTTCGAGTACGAGCGGCCGGAGACCCGGGTCGTCCGTATGAGGCCCGCCTTTCTCTTCAAGGAGGAGTCGGGGAGCCAGCAGCGCCGTCTGTTCGCCGGGCGCTTCAAGCCCGGCCCGCTGGCCCGGCCCGAACTCCTGCCCCTACTCCCCGACGTCCGCGGACTGCGCGTACAGGCGCTGCACACCGAGGACGCGGCTGAGGCGTACCGGCTCGCGGTGACGAGCGACGTCCGTGGCGCGTTCAACCTGGCGGCCGAACCGCCGCTGGACGCCGAGGTGTTGGGTGAGCTGTTCCACTCCCGGCTGGTGCGGATGCCCCGCAAGGCGGCGCGGTCCGCCCTTGCCGCGGCCTGGGGTCTGCACCTGGTGCCCGCCTCGCCGCAGCTGTTCGACGCGGTGCTGCGGCTGCCCCTCATGGACTGCACCCGGGCCCGCCACGAACTGGGCTGGCGGCCGCAGTACACCGCGATCCAGGCGGTCGAGGAAGTCCTGCAGGGCATGCGCGAGGGCGCCGGCGAGGAGACCGCTCCGCTGGCCGGCCAGAAGGTCGGCTGACCCGGCCCGCCGGCGGGTGAGCGTCGCGAAGGCGGGTACTCGGCGAGCGCCCGGGGCGACGACGAGCAGCCGATGACCGAGCAGCCGACGAGCAGCGGCGAAGGGAGCGCACGATGAGGGCCGTGACCTGGCAGGGCAAGCGCGAGGTACGGGTGGAGACCGTACCCGTCCCGGAGATCGAGGAACCGACGGACGCGATCGTACGCATCACCTCCAGCGGGCTCTGCGGTTCCGACCTGCATCTGTACGAGGTGCTCACCCCGTTCATGACACCGGGGGACATCCTCGGTCACGAGCCCATCGGCGTGGTCGAAGAGGTGGGCTCCGAGGTGAAGGGGCTGAAGCCCGGCGACCGGGTCGTCGTGCCCTTCCAGATCGCCTGCGGGCACTGCTGGATGTGCGGCGCCGGGCTGCCGACGCAGTGCGAGACCACCCAGGTGCACGACTCGGGCATGGGCGCGGCCCTGTTCGGCTACACCAGGCTGTACGGCGGCGTGCCGGGCGCCCAGGCCGAGTATCTGCGCGTCCCGCAGGCCCAGTTCGGGCCGATCAAGGTACCGGACGGGCCGCCCGACGACCGCTACGTCTATCTCTCGGACGTCCTGCCGACGGCCTGGCAGGCTGTGCAGTACGCCGACATCCCGCCCGGCGGCTCCGTCGCCGTCCTCGGCCTCGGACCGATCGGCGACATGTGCTGCAGGATCGCCCGGCTCCAGCGGGCCGAGGTCGTCATGGGTGTCGACCTGGTGTCGGAGCGGCTGCGCCGGGCGCGCGAGCGGGGCGTGGAGACGTACGACCTGCGGCGGTACGAGGGACGGCAGGAACTCGTCGAGGAGATCCGCGACCGGACCGACGGCCGTGGCCCCGACGCCGTGATCGACGCCGTGGGAACGGAGGCCCACGGCAGTCCCGTCGGACGGACCGCTCAGCAGATGTCGTCGATGCTGCCCCGCGCCTGGGCCGCCCGGCTCGCCGAACGGGCCGGCACCGACCGGCTGGCCGCGCTCCTCACCGCCATCGAACTGGTGCGGCGCGGCGGCACGATCTCGCTGAGCGGTGTCTACGGCGGCATGGCCTCGCCGCTGCCGCTGATGACGATGTTCGACAAGCAGATCCAGCTGCGGATGGGCCAGGCGAACGTACGGCGCTGGGTCGACGACATCCTGCCGCTGCTCACCGACGAGGATCCCCTCGGAGTCGACGGCTTTGCCACCCACCGGCTCCCGCTGGAGGAGGCCCCGCACGCGTACGAGATCTTCCAGCGAAAGCAAGAGGAAGCAGTGAAGATCCTCTTCCAGCCGTGAACCAGCAGGCCGGGAGTCGGCTGGTCAGGAGGACGCAGCCGAGCGTACGAGCCAGTCGTACGCGGCCCGCGCCGTGAACTCGCTCTGGCCGCCGCGCACCAGCAACCCCGCCGTGGCGAACGCCGGATCGTCGGCCTGCGCGGCCAGGTACGGGATCGCGATGCAGCGCATCCCGGCCGCGTACGCCGCCGCTGCGCCCGGAGCGGCGTCCTCGAGGACCACACAGTCCGCCGGGGCCGCTCCCAGCCGCCGTGCCGCCTCCAGAAAGACGTCCGGAGCGGGCTTGCCCCGGGCGACCTCCTCGGCCGAGACGACGGTGCGCAGCGAGGCGTCCAGTCCCGTGCCCGCCAGGATCGCCTCGATGGCCTCCCGCGAAGAACCCGAGGCCACGGCCATACGTACGCCTTCGGCGGCCAGCAGCTCCACGAACTTCCGCATCTCCGGGTAGACGTGCGTGGCGGTGCGGGCCAGTGCCAGATAGCGCCGGTTCTTCTCCGCGAGCAGTACGTCCCGCGGGGCCTCGATGGCGTACCGCTCCTTCCAGTGGGCGACCGTCTCCGCGGTGCTGATGCCGACGTATTGCTCGAAGTCCGTCCAAGTGAAGTCGGTGACGCCGTGCCCGGCGAGTGTCTGCCGTCCTGCCTCGTAGTAGTTGGGCTCGCTGTCCACGAGCGTGCCGTCGAGATCGAAGATGACCGCGGTTCCGCCGAGAGAGCTCATGGTCTCCAGGATGCCAAGGACCGGTTATCGGCCGTTGAACAGCTCTCGGCCGTCAGTCGGTCTTTCTGCGCCGGTCAGTTCCTGGCCGCGCGTCCGACCGCCGCCACGAGCGGCAGCAGCCGGTGCGGCACGCGCTCGCGCAGCGCCACCTCCGTACGCGTGCGGACGACGCCCGGCAGGCTGATCAGCGCCTGGATCAGATCCTCCAGGTGGGCGTTGTCGCGCGCGACGACCCGCGTCAGCAGGTCACCGCCGCCGGTGATCGAGAACGCCTCGATGATCTCCGGTACGGCGGCCAGGGCGTCGCCCACGTCGTCGAGATGGCCCTGGGTGACCTCGATGTGCACGAAGGCGAGTACGGGGTGGCCGAGCGCGGCCGGGGAGAGCGAGGGGCCCGTGCCGGTGATCACGCCGTCCCGTTCCATCCGGTCGAGCCGGGCCTGGAGCGTGCCGCGGGCGATGCCGAGGATGCGGGCGTACTCGCGGACGCTGGTGCGGGGCTGCTCCAGGAGCAGCCGCAGGATCCGGGTGTCGAGTTCGTCGACGGCCATGGTCCGTTGGCCTCCCTGCGGTCTTGGCTGATCGTCCTCGACTGTACCAATGGCCCAGCAGATCACGAGCCTGTTGAGCCACTGCCCCTCTCTTGCTTACCTTGTCGGTATACATGGCGCCGCGAAGCGCCGGACGGCAAGGAAGCCGGATCCGGACCCGCGGCGCCATTCCCATGTGAAGAGGGGGCGGGCTGCCGACGGTGAAGAAGATGTTCATGGCTCCGGATCCGGGCCTGGTACGGCTGCGGGTCTCGCTGCGGGCGGTGCTCGGCGTCGGCCTCGCGGTGACCGCCTCCGAACTCGCCGGGCTCTCGCTGCCCGCCTCGATCACGGGCGGGCTCGCCGCGCTTCTCGCGCTGTTCACGGTCGGCGACCCGACCGTGCGCGGCCAGGCGGTCACCACCGCCCTGCTGCCCTTCGTCGGCTTCCCCGTGCTGGCCCTCGCGACCGTGCTGCACTCGGTGCCGGCCGTGCGGGACGCGAGCTGGCTCGCCGTGGTGTTCTGCGGGGTGTACGCCCGTCGCTGGGGGCCGCGTGGTCAAGCGCTCGGCATCTTCGCGTTCATGACCTTCTTCATCACCCAGTTCCTGCACGCCGTACCCGGTCAACTGCCGCAGCTGTACGCCGCGATGGCGCTGTCCCTGGCCGCCTCCTCGGCCGTGCGCTTCGGCGCGTGGTGCATCGAGCGACGTACGCCGCCACCTGCGCCCCCCGCCCCGCTCGGCGGTCGCGGGCTCGCCCGGTCGACCACCCGGCAGGCCTTCCAGGCCACGGCCGCCTGCGCCTTCGCGATGGCGGCGGGCCAGTTCCTGTCGGACGAGCGCTGGTACTGGGCCGTCGGCGCCGCCTGGTGGATCTTCGTCAACACAGCCTCGCGCGGCGAGACGCTGGTTCGGGGTTTCCGAAGGGTCCTGGGCACCGTCATCGGTATCGCCATCGGCCTGGTTCTCGCGGTTCCGCTGGATGGAGCTGGTGCTCCGACCGCGGGGCTCGTCGCGGTCTGCGTGTTCGGCATTTTCTATGCGGCCGCGGTGTCGTATACGTGGATGATGCTGGCGGTGACGGTGATGGCGGGCCTGCTGTATGGGCTGCTGGGGGTGCTCGATCCGGGTCTGCTTGTTCTGCGTGTGATGGAGACAGGGGTGGGGGCGCTCGGCGCGGCGCTCGCTGTGCTGTTGGTGCTGCCGGTGACCACGCATGCCACCACCGATGCGTGGATCCAGCGCGCGTTGCATTGCGTCCATGCCTGCACTTCTGAGGCTGCCGCCCGCCTGGCCGGGTCCCCGGCCGCAGACCCGGCCCGGTATGTCGCTGAGCTGGAACTACTGTTGGGCCGGGTGCGGCTCTCGCTGGCCCCGCTGATACATCCGCTCACCCCGCTGCGGGCCCGCAAAGCGAGGGCCCGCCAGGTCATTGAGCTGCTTGACCAGTGCGCCCAGGAGGTGCGCGGCCTGGCATCGGTTGCTGCGGATCCTGATGCCTCCCACGACGCGAGGCTCGCTGCCGCCTGTTGGCGGGTGGAAGCGGCGGTGGAGGCACTGACCATGCCTGATGCGGTCCGGAGTGAGGTCGACGTGCCCGTTGCCGCAGTGCACCCTTCCGGTGGTGAGCCGGCTCTGGCTCATCTGCATGGTCTGGAGCAGGCGCTGAAAGCACTCGCAGTACCGTTGCGGTGACGCCGTGGCCCGTGGACGCATTGATGCCTGCCGGCTGCGGCGGGCACTGGCCGAAGTGCCACTGCCGCGGGCTGCCGACGGCCGACTGGTCCTGGCCGTCGACGTCACCTGCCGGCTGCGGCCCGACGCCAACACCTCACCGGGCCAGGTCTTCGGTCTGGTCCGCGGCGTCACCTGAAGAAGATCTGTTCCCGGCGGCTCGCTGTCGAGGGTGAGGATGAGGCCGGTTTCCCGGTGGGCCTGTTGCTCGCCAACCTCGCCTTCCTGTTGAGCAGGCACACGCTCGATGACAATTGGGCCTGGCGTGTGCCGTTCCTGCTCAGTGCCGTCCTGATCGCCGTGGGCATCTTCATCCGGCTCAAGATCGACGAGTCGCCTCAGTTCGAGGAGCTCAAAGAGTCAGGCCAGGTCGTCAAGAACCGGCTGCTGGAAGTGATCAGGAAGGACTGGCGCAACGTCCTGCGCGCCTTCTGTCTGCGGATCACGGAGACCGCGGGGTACGCCGTCTCGGTCACCTTCGTCCTGTTCTACCTGGACGACGACGAAGCGCCCGACGTCTCCGGCACCACCAGTCTCACCGCCCTGGTGACCGCCGCGGTCCTCGGCGTCGCAGCGACCACGCTCTGGGCCCGCCTGTCGGACCGGGTCGGCCGCCGCCCGGTCTACCTCTTCGGCTGCGTCGTGAGCGTCCGAGGGAACGAGATGTTCGACCACGGCGAGGGGAAGCCGCCGGGCGTGGTGCCGGTGTGGCGGGTTGAATGAGCCGAAGTTGGTGGGCTGGGAAAAGCCGGGGGCTCTTCCCAGCGCCAGGAGACAGCCCAGCATCATCGATCGTTCGTCGGTGGTCGCCTCAACGCCCGTTCGTCATACGGCGGGTGGCACGGAAGGGGCCTGCCGTGGCGGTCTCGGTGGTTTTCGAAGCGAGCGCACTGTGAGCAAGGCAAAAACTGGCGGCCCGTATGGCTCGGTCGGCGACGCCTGCGACAACTGATGGAGTCGCCGACCGGAACACGACCGGCAGAGAGACCTGACGGAGTCCTACTGGTCGGCCTTCCGCCAGCGAGCGCGCAGAGTGAACGCCGCGCCCTTCGGTCGGCGTTCGCGGGTGAATACTCCCTTCTTGTTGCCGTCGACACGGAAGACACCGGGCGCCGTGGCGAAGTCGGCGAAGTTCCAGACCTGCTCGCCGACGACCGCGTCGACACGGTCGAACACCCGGTGATACACGTCGAGCAGTTCGGTCTGGTACTCCTCGGTCCACGGGCTGGGTACGACGTTGCGCAGTCCGGGGTAGGCGTCCGCTCCGTACTCGGTGATGACGATGGGCTTGTCGTGCGCGGCCCACTGCCGCAGTTCCGCCTCCAACTCCGTCTCGGCCGCCGCCAGGTCGTTGGGGCCGAAGTACCAGCCGTAGTAACGGTTGAGGAGCACGACGTCGAACAGGTCGGTGACCACGCACTGGTCCGGTTTCCCCATGAGCGCGTTGACGTAGGCGACGGGCCGTGAGGGATCCAGCCGGCGTGCCTCGGCTGCCAGTGGTGCGAAGTAGTCGCGCGCCTCCGGTTGGACGTTGTCCGGCTCGTTGGCGATGGACCACAGCACGACACTCGGATGGTTCTTGTCGCGGGTCACGAGCTCCCTCACCGCCTGCAGGTGCGTGCGAAGGGTGCTCTCACCCACGGTGTCGGGCGAGAACGTGGACACCTTCCGACCGGAGCCGAAAACACCTCCCGCGATGTTCAGATTCAGGCCGACGGCCGCGGTCTCGTCGATGACCACCACACCCTGCCGGTCCGCGTGGTCCAGGACCTCCTCGGCGTAGGGATAGTGCGAGGTGCGGAACGAGTTCGCGCCCGTCCAGTCCAGCAGGGCGAAGTCATGCACCATCAGGATGTCGTCATGACCCCTGCCGCGCACGGCGGCGTCCTCGTGCTTGCCGAAACCCTTGAAGTAGAAGGGGACTCCGTTGATCAGGAACTCCTTGCCCCGTACCTCCACCGTGCGCACGCCCACGGACTGCCGATAGCTGTCGACAAGGTCGTCGGAGTTGCTCCACAGCGTGGCCTCGAGTTCGTAGAGGTAGCCGTCGCCGGGCGCCCAGGGGTGCACGTCCGCGACCCTGAGGGTCCCCACCGCCCCGGTGGCGGCATGGACCTCGGCCCCGGAAGCATCGCGCAGCGAGACCCGCACCTCGTGCTCCTCGGCCTGCGCGGTGCTGTCCACGCGGTAGGTGACGAGGCCGGTCGTGTCGTCGAAACCGGTGGTCACGGTGATGTCGGTGATGTGAACGGGGGGCGTGGTGTACAGCCACACGGGCCGGTGCAGGCCCGCGTAATTGAAGAAGTCATGGAAGTAGTGCTGCACACGGCGGCCGTCCGCGCGTTCCTCCACTCGGCCGGGTGGTATCGACTCCCAGGTCAGTTCGTTGTTGACCACGACGGTGACACGGTTTTCGGCACCCGGCCGCAAGTGCGCCGTGACGTCTACCTCGAAGGGGGTGTAACCGCCTTCGTGCCGGACGACCTCCACATCGTTGACCCAGGCGGTCGCGCGATGCGTCGCAGCGTCGAAGCGGAGCACCGTCCGTTCCCTCGCCCACCGGGCAGGAACCCATACATGCTTCTGGTACCAGACGTCGCCGACATGGTCACGGACGGTCGCGTCCGGGAAGATGTCGTTGTAGCTGGCGGGCACCGGGATGTCCACGGCGCCCGCGAGCTGCGAGCGCCACCAGCCCTCGGCACGGCCGATGCCCTCCGCGTCCAGGCGGAAGCTCCACAGGCCGCCCAGGGAGCGGCGTTCACGAGTGGGGCCGTCCTGAGGACGAAGCATGGTTGGTTCTCCTGTTCGTTGTGCGCGTGTCGACGCAGTGGTCGAGAAGGCAGGTCTGCGACGGTCGAAAGAGGGCTACTTGATGCCGGTGTTGGCGATGCCCTCGACGAAGTGCCGTTGCAGGGCGAGGAAGAGCAGGATGATCGGTGTGACGACTGTGACCGCCCCGGCCAGCAGCAGGCCGTAGTTGGTGCCGTTGGCTCCCACGGAGAAGAGGGCGAGAGCGACCGGCAGCGTGTAGTGGTCCTCGGTCTGTGCGATGACGAGCGGCCACAGGAAGTTGTTCCACTGCGCGAGGAAGGTGAGGATCGCCAGTGTCGCCAGCGCGGGCCGGGTCAGCGGAAGGATCACCCTGAGGAAGATCCGGGATTCGCCCGCACCGTCGAGGCGCGCCGCCTCGACGAGGGCGTCCGGGATGTCCCGGATGAACTGCCGCATGATGAACACGCCGAACGGTGTCACGAGGAAGGGCAGGATGAGCCCGAGGTAGGAGTTGCCCAGGCCCATGTTGCTGACGAGCACGAACAGCGGGACGAAGGTCGTGACGCCGGGGATGATCAGCATGGTGAGGACGAGGCCGAACAGCAGACGCTTCCCCGCGAACTCGATCTTCGCGAAGGCGTATCCGGCCATCGAGCAGAACAGCAGATTCCCTAGAACACAGGCCACCGCTACGAGCGTGCTGTTCAGGAAATACAGCCCGAAGTTCTGCTTCGACAACAGCTGTTCGAAGTTGGCGAAGGTCGGGGAACGGGGGAGCCAGGCACTCGGATGGGCGACGATCTCACCCGTGGGTTTCACCGAGCCGAGGAACATCCAGGCAAAGGGCGCCAGCGTCGCGAGGAGGCCCAGCACGAGGGCGCAGTAGAGGACGACACGAGCCGTCGGGACGCGCCGGGACGGACGTCGGTCCCGGAAGGCCGGTTCTGTGGGTGTGGGGGTTGTCGGTCCTGCCGTTGTGGTGGTGGCGGTCATGTCAGGCCTTCGCTCGGAAGATGCGGAACTGCAGAAGGCTCAGCAGAGCGATCGCGGTGACCAGCACGTAGGACGCGGCCGAGGCCAGCCCGTAGTTCCCGAAGCCGAACTGCTCGTAGGCGTAGTAGCTGATCGATGTCGTGCTGTCCAAGGGGCCGCCGCTCGTCATGACGAACGGTTCCTCGAAGAACTGGAGGTAGCTGATGCTGAGCAGCACGGCGACGACCAGCGTGGTGGGTCTCAGCAGCGGCAGGGTCACGCTGCGGAAGGCACGCCAGCGGGACGCGCCGTCCACAACGGCCGCCTCGTGCACTTCGGGAGGTATCGACTGCAGCCCCGCCAGGAAGATCACCATCGGGATGCCGAAGTGCCGCCACACCGCCATGAGGATGAGGGCGGGCATGGACCAGTTCGGATCGTTCAGCCAGTCCGGCCCCGAGATCCCCACCACGGACAGGACTGAGTTGATCATCCCGTCCGGCTTGTAGAGGTACCTCCACACGACCGCTATCGCCACGATGCTCGTCACGACCGGAGCGAAGTAGGCGACTCGGAAGAAGCCCTTCGCCCGCTGGATCCCGGAGTTGAGTGCGACGGCGATCGCGAGGGAGATCACCATCGTCAGAGGGATGCCCACGGCGACGAAGTAGAGCGTGTTCAGAGCGGCGCGGACGAAGGTGGGGTCGGCGAACAGCGCGGTGTAGTTCTCCAGGCCGACGAAGTTGACGCTGAAGGGCGTGTTCACGTCCCTGCTGGTGATGTCGGTGACGCTCATCGACAGGGACGAGAAGACCGGCCAGACGCCGAACGTGGCGAACAGCAGGACGAAGGGCGAGCAGAAGGCCCAGGCGACCAGTGTCCGCCGCAGGCGTCGGGAACCGCCCCTCGACCGCTGAGTGCTCTGCCTGGTGGAAGACCTCTCACGTGCGGGTTCCACGGAGGTGGTCGTGGTCATCGAGGCTGCCCCGTTCCGATCGAGGACGCCTTCGCCTGGACCCGTTCCAGAGCGTCCTTCGGCGACGAGACACCCTTGGCCACCTTCTCGATCTCGGCATCGAGGACCGCGGTGACCTGCTTCCAGGTGGTAACGCTCGGGCCGGGCAGCGCGGTCTCCAACTGGGACTCGAAGACGGACAGCACCGGATCCGACTTGAGCTTCCCCTCACTCCAGGCCGACTCCACGGCGGGAAGGTCTCCGGACAGTTCGTACCAGTCCTGCTGGACGTCGGACCCGGAGAGCCACCGGATGAACTTCCAGGCACCGTCGCGGTTCTTCGCGTCCTTGAAGACCGCCCAGTGCCCACCCCCGATGTAGCTGGCGTTGGACTTCGGCCCCTTCGGGAGCGGGGCGACCCCCACCTTGTCCTTGAGGAAGTCCGCTCCGCCCGCCTCCTTCAGCAGTGCCGTCTCCCAGGGGCCGGAGATGAGTGCGGCGGTGGAACCGTCGACGAACTGCGGCTCGATCTCCCCGAGGGCCACCGCCCCGTTGCGGGTCGAGGTCTTCGAGGTGAAGAACGACTGGTAGAACTTCATCCCCTCGAGCGCCTCGGGCGTGTCGAAGGTGAACTCGGTGCCGTTCTTGTTCATGAGGTCCGCGCCGGCCTGCCACATGAAGGGCAGGACGCCCTGCCAGCTCGTCGCCACGCCGGTGGGCAGCGACAGGCCCCACTTCGCGCCTTCTTTCTGGAGGGCCTTGAGGAACGGGCGGTACTCCTGCCAGGTCTTCGGCGCGGAGACTCCGGCAGCCTGTGCCAGGTCCTTGCGGTAGAAGAGGGAACGGGTCTCCACATACCAGGGGACGCCGTATGTGCCTCCCTCGAAGGTGGTGCTTCGGGCGGCGCCCGGGTAGAAGGACGAGGTGTCGACGAGGCCGGCCGGCACCTGCTCGAGTCCGCCCGTCGAGGCGAAGTTCGTCAGGTCGGCGGCTCCGACCAGGGTGGCGTCCGGCGTGTCCTGGGAGGCGATCGCCGTTTCGACCTTCTTGGCGTAGTCCTGCCACGGGATGGCCGTGACCTTGACCTTCGCGTCCGGGTTGGCCTTCCGGAAGAGCTTGGCCAGCTCGGGCAGGCGCTCACCTTCGGTGCCCATGGCCCATACGTTGATGGTGCCCTTGGCCGGTGAGGTGTCGACGGGAGCGCTGGTGGCGCCCCCACTTCCTTGCGTATCGGACCGGCCGCAACCGATCAGGAGCAGTGCGGCGGTCAGTCCGCCGATGAGTGCTTTCGAGACATGTGAGGTGAACATCGTTGTCCGTCTCCTCTCCACCCGGTGGATGCGTGAGCGGCTCTACCGCACGCCGTGGTGTGGGTGAACGAGACCGTACAGCGAAAACCGAACAGGTGCCATAGTTTCGGCGAGGGCAATGATGGCGGGCCGGTGGCTGGACACTGCTGCACACCGCCCACCTGGGCTCGGGGCATGCTTAGGTTGGGGGCATGACCGAAGAGACGGCGGCCCGTCCGGCCACTCGCCGAGGCCCCTACGCCAAGAGCGCACAGCGCAGGGCCGAGATCGTCGCTTCAGCGACCGCCGTGTTCGCGGCGCGCGGCTACCGCGGAGGGTCCCTGAGGGAGATCGCCAAACAGCTCGGCATGAGCCTGACCAGCGTCGTGCACCACTTCCCCAGCAAGAGCGCGCTCCTTGTGGCCGTCCTCGAGAACGCCGACTCCGCGAGCGGCGACTCCTTCGAGTCGGACAGCCGGGAAAAGGGTGTGGCCTACGCGGTCCTGCGGTACATCCGCCGCAATCTGGAACGACCGGAGATGCTGCGGCTCCTCGCCCTGATGGCCGCGGAGGCCTCGGCTTCCGATCATCCGGCGCACGAGTGGTTCCGTGACAGGTACGAGCGGGTCGTCACCTTTCTCGCGACTGCAGTACGCAGGGACCAGGACGAGGGTCGTATCTCGAACAGGCGGCATCCCGAGCTGATCGCGGCGGCCCTTGTCGCGTTGTGGGACGGGCTCCAGCTCCAGTGGCTCATCGACCCGCGGCGTGATCTCATAGCCGGGATATCGGCCGGGTTGGAGGATCTGTTGGGTGATCCTTCCGTCGGCAGCCGGCACCCGTAGCAGCACCTGGCGCCCTCCTGACCGGACATCAGTGGCGGCGCCCGCCCGGGCTTCCGGCCTGCCGGGCGCGGGAATGCGACGCAAGCCGCTTACCGCCTTGCTCAAGTGCGCCCGGCCCTGTCCACTTCGGCTCCCCACTCGGATGTGTACTGGTTGGCTTCGGTCTCCAACGTGGCGGCGATCGGCGCTCGAGTGGTCTTTCCGTATCTCTCAGGGCCTCTCAGGCAGGCTGTAAAGTTGTCATGTCCTGCGCGCCGATGACGGAGAGCAGGCCCAGCGGGGCCGCGCCCTCGGTGCCGGGTGGGGCACTGAACCACAGCAACACATCGTGAGTCTCCCAGAGAGTTCCTCACCCCGGGATGCGCACTCATCTACTGGCGGCGCCTGAAGTCATGCGTTCTCAGCGGCGCGTGCTGCCGCCGTCCGCGACGATGATCTGCAGCAGCACCACCCCGCCGGAGCCGTGGAACCCGGCGCCCGCCCGACGCGACAGCCGGGCCCTCAACCCTGCCCACGATCAGCTCAACAAGCCGAAACGGCCCCGCCAGTTGCACTGACGAGCCGTCATGAAATGCCGAGGTTAGCGCGTGGCTTTGGAGTGTGTGCCTCAAATGGCCGTCGCTGAAACATGATCCATGGTCAGGGACGGTGCACACCAGGGGAGTTCCGGGGCGAGGATGCCGCGTGAATGCTGACTTTTTGCTGACCTGGGACGTGCCGCGTAGCCCTGACCTGGGCAAACTCCAGATGACAGTTTGATGATGTTCTTCGTCACCGTCATGGCGGGCCTGCTGTACGGGCTCCTCGGCGTGCTGCATCCGGGGCTGCTGGGGCTGCGCCTCGCCGAGACCGCGGCCGGTGCGCTCGGAGCCGCGCTCGCCGTCGCGCTGATCCTGCCGGTCACCACGCACACGGTGACCGATCGCTGGGTGGCCCGGGCCGTGCACGCCGTACACGACTGCACCTCGGCGGCGGCCCGGCGCCTCGCCGGTGACCTGGGCGCCGATCCCGCGCCGCGGGCCGCGGAGCTGGAGGCGCTGCTCGGCCGGGTCCGGTTCGCGCTCGCCCCGCTGGTCCACCCGCTCAACCCGATGCGGGCCCGCAAGTCCAGGGCCCGTCAGGTGCTCACGCTCCTCGACGACTGCGCCCGCGAGGTACGCGGCCTCACGGTCGTCGCCGCAGACCCCGACGCTTCGCACGACGCCCGCCTCATCGCCGCCTGCGGACGCGTCGAGGCGGCGATCGAAGGGCTGGTCGGTGCGGTGCCGGAGCGTGCGGTGGCGTCGGACGCAGAGACACTGGGCGAGGCGGTGCCGGGCCATGACGCGGGAGCCGAGCAGGCCCTCGCCCACCTGCACGGCCTGGAGCGGGCGCTCGCCGCGCTGGCCACGCCGCTGCGGGGCTCCTCGACGGTGGGGGCGTGAACACGAACCAGGCTGTGTGTCGCACAGGCGGTCGGTTTGTTCCAGACCTTTGATCGTCGGCTGCTACCGCCGCCCCGACGGCGCGGTGCCGAGAGGCGCCGGCGGCGTCATGCGTAGCGACCGGCCAGGTCCTACCGCCAGGCCGTACGAAGGCGGACACGTCGAAGGGCCCGCTCCTACGAGAGGAGCGGGCCCTTCGACGTACGAGTGTGCGAGGGTCAGCGGACCGGCGCGCCCTGCGGCTGCTGCGGGGCGATGCCCAGTGCCGTCGTGTACTTGGAGAGCGCGAGCTTGCCGATCGCCGGGTACGCGCCGAGCCCCTCGGCGGCAGAGCAGCCGGCCTCCTTCGCGGCGGCGTCGAGCAGCGTCGAGTCGAGCTCGGGGCCGATCAGGTACGGCGCGAGCGCCAGCTGCTGGGAGCCCGAGGAGCGCAGCTGCTCGGCGGTGGATGCGATCGCGCCCTCCTCGTCGAGCGCCGCAGCCATCACCGGCACGGCGAGGCGGGCGGCGAGCAGCATGCCGGTGATCCCGGCCGCCTGTACGGCCTCCTCGCCGCCCACGGACGCCAGGATGATGCCGTCCGCGGCGGTCGCCACGGTGAACAGGCGGGCGCGGTCGGCGCGCGCCAGACCCGCCTCGGACAGCCGTACGTGCAGCGCCTCGGCGAGCAGCGGGTGCGGGCCGAGCACATCGGTCAGCTCGGCCGCGACACGGCTCTCCATGACGGCCTGACGGATGCGGCGCAGCAACGCGTTGTCCGGACCGGCGAGCAGCGGCACGACGACGGCGACAGGGCCCTCCGGCTCGCGGGCGTCCACCCCGGCGGCGCGGGCCTGCTCGAAGCGGGCGGTGCGCTCCTCGGCGGTGTGCACGAGCACCGACTGAAGCGTGGGGAACTCCGAGTCGTCACCGTCGAGGTACGCAATCCGCGCATCGAGGCCGGGGAGCTCGGAGCGCGCGATGCTCACGACCTCGTCGGCGAGGCTGCGGACGGCGCCGCTGGGCGTGCCGGGCACCGCGAGGACGAGCGCGGGCGCGCCCTCGGGAGCCGCCAGCGGCTCCGGACGGCGGTGCCGCCCGGACTGGCGGGGTCGCGGCATTCGTACTGGCAGGCCGGACGCGGGCCCAGTGGGGGAGCTCATGGCGCCGCATGTTACTGGTTTCTTGGGCTCCCCTGTTCGGGGAGGGGGCAGGTGAACGGTATACGTCCGCTTTTGTCTGATGAGTTACGTACGGATTGATCTCTTTGCGTACGTACGGATCATGGTGCGGGGGTCTCGGGTGCGAGGGCCCCGGGTGCGGGGGTCTCCGCGATCACGTACAGCATGTCCTCCTCGCGCGGCAGCGTCAGCCGGTCCTCGGCCAGGTCGGCGGCGATACGTACGGCGCCGGCGAGCGGATCGCCCGCGGCCGGAACCTGTCGTGCATACGGCAGCCGGTCCGTCAGTGCGGCACGCAGGGGTACGAGGAGGGGGGCGCCCATCTTGAACAGTCCACCCGTAAGGGCGACTTGGACCTCCCCGGAGACCTCGCCGCTGGTGGGGCAGACCGCACGTGCCGCATCGGTGATGTGCCGGGCGGCCTTGGCCAGGATGTCCGTGGCCACCGGGTCGCCGTCGGCGCAGGCCGCCACCTCGGGTGCGAAGGACGCGAGCATGGCGGGGCGGTCGGGGCGCGGGTAGAGCTGCCCCGGCCAGGTGCCGGCCGGGCCGAACATCACCTCGCCGCGCGTCAGGAGCCGGGCCGAGCCCCCGGAACGTCCGTCGTGCGCGCGCAGGGCCGCGTCGAGTCCGGCTCGCCCGATCCACGCTCCGCTGCCGTTGTCGCCCAGCAGATGACCCCAGCCGTCCGCTCTGCGCCAGCGCGTCAGATCCGTACCGATCGCGATCAGGCCGGTGCCGGCCGCGACCACCGCACCCGATCGCTGCCCCAGCGCACCCACATACGCGGTGACCCCGTCGGCGGCCAACGCGAGCCTGCGCACACCGAGTTCGCGGGCCAGCGCCGACGGCAGGTCGGCGCGCAGGGCATCGCCCAGCGAGGTGTAACCAGCGGCCCCGACGGTGACGGCGCGAAGCGTGGTGATCCCCGCGTCCGCCATCAACTGCCGGGCCATCGGCACCAGTTGCTCCACCAGATGCCCGGCGTCGATGCCGCGCGGCCCCGTGCGCACCGGCTCCTTGGACTTCAGCGGAACAGCCGTGCCCCGGTCCTCCCGGCTACCCTCGACCGCCAGTACGGCACGCAGCCCCGAACCCCCGGAGTCCACACCCAGCACCCCCGACAGCTCGCCGGGACCGGTCATGGCAGCCGCCCGTCCACGGGTTCGCGGCCCTGACGGACCAGCGGTTCGTCGGCCCTGCTGAACGGGCGCGAACCGAAGACCGGCGAGGCGCGATGATCGTGGCGGAGTGGCTTGGTCACTGGATGTAACAAGCTCCTCTCCTTCCCGGTGGCCGGCTGCGTGATCTGTTGGACGTGATCTGCTGGACCGGCTCGATGACCTTGATGAGGAGGAAGAGTAGTGCTGAGGACGGCGTCCGTGCGTGGGGGCTTCTGCGCTTGTGCGGGACCCCGGTGTGTGCCAGTAGGGTGACACACTGTGGCACCACGACCCTTGCATGAACTTGTTGAAGCAGGCTGGGCGAAGGCTCTTGAACCTGCGGCCGAACGTATCGCCGCGATGGGGGACTTTCTCCGGGCCGAGGTAGCGGCCGGCCGGACCTACCTTCCGTCCGGGGCGAATGTTCTGAGGGCCTTCCAGCAGCCCTTCGATGACGTTCGCGTCCTGATCGTCGGCCAGGATCCTTACCCCACACCGGGGATGGCCATCGGGTTGAGTTTCGCGGTGGCGCCCGAGGTGCGTTCGTTGCCGGGCAGTCTGGAGAACATCTTCCGGGAGATGCACTCCGACCTGGGGCTTCCCAGGCCGTCCAACGGGGATCTGACGCCGTGGACGGAGCAGGGCGTGCTGTTGCTGAACAGGGCGTTGACGACGGCCCCGCGCAAGCCCGCGGCGCACCGGGGCAAGGGGTGGGAGGAGGTCACCGAGCAGGCCATCCGGGCGCTTGCCGCGCGCGGTAAGCCGCTGGTGTCGATTCTGTGGGGGCGCGACGCGCGGAATCTGAGGCCGCTGCTCGGGGATCTTCCGGCGATCGAGTCCGCTCATCCGTCGCCGATGTCGGCGGACCGGGGCTTCTTCGGCTCACGCCCGTTCAGCCGGGCCAACGACCTGCTCGTCCGGCAGGGTGCCCAGCCGGTGGACTGGCGATTGCCGTAGGCCGTGGTACGTGTGATGGCTCGGAGGCGACGTCCTCGTTGAGATCGTCGACGAGGTGTACCTGCCGATGATTCGCGGCCGAGGCGCACCTCAGCCTGAAGGAATCACGGCGAAAGCCTGAAGGAATCACGGCGAACAACTCCAACGCCGCCTCAGACAGCCGCGCCCGCCCCGTCAGATCGCTCTCCTCCACCGCCTGAGTCTCCCCGGCGTTTCCAGACGGCTGAGGTATACCGCGGCTCAAAGAGATGCCCGAGCAGACTCCGGACAGCGAGAAGCGGCTGCGTCAGCAGATCCGGTGCCTATGACACGTCGTCGGCCTCGCGCGCGTGAGCGCGGCCGTGTGCGAGCGCGGCTTACTCGGGCGGCGGCAGGCGGCCACCACCACAATGTCCGTGTCCTGTCAGTCGGTATAGCCGGCTTGTGATGCGGGTTTCCTGGTGCCCAGTCGTCTGGCCTGCGGACAGCAGAGGAAGTAGGCCGCCCTCGGCCGGGTGTGAAGTGATGACATGTGTCACTGTCCGCGCGGCGGCGCTGGAAGAACACTGGACTTCGCCGGGCACGCGCCCGGCCCGGCCGCCCCCGACCTCTACAACCCCGCCCCATCGACGTGCTGGTCCGCATGAACGGCCAGCGGCGGGGCCGTCCCATGCCCGCCCGTTCCGGCGCCCCCATGCGCCCCTTCAGGAGGACATCAGATGCACAAGATCTTATCCCTCGCCCTCACCGCCACCGCGGTGGCGGCGACCTCGGTGGCGCTGACCGTGATTCCGGGAGTGTCGGTGGCGACGCCGGACACGGCGGCCGCGACGCCGGACACCGTGCGGTGGGGTCCGTGCTCGGAGAAGGCCGCCTCGAAGAAGGCCGAGGTCGCCTCGGAGAAGGCCGTCTTGCCCCGTCTGGAGTGCTCGACGCTCGAAGTCCCGCTGGACTACCGGGATCCGGACGGCCGGCAGATCGAGATCGCGATCTCCCGGCTGGCGAGCAAGGAACCCTCACAGCGCCGCGGCGTGCTGCTGACCAATCCGGGCGGCCCCGGCATCACGGGACTCGGCTACCCGGCCGTTCTCGCCGGCTCAGGGCTGCCGCAGAAGGTGCTGGACTCCTACGACCTGATCGGCTTCGACCCGCGTGGCGTCGGCCGCAGCACGCCGGTGACCTGCGATCTGACGCCGGAGCAGCAGGCACGCGGCAACGTCCCGCCGTACGCGCACACCGCGGCCGATGTCGCGCGGGAGGCGGGGAACGCGCGGACCATCGCCGAGCAGTGCGCCACCTCGCGGACGGCGGGGATGCTGCCGCACACCACCACCGCGAACACCGCGCGCGACATGGACCGGATCCGGGCGGCGCTGGGCGAGCCGAAGCTCTCGTACCTCGGTGCTTCCTACGGCAGCTACCTCGGTGCGGTGTACACGACGCTGTTCCCGAAGCGCAGCGACCGGGTCGTGCTCGACAGCAACCTGGGCCCCGGCGGTTACGACGTCACGGCCATGCGGTTGCTGGCCCGTGGAATGGAGGACCGGTTCCCGGACTTCGCAGCGTTCGCCGCCGCGCACCCCGAGTACGGTCTGGGCACCACACCGCAGCAGGTGACCGCGAAGTTCTTCGAGCTCGCCAAGCGGCTGGAGGCGAAACCGGTCCAGGGCTTCGACGCGACGTTGTTCCGCGGGATCACGTTCGACCGCCTCTACAGCGATGCGGACATGCCCCTGGTGGCCAAGACCTGGCAGGCACTCGACACGGACCAGCCGCCGCCCATCCCGCCGTTTCCGAACATGGAGAACTTCATGTCCGCCCGCTTTTCGGTGATATGCGGCGATACACGCTGGCCGGAGACGGTCCGGGAGTACCAGCGCAACGTCGCGGTCGACCGGCTGAAATACCCGATGCTGGGCGCGTCCACGGCCGGCATCGGACCGTGCGCGTTCTGGCCGGACGAGCGGGTCGAGAAGCCGGTGCGCATCGGTGACCGGGGCCCGTCGAACGTGCTCATGGTGCAGAACGAGCGCGACCCGGGAACACCGCTGGCCGGCGCCCGGGAGCTGCGGCGGGCGCTCGGGAAGCGGACCACGATGGTGACGGCAGACCAGGGCGGGCACGGCGTCTATCCGTTCGGCGCCAACACGTGCGCGAACGACGCGGTGACGGCGTTCCTGACCACCGGGCAGCGCCCGTCGCAGGACCTCGCCTGCGCGGCGGAGCCGAGCAAGTAACGGGAGTAGAGGCATGCTCAAGGAGTGGCGGCATCGTCGGGCTGTGCAGCGGGTCAAGCCCGGGGACGGGCGACCGTTGAAGCGTTTCCGCTGGTGGCAGATGCTTACTCCCGCACTGTTCCATCTTCGGCTGACGCATGATGATGGTCGGCAGACGGTCTACGCCGTCGACGTCAAGCATCAGAATCAGTCGGAGGGCTACGTCAAGGCCCACCTGTACCTCGATGGCAGGCATCACGCCGAGTCCAAAGTCCCTGCTGTCTTCCCCGTCCAGGGCGGAACCATCGAAGTAAGGACGAGCGCCTTCGGGCTCAAGCGCTGTCACTACGTCACCGTCGAGGGGGCCGAGCACCAACTCGTCCCGGACCCCGCCTCCGCCGAGGGGCGCCGCGCGCGCCTCGACCGTGCGCACCCCGCACTGAGCCGCTGGATCGGTTTCCTCTCGTCGATCGTGCTCGTCACCGGCCTGGTTCTCCTGATCCTTCAGCTCGCCGAACAGGTCACCCGGGCGCCGGAGGGCGTCGCCCAGTACGTCGGGCACTTCACCTCGCCCATCGATCTGTCGGCATGGGGCAACATCGTGGTCACGCTCGTCACTGTGGCGGCCAGCACCGAGCGGGCGCTGCGGCTGCGCTACAACTGGCTGCTCGACGGCGGGGCGGGCTGAGCTTGACGTTTGTCCGGGCCCCGGTGGGTGAGCGCTTTGAGACGCGTTGGGGAGTCGTGGCACGACCGAAGTGATACGTCCGGTGACGGCGAGGGGTGCAGAGGGCTTGCCCGATGCCCAAGCCCAATGCCCGACGACTCATGGACTGACGACTGCTGGGGTCAATCGATCACCGCCGCGCGTACGCACAGCACATCCGGCAGATGCGACGCCAACTGCCGCCAGCTGTCCCCGTCGTCGGCCGATGCGAACACCTCTCCATTGCGGTTGCCGAAGTACACGCCCGCCGGGTCCGCGCCGTCCGTGCACATCGCGTCGCGCAGCACCGTGCCGTAGTGGTCCTCCTGTGGCAGCCCCGCCGAGAGCGCCTCCCAGGTCTTGCCCGCGTCCGCCGTGCGGAAGACCCGGCATCGGCGCTCGGCCGGGATCCGGTCAGCGTCGGCGTTGATCGGGAACAGGTACGCCGTGTCCCCGCGGTGCGGGTGGGTGGCCGCGGCGAAGCCGAACGTGGACGGCAGGCCCTCGCCGATGTCCGTCCAGTGCGCGCCCGCGTCGTCGCTTCTGTAGACACCCCAGTGGTTCTGCAGATACAGCCGGTCCGGGGTCGCCGCGTCCTGTGCGATCTTGTGCACGCACTGACCGAACTCCGGGTTCGGATCAGGCAGGAACACCGCGGAGACACCGGAGTTGGAGGGCGCCCAGCTCTCGCCGCCGTCCTTCGTACGGAAGACACCGGCCGTGGAGACGGCGACCGTCACCGCGCTCGGATCGCGCTCGTCCGTGATGACCGTGTGCAGGCCCTCTCCGCCGCCACCGGGCACCCACTGCGAGCGCGTCGGGTGCTCCCACAGGGGCCGGACGAGTTCGAAGGTCTCGCCGCGGTCCTCGGAGCGGTACAACGCGGCCGGTTCCGTGCCCGCGTACACCACGTCCGGCTCGGCCGCCGCCGGATGCAGCTGCCACACCCGCTCCAGCGAAGCCCCCGTGTCCTGGGGGAACTTGACCGCCGGCTTGGCTGGTTCGGTCCAGGTGCGGCCCAGGTCGTCGGAGTGGAAGACGGACGGGCCCCAGTGCGCGCTGTCCCCGCCGACGAGGAGCCGCGGCACATCACCGCGGGTGTCGATGGCGACCGAGTAGACGGCCTGCGCGTTGAAGTACGGACTGTCGTCGAACTCCCAGACGCCACCGCGCCGTCGCCCGATGAACAGGCCTTTCCGCGTGCCTACAGTGAGCAGTACGTCGGCCATGCCGACCACCTCCGGACGTCGTTGTCAGCAGATACGGGTCAGACATGGGTCAGTCTGCACCCAGCCACTGACAATCACCCCTGAACGCGGCATCTGGGCAGGTCAGAGCCCATTTCGGCGTCCGATGGCGATGTGGGGTCCGTCTCCCTGTGAGCACCGGGGCGATCGCTCGCGTATGGGAGGGCGGGGACTGGTGCGTCGGTGAGGAGATTGGGGCGTTCGATGGCGGCATTCCGTGGTCCGAGGGTGTGGCTGTGGCGATGGCGGCCCAACCCGCTGCGGCGCCGCAGCGATGAACTGGAGTCCTGGCTCCTGCTCGCCACCTGGACCCTGACGCTGGTCACCGGGCTGCTCGCCGGACTGGCGACGGCACACGCGGTCGAGAGCAGCCTCGCCCAGCAGCGCGCCGAGTGGCATCCCGTCCTCGCGCTGACCAGTAAGAACACGCCCGCCACGAGCACGTCCGCGGCCAGCCACGAACGCGTGTGGGCCGAGGTGCGCTGGACCGCGGCGGACGGTTCGCCGCACACCGGCCAGGCCCGTGTCGAGCCCGGCAGCACGGCCGGTACCCCCGTCGTCGTGTGGACGGACCGCGACGGCCGCCTCGTCACCAAGCCCGCCAGCGCGTCCCAGGCCGGACTGCGGGCCGGAATGTCCGGGGTGCTGGTGGGGGCGAGCGCCGCCGCCGTGCCCCTCGGCGGCGGGAGGCTGTTGCGCAGGCGTCTGGAGCGGCAGCGCATGGAGCAGTGGGACGCTGAGTGGGAGAAGTTCGGCCCTCAGTGGGGGTGGAAGACGGGCTGAGGGGCGGGCCGAGCCGAATCGGTGCCGTCCGGCCGATGGTCGTGCCGCCCGGAGCCCTGCGCCCAGTGGTCAGACGGACCGGTGGTACTGATCCGGTACGTGCACCTCGCCCCCGAGTTCGCGCGCCGCGTGCCGGGCCCATGAAGGGTTACGCAGCAGCTCCCGGCCCAGCAACACCGCATCCGCCTCACCATTGGCAACGATCTTCTCGGCCTGCTCGACATCGGTGATGAGACCGACGGCGGCCACGGGCATGGACGTCTCGTTCTTCACGCGGGCGGCGAAGGGAACCTGGTAGCCCGGGCCGACGGGGATGCGGACACCGGAGGCGTTGCCACCGCTGGAGACGTCGAGCAGATCGACGCCATGGGCGTTCAGTTCGTCGGCGAAGCGGACCGTGTCGTCGGCCGTCCAGCCGTTCTCCTCCAGCCAGTCGGTGGCCGAGATACGGAAGAACAGAGGCTTGTCGTCCGGCCATACGGCCCGTACGGCGTCGACGATTTCGAGGGCGAGGCGTGTGCGGTTCTCGTACGAGCCGCCGTACGCGTCCGTGCGCCGGTTGGAGTGCGGGGAGAGGAACTCACCGATCAAGTAGCCGTGCGCACCGTGGACTTCGACGATCTCGAAGCCGGCGGCGAGAGCGCGGCGCGCGGCGTCGGCGAACTGGCCGACGACCTCCCGGATCCCCTCGACCGTGAGCTCGGTCGGCACCGGGTGGTTCGCGTCGAAGGCGAGCGGGCTGGGCCCGAGCGGCTGCCAGCCATGGGCGTCGGGACCGACGGGAGCACCGCCCATCCAGGGGCGGTCCGTCGAGGCCTTGCGGCCGGCGTGCGCGAGCTGCACGGCCGGAACGGTGCCCTGCCCCTTGAGGAAGCGCGTGATCCGCTGGAAGGCCTCGGTCTGCGTGTCGTTCCAGATGCCGAGGTCGTACGGCGAGATCCGGCCCTCGGGACTGACGGCCGTGGCCTCGACGACGATCAGGCCCGTGCCGCCGGTGGCGCGCGCCGCGTAGTGGGCGAAGTGCCAGTCGTTCGGGGCGCCCGCCTCCGGGCCGTCGGGCGCCGCCGAGTACTGGCACATCGGGGGCATCCAGACCCGGTTCGGGATGGTCAGATCGCGCAGGGTGTAGGGCTCGAAGAGCGCGCTCACGGCGGACTCCAATCGTCACGGGGCCGGGTTACGACTCGTACGATAGGCATCGTAGTACGGGAGATGTCAAACTACGAGAGCTCTCGTACAATGAAATCCTCCGGAGCGATGGAGCCCCCAGAAACCTCGGAGACCGCCGGAACCTCCGGACCAGAAGGCCTGAGCACTCTGAGCACAAGGACTGGAGCCGCCGTGACGACCGCCACCCCGACCAGCAGCAGCCGTGAACTCCCGCACCCCGCACGCGAAGAGATCCGGCTGGAATCCGTGCTGCATGCGCTCTCCGACCCGATGCGGCTCCAGGTCGTACGAGAGCTCGCCGCCGACGGCGACGAGCTCTCCTGTTCGCACTTCGACCTGCCCGTCACCAAGTCCACCACCACGCACCACTTCCGGGTGCTGCGCGAGAGCGGAGTGATCCGGCAGGTCTACCGCGGCACCGCCAAGATGAACGGGCTACGCCGGGACGACCTAGACGATCTCTTCCCGGGACTTCTCGCCAGCGTCCTGACCGCCGCCGCTCGCCAGGCCGTCCGCCTCGGGGGCGGCTGAACCACCCTTTGAACTGCCCTTCGAGGGAAGGTGGTTGAAGAGCAGGTTCAGCACGATCGCCGTCAGGCAGCCCGCGCTGATCCCGCTGTTCATCACCGTCTGGAACCAGTCCGGGAACTTCCCGTAGACCGTCGGCACCCCGACCGGCAGCATCCCCACGGCGACCGAGACGGCCACGACCGTCAGGTTGTCGTTGCCCTTGAAATCCACCTGCGCCAGCGTCCGCAGCCCGCTCGCGGCGACCGTCCCGAACATCACCAGGCCCGCGCCGCCGAGCACCGGCGCCGGGATCGCCGCGACCACCGCACCCAGCTTGGGCAGCAGGCCGAGCAGAACGAGCATGCCGCCGGCCGCCGCCACGACCCAGCGGCTGCGGACCCGCGTCATGCCGACGAGGCCGACGTTCTGCGCGTACGCCGTGTACGGGAAGGTGTTGAAGACACCGCCGAGCACCGTGGACAGGCCGTCGGCGCGCAGACCGTCGGCGAGCGGGCGAGGCTCGACCTTCCGCCCGGTCATCTCGCCGACCGCGATGAAGTCACCCGTGGTCTCGGTCATGGTTACCAGAGCTACTACCAGCATCGACGCGATCGCCGACGCCTCGAAGGTGGGGGCGCCGAAGTGGAACGGCGTGCTGATCCCCAGCCAGTCCGCGTCCCCGACCCCGCCGAAGTCCGTGAAACCGAAGGGCACCGCGACGGCGAGGCCCACGGCGATGCCGATCAGTACCGCGATCCGGCGCAGGAACACCGGGGCGAACCGCTGCACACCGAGCACCACCGCGAGCACGAAGGCCGCCAGCGCCACGTTCTTCGGCTCACCGAAGTCCTCCGCGCCCGCGCCACCGGCCGCCCAGTTGCCCGCCACCGGCAGCAGCGAGAGTCCGATGATCAGGATCACCGTGCCGGTGACCAGCGGCGGGAAGAACCGCAGCAGCTTTCCGAAGACCGGTGCCAGAAGGATGATCGCGAGTCCGGCGACGATCACCGACCCGTAGATCGCGGGCAGTCCGCCGCCGCCCGTACCGATCAGCACCATCGGCGACACGGCCGCGAAGGTGCAGCCCTGCATGATCGGCAGCCGCACCCCGAAGCGCCAGAAGCCGACGCACTGGATGAGCGTCGCGATCCCGCACAGCAGCAGATCGGCCGTGATCAGATACGCCATGTCCGCGGGCGACAGCTTCATCGCACTGCCCACGATCAGCGGGACCGCCACGGCGCCCGCGTACATCGCGAGCACGTGCTGCAGCCCGAAGGCGGCCAACTGGCGGACGGGTGGGACCTCGTCCACGGGGTGCACGGGACGTGCGGGTGTGGTGGTTGCCATGGGCACTCCAGGAGCGGCGGGGGAGCGGAGCGGGGACTGCACGTGACCGTAAGGGGCTTGAACAGTTTGTTGATTTCCTCGCTGTTGCCGTCAGGTGTCATGCCCTCCGAGGCCCGCTCGACCCTGCTACGGCCCCGCCGTCCGCGCCGCCTCCATCAGTGACGACCAGTCGGGCAGCTTGACCACGCTCCGCCCGAGTGAGGCCCCGAGCTCCGCCTCGGCCCGCTCGATCGCCAGCCAGCCGGACCACTCGACCGGCCGCAGACCCTCCGCGCGCAGCACTGCGAGGGGATCGTCCGGCACCTCACGGCGTACGAGTACGGGGGCGTCCTCCAGCAGCGAGGTCACCGTCTCCTTCGCGCAGGGCCGGTTGGTGCCGATGACGCCCGTCGGACCCCGCTTGATCCACCCCGCCACGTACTCGCCCGGCGCCACCGAGCCCTCGCGCAGGACTCGTCCCGCGAGATGCGGCACCGTGCCGTGCTCCCCGTCGAACGGCAGGCCTTCCAGCGGTACCCCGCGATAGCCGACCGAGCGCAGGACCAGTTGCGCCTCGATGTCCTCGTACCGCCCTGTGCCCGTCACACCACCGTGCCCGTCCGGCGCCGTCCGCTCGAAGCGCACGGCGCCCACGCGTCCTCCGTCGGGGAGCAGCTCGACCGGGCGGAGGAAGAAGCGCAGCCGGATCCGCCGGGAGGCGCCCTGCGGTGGCCGCGTGGCCCAGTCGCGCAGCACCTCCACGTTGCGGCGCCGGGCGGCGGGGAGCACGGAGGGGTCGGCGTACGCCGGATCGAGCGCCAACTCCTCGGGGTCCACGATCACTTCGGTGTCGGGCAGTGCGCCCAGCTCCCGTAGCTCCTTGGTGGTGAAGCGGGCCTGGGACGGGCCGCGCCGGCCCACCATCTGGATGTCCCGCACCTGGCTGTGGGCCAGCGCGGCGAGTGCTCCCTGCGGCATGTCGGTGGGGCTCAACTCGGCGGCGCCGCGGGCCAGCATCCGGGTCACGTCCACCGCGACGTTGCCCACGCCGATGACGACGGCCGCACGCGCGCCGAGCACGAAGCCGTCGGCGATGGCGTCCGGATGCGCGCTGTACCAGGACACGAACTCGGTCGCCGACCAGCTGCCCGGCAGCTCCTCACCGGGCACTCCGAGACGCCGGTCGGTGGCGGCTCCCACGCAATACACGACCGCGTGGTACAGCTCCCGCAGCCGGGCGGCCGACAGCCCGTCCGGGCCGATCTGGACGCCGCCGAGGAACCGCACCCGCTCGTGCTCCAGGACCGTACGCAGATTGTTCTGCAGCGACTTGATCTTCTCGTGGTCGGGCGCCACGCCGTACCGCACCAGTCCGTACGGGCACGGCAGCCGGTCCAGGACGTCCACGTGGACCTCCGGCACCTGGCTCTGCTGGACGAGACTCTGCGCGGCGTAGACCCCACTCGGCCCCGAACCGACCACGGCGACGTGCAGCACGGCGGAACTCCTTCCCGTAGGAGCTACCTCCACAATCGCACCGAGCCGCCCTCCACGGGAGGGCCACGAACGCGTCGCTACGCCACCGGAGTGCACCACCGCGCGACCGGCCCGGCCCACCCCGAAGGTGCGCGCCACCGGCACCCTCCACTCGACGCGCGCCGCCCGCGCCGGGCCGACCCCGCAGAAGCGGCATGCGCGCCCCGGGTCAGGGCATGTCCCTCATCTTGTTGATCTCTGTCGTCTGCTGGGCGATCACGTCGTCGGCCATTTCGCCGATCTGGATGTTGTTGCCCTGCGCGAGCACATCCGTGGCCATGGTGATGGCGCCGTCGTGATGGGTGATCATCAGCTTGAGGAACAGTTCGTCGAAGGCTTTGCCCTTCGCCGCGCGCAACTTCTTCAGCTGGGCCTCGGTCGCCATGCCCGGCATCGCCTCGTGGTCGTGCGCCTGGTCGCCCTTCTTGTCGCCGCCGTGGGCCTGCTGCCAGCCCTTCATGGCGTCGATTTCCGGCCCCTGCGCGGCGGCGATCCGCTCGGCGAGGCGCTTCACCTGGGTCGACTCGGCGCGTTTCGGGACGAGTTCGGTCATGTCCAGGGCCTGGGTGTGATGCTCGATCATCATCCGCGCGTACGTGAAGTCCGCCGAGTTGGGGGAGTCGTCGGGCCGCCGCTTCTCGGCGTCCTCGGCAGAGAGCGTCTCAGCCGCCTCACCCGGTTTCCCCGGAGCGATCACCGAAGGACCCTTGCCCGACGCGGACTTGGGCTCGTCGTCCGAACCGGTGCAGCCGGCGAGCGTGAGCACGGCGACCGTCACGGAGGCGGTGACCACGTGACGGTACGTACGACGAATGAGCACAGCGGCCTCCTGTGGCACACGAAATGGCGGACACCTTGTGGGTGTTGGGAACCGTCCTACCCCGTTGCCGTTCGCCGATGACACGTTGCCGTTCGTGAATGATCAGAAGAATTCGTTACGACTACATTGCACCCTGTTGTTCTGAGCATGATGAAGACGATACTGCGGTGGTGCCTTAACCGTTCAACTGCGAACGGCTACAAGGGAGGACGCAGTGACCCTGTTGAACAACCACCGAACACGGCGCAGACGACTGGGAGTTGTCGCGACCGCGGCCGGACTCCTGGCCGCGCTGCTCACGGCCGGTCCGGCGGTCGCGACCCCCGACCCCGGGGACACGCCGGCCACCCCGGACAAGGTCTCCAAGAGCAAGGCGGCCGAGGTCAGGGAGGCGATAGAGAGCGGCGACATACCCGGGAAGGACGAGATCGTCCACTCGGACAACATCACCCACCTCGCCAACATCCCCAAGGACGCGCTGCCGGGCACCAATTCGGACCTGGCCTTCCAGGGGAAGTACGCGTACTCCGGCAACTACGACGGCTTCCGCGTCTTGGACATCAGCAACCCGAAGGCCCCGAAGACGGTCTCCCAGGTCCTCTGCCCCGGTTCGCAGAACGACATCTCCGTCTCCGGCGACCTGCTCTTCCTCTCCACCGACTCCTCGCGCAGCGACAACTCCTGCAGCAGCACCACGCAGCCCGCGACCGAGAAGTCCTCGTGGGAGGGCATGAAGATCTTCGACATCAGCGACAAGCGGAACCCCAAGTACGTCGCCGCCGTCGAGACCGCCTGCGGCTCGCACACCCACACGCTGGTGCCCGAGCGTAAGAACGTCTACGTGTACGTCTCCTCGTACTCGCCCAGCGCCACCTTCCCGGACTGCCAGCCACCGCACGACGGCATCTCGGTCATCAAGGTGCCGCGCAAGGCGCCCCAGAAGGCGGCGGTCGTCGGCTTCCCGGTGATCTTCCCCGGTGAGGGCCCCGACGGCGGCGGCAATCCCGGCGCGCCCACCAACCCGGGTGTCTCCAAGACCACCGGCTGCCACGACATCACCGTGCTGCCCTCCAAGGACCTCGCGGCGGGCGCCTGCATGGGCGACGGCATCCTGTTCTCCATCAAGGACCCGGAGAACCCGAAGGTCATCGACCAGGTTCAGGACAACGTGAACTTCGCGTTCTGGCACTCGGCGACCTTCAACCAGAAGGCCAACAAGATCGTCTTCACCGACGAGCTGGGCGGCGGCGGCGCGGCCACCTGCAACGCGGAGATCGGCCCGAACAGGGGCGCCGACGGCATCTACGACATCGTCGGCAAGGGTGACAAGCGCAAGCTCGTCTTCCGCAGCTACTTCAAGATCGACCGCCACCAGGCGCCCACCGAGGTCTGCGTGGCCCACAACGGCTCGCTGATCCCGGTCAAGGGCAAGGACATCATGGTCCAGGCCTGGTACCAGGGCGGCGTCTCCGTCTGGGACTTCACCAACTCGGCGAAGCCCAAGGAGATCGCCTACTTCGAGCGCGGCCCGGTGGACACCGAGCGGCTCACGACCGCCGGCTCATGGTCGGCGTACTACTACAACGGCTACATCTACTCGAACGACATCGCCAAGGGCTTCGACGTCCTGAAGATCAGCGACCGGCGTACGGACCCGGCGAAATGGGTCCGCGTGGATGAGCTGAACGTGCAGACCCAGCCGGACTACTTCGGCTGGCGAGGCTGACCGGCCAGGCCTGCCGCGTCGGCTTCGGGGTCCTGGGGCGAGAAGAACCGTGACAGGTCCCCGCCATTGGTCCCGCCGGGCGCCTCGGCGTCCGGCGGGACCCCCAGCTCCCAGTCGAGCCCATAGCGCTTGAACAGCTCGGCCCGCAGAGTCGGCAGCGGCATCGGGACGCCCGGCACCAGGGCCGCGTACACCGAGCCCATGAGCAGCGCCCGCAGCATCGGATACTCGACGGCGGCGTCCGGCGAACCGTAGCGGGCGACGGTGTCCCTGAGCAGTTCCGCCAGGCGTTGCTGCTCCGGGCACTGTACGAACCCCTCGGCCTGCAGGATCCCGGCCATGTGCTGGCGCATCAGCAGGGGATGGTCCCGGGCCAGGCCCAGGATCGCGTCAATGGCGCGCGCCATGCGCTCCCGGCCGTCCCCTGTGCGCGGCTCGCGCTCCAGCGCCTCCTGGAGCGTGCAGTGCATCAGCCGGTGGACCGCCGACTGCACGAGCTGACGTTTGCCCGGGAAGTAGTACGAGACGAGTCCGCGCGCGGAGCCGGCGCGGTCAGCGATGTCGCCAAGTGTTGTCGCCTCGTAACCATGCGCGCTGACCAGCTCAAGGGCGGCCTGCAGCAGCTTTTCCCGGGATCGCCGCCGCAACTCTTCATTGACCGAGCGGCTGCGGGGGGACATTCTGTAACTCCTGGGTTGACTGGCTGCCAGCCAACTATACTCAGCGCGTCCATGGTGGCCCCTTCCCAGGGGTCCCCTTCGGGCTGCCGTCCGCCTGGGCGACGCGGGGGATCGTCCAGGCGGACGGGAATCTCAGAGCTCTCAGCCGACCAGGCCCAGGACCGGGCGGAGCCCGTCCGGACGCTCGGTCACCGGCAGATGGTCGACGAAGTGCACCGCGCAGCCCAGGGTCGCCGCGCCGCCGTCCGCGCGGCGGTCGTCGCCCACCATCAGCGTCTCCCGCGGATCGACACCGAGTGCGTCGCAGGCGGTCGCGAACAGGCGTGGGTCCGGCTTCTGGATGCCGTGTTCGTACGACAGGACGTACGCGTCGACGTACGGATCGAGCCCATGGTCTCGGAAGACGGGCCGCAGGTCCCAGCCGATGTTGCTGACCACACCGACCACCACACCGCGCTCACGCAGCGCGCCCAGCACCTCGGCCGTGTCGGGGTACGGGCGCCAGGCGGCCGGTGTCATATGGCGGTCGTACAGCGCGTCGTGCAGGGCCGGATCGGGCAGCGACACCTGACGGGAGAGGCCGGTGTAGGCAGTCCGGTGCAACTCGGCGCTCTTGTCGCGGATCTCCCACACAGGGGCGAGCTCATCGGGGATCCGCCCCGAGGGAAAGGACCCGCCCGGCAGCGCGCCCACCGTGTCCAGGGCCCGGGCAGCCCGGATCAACTCGGGCTCGGGGAGGGAGACTTCGGTCTCGGCCAGCACCGCGCGCAGCCAGGACTCGGTGGATTCGATACGGAAGAGCGTTCCGGAGAAGTCGAACAAGACAGCAGCCACGCGCTGGACCTTACCGGTGTTCCTGTTCGGCGAGTGGCCGCTGTGGCGCATCGGCCGAAGGCGCCGGCCATCGCTCGTACGCCACCACCGTGAGCGCGACGGTCAGCGCGCCGAGCAGCCAGCCGCCGAGCACGTCCGTCGGCCAGTGCACGCCCGTCCAGACCCGGGTGAGGCCCACGCCGACGACGGAGACCGCCGCGAGGGTCACGGCGATACGCCACAGGACGCGTCCGGCGCCGTACAGGTGCAGGAGCCAGAGCAGCAGGCCGCACACCACCGCCGCCGTCATGGCGTGGCCGGACGGGAAGGCGGCGTAGTGGGCCGAGTCCACGGGGTCGGGCCACACGGGCCGCTCCCGGCCGACCGCGGCCTTCATGCCCTGCTGAAGCAGGGTGCCGAGGAGCGTGGCGGCCCCCAGCCAGAGGGCGGGCCGCCAGGCCGAGCGTCGGATGATCAGCCAGAGCACGGTCGCGGTGGCCAGGGCACGCATGGTCCAGGGGTCCCACACCCAGTCCGTCAGGATGCGGGCCGTCTGCGTGACGTCGGGCTCGTCGACCGCCCACTCGTGCGTCGTACGAGCGATGTCGCCGTCCAGGTCCATCAGCGGGTCCCAGGACAGGGCGACCAGTGCCAGCAGCAGCACGGAGGGAACGACGAGGGCCACCGCGGCCCGGACGGCGGCTGTGGGGGCCGGCGTGCGGGGTGGCGAGTCGACAGTGGGGGAGTGCATGGAACGATTCTCGCGGACCTCTGGGGCCGAAGGCCAACTCCGGGGCGTACGTCGACTTGTGCGCTTGGTTACCCCAGCGCCCGCAGCCCCGGCACGAACGCCACCAGCAGTGGAACCACCGGTACCAGCGCCGCGGACGCCGTGAGCCGCAGCCGGTGGACGGGCGGCAGGCGGTCCGGGGGAGTGAGCAGACGGTTCACGCGCTGCGGGACATGGGCCTGCGGAGTGGGACAGGGGCCGAACACACCCCGGTCCTCGTTCAGTTCCACCAGCGCGAGGGCGGTCGTCAGCCGGCCGAAGCGGCGAGACGCCATGTCGTCGGCGGCGAGCTCGACCAGCCGGTGCATCTCGTCGCGGAACGCCGCGAACACGGGAACCTGCGGAAAGCCGTTGGCCAGTGCCGCCGAGGAGTGCAGCAGCCAGTCGTGCCGGGCCCGCGCGTGCCCCTGCTCATGAGCGAGCACGGCGTCCAGTTGGCTCCCCTTGAGGCGGCGCAACGCGGCGGTGGTGATGACGAGTTGGGGCGCCGCCCCGGGCAGCCACCAGGCGTCCGGACGCTCGCCCTCCAGCACGACGAGCCGGTCGCTGCCGGGCTCCTCGCCGGGCAACAGCGGGGCGCGTACGCGGAGTTCGGCCCGCTCGCGGCGGCGGCGCGCACGGGCCCGTACGATCTCGCGGACCAGCATCGCCGCGCTCCACAGGCCGCCTGCGGCGAGTGTCACGGCGGTCGCCGCGGCCCAGGGGCTCGCTTCGGCGAGCGCGTAGGCGTCCACGACGTGGTGCGGGGCGGGGGCGAACACATGGCCGCGCACCGCCTGCCAGGCGGCAGCCGCGCTGAGGGTCATCGACAGCACGCAGCACAGCAGGACCGCCGCCACCACGCACTGCCACACCCACAGGGCGACCACCGGTTCGCGGTCCGCCCAGTTGGCTCGGGCGAGCAGCCGCGGAGCCAGGACGGCGGCCAGAGCGCCGAGCAGCAGCAGTGCCGCGGGGACCATCATGAGGGCAGCCTATGAGCGGGGCGGCGCCAGAGGATACGGGCTGCCGCGGCAAAGTGACGCAGACCACGGTTTCGTACAGTCGGGTCACAGTGCGAGAAGCATCGCGAGCATCCCGATGCCCATCGAGAGCCGGCATGCCAGCGCCAGCTCCGGGCGGTCCCCCCAGCCGACCGTGCGGGTGCCCCCTTCGGGTGCGTCGACGACGGCCGGCATCAGGCGCGTCCCGGTCCACAGCACGTATCCGGTGAAGTACGCGAAGAGTGCCCCGGTGAGCACGGGCAGCCCGGAGTGTGTCCCGCCTGCCATCACCACCGCCATGTAGAACATCGCGGCCGCGCCCACCAGATGGTGCAGATGATGGCGGCAGGTCCGCGCCGCCCACAGGGCGCGCAGCGCGGCCGCGCCGAACACTGCCGCGCAGACGAGCCAGGCCCATCTCGGCGGCGTCAGCACCGCGGCGGGCACGGCCATCGCGGCCATGCCGAATCCCATGAGCGCCTCACCGCCCGCCGTGCGCCGCTGCTCCTCGACGGAACTGCGCATCCGCAGCAGACAGTAGGCCCCGGTCGCCGCGCACAACGCGACGAGCAGCCAGAGCGCCGACACCGGTCCGTGCACCGCGCACCTCCCCGATCAACGGTGTTCGGACAATCCGGTCGAAGAGATGCCCTGGCCTGCTTGCGGGCATGCGAGCGCAAGGGTGTACACGGGGAGCGTGCGGGGGTGCACCTGCCTCGGGAGCGGGTGCTGCGCGCCGGGCAGGCCGGACGCCGTACGCTCGCAGCGACGGTACGACGGCAGGGACTGCGGGCACTCGGGGGCGCACAGGCATGACGACAGTGAACGGGCGGGCGATAGCGGGGGACACCGTCGCGACGGTGGTACGGCAGTGGCGGACGGTCCACCCCGACCTCGACACCGGACCCATCGAGATCATCGGCCGCATCAACCGCTGCGCCGCCCTGCTTCAGCAGGCGGAGGATGCCCCGCTGCGCCATGCCGGGCTCACCCGTCCCGAGTTCGAGCTGCTGGCCGCCCTGCGCCGCACCGGCCGTGAACTGACCCCCAGTGAGCTGGCCCGGGAGACCTTCTCCTCCGGCGCCGCCGTCACCAAGCGGCTCAAGCAGCTGACAGGGCGCGGCCTCGTCGAGCGCCGCGGTGACAGCCGTGACCGGCGCGTCGCCCATCTGCGTCTCACGGACGCCGGACGCGAGCTCGTCGACGAAATCGTCCCCGGCCAACTCGCGTACGAGACGGCCGTCCTGTCCGGGCTCGACCCCTCGACGCAGGGTGAACTCGGCGCGCTTCTCGGGGAGTTGCTGGGCCGACTGGAAGAACGGCTGGGCGCGCCGCGGGTCTGAGTGTTTCTGTCGCGTCGGAAACTTCTTGGTTACCGACCGTTGACATGAGACCTGTGTCACTCCTAGCGTTCGGCACGCCGGTTCGGGAAACCGGCTGACGTACGAAATGTCGAACGACTCTGGGTGTGGGGGAGGTGTGTCCGCGATGTCGAACCGGTTCGACGAGGTGGCCGAAAACAGCCGCGCCCCCATCCAGGGCGACCGCACCTCTGCGGCCGAAGACAGCCGCATTCCCGTGAACAACGGCAGCCCCACGCCCGTCAACATCGGCGAGATCGCCCGCCTCGCCGGTGTCTCGCGCAGCACGGTCTCGTACGCCCTGAGCGGCAAGCGGCCGATCTCGGAGCGGACCCGGCTGCGCATCCAGCAGGTCATCGACGAGCACGGCTTCCAGCCCAACGCCAGCGCCCGCGCTCTGGCCCACGGCCGCACCCAGACCATCGGCGTGGTGTTCCCGCCGGCCGGACGGCGCTACACCGACATGCAGCTCGACTTCCTCAGCGCGGTGATCGACGCCGCCGCCGTGCACGACCACGACGTACTGCTGTCCCGCAGCGGTGAGGGCTGGGACGAGGCCTTCGACCGGCTGGTGGGCCAACGCCGCGTGGACGGCGCGATCCTGATGGAGATACGCGTCCAGGACTCGCGGGTGGACAGGCTCCTCGGCAGCGGATTCCCCTTCGTCACCATGGGGCGGACCGCGGACCCCGATGCCCTGTCCTGGGTCGACATGGACTGGACGGAGCTCACCGCACGCTGCGTACGGCATCTCGCCGAGCTCGGTCACCGGCGGCTCGCCCTGGTGAACCGGCCGCGGAAGCTGTTCGCCGTGGGGTACGAGGCGGCGCACCGAGCCGTCGACGGCTTCCGGACGGCCGTCGCCGAGCTGGGGCTGACCGGCGAGATCCACCACTGCGGGGACGACGCGGCCTCCGGCGAGGCGGTCGTCCAGGAACTCCTCGACCACGACCCGCTGACGACCGGGCTCGTGGTGCTCAACGAGGCGGCGCTCGTGGGCCTGTACCGCGGGCTCGACCGGGCGGGCCTGTCCGTGCCCGGCGATGTCTCGGTGACCGGCGTCGTCGGCGCCCGCTGGGCCGAGACTGTCACCCCGATGATGACCGGCTTCGACAACTCGTCGGACGTCATGGGCCGGCTCGCCGTGGACCTGCTGCTGGAACGGCTGGCGGGCTCCTCGACGGCAAGGCCCCGGCAGCACCTGCTCACCCCCGAACTCACGGTCCGCGCGAGCACTGGCCCCGCGCAGACGCGCAGTTGATTCACGCACCCTCTGGGAGACGCACATGTCGAACCGGTTCGACCGCCGCTCGTTCATGCGGATATCGGGCACTGGAGTTCTCGCCGCGGGCCTGGCCGGCCCGCTCACCGCCTGCGGCGGCTCGGAGAGCGGCTCGTCCGGCTCGAACGAACTCGTCTGGTGGGACTACCTCGTCGAGGAGGCCCGCCAGCCCGGGATGAAGGCCCTCATCGCCGACATCGAGAAGCAGGTCGGCGTCAAGATCACCCGGCGGACCTTCCCCTTCGCCGAGCTGGAACCCGCGATCATCAAGGGTGCCGCCTCCGGGGACCTGCCGGACATCGCGATCGTCGACAACACCTCGATGAACTCCTTCGTCCCGCAGGGACTCCTCACCGACCTCACCGACCGCGTGAAGAAGTGGGGCCAGTCGAAGGCGTACTACGAAGGCCCGTGGAACAGCGGTGTCATCGACGGCAAGACGTACTCCGTGCCGAACAACTCCAACTGCCTCTGCCTGTACTACAACACCGAGATGCTCGAGGCCGCGGGCGTCGAGCCCCCGAAGACCTGGGACGAGCTCGCCGAGGCGGCGAAGAAGCTCACCAAGGGCGACACGTTCGGGTTCGCCATGAGCGCGATCAAGACCGAGGAGGGTGTCTTCCAGTTCGAGCCCTTCCTGTGGTCCACCGGCGGCGACCTGGACACCTTCGGCACCGACGGCGCCAAGGCGCTCGCGTTCCTCAAGGAGTTGGTGGACGCCGGCTCGCTGTCGAAGCAGAGCGTGGGCTGGACGCAGCAGGACGCCAACACCCAGTTCGTGTCCGGCCGCGCGGCCATGCAGATCAACGGGCCCTGGCAACTGCCCGCCCTGCAGGACCAGACGAAGGTCAAGTGGGGCGTCGTACCGATTCCCGTCGACAAGGAGCCGGCGAGCTGCCTCGGCGGTGAGAACTGGGTGATCCTCAAGACCAGCAGCAAGGCCGACCAGTGCTGGGAGGCCATCGTGCGCAGCCAGGAGAAGGCGGTCCTGGCCAAGTACCTCGACGGGCTCGGCCTGTTGCCCGCCCGCTCCGACATGGCCGACGCGGGCAAGTGGGCCACCGACCCCACCCTGAAGGTCTTCGTGCAGGAGTTCGCCAACGCGCGCCCCCGCTCCTACGGCCCGAACTACCCGCAGATGTCACAGGCGATGGCCGAGGCCCTCCAGGCGTCCCTCACGGGCAGCTCCAGCCCGCAGGCCGCCGCGCGGAAGGCCGCGTCCGCCATCACGCCCAAGCTGCAGAAGTAAGGCAGGGAATGAGCCTTCAGGTGAAAGCCCCCGAGCCGCTGAAGGCGGTGGAGAAGACCCAGACCGTGCGGCGCGGCCGATCCCTCTCGGCGCGTCGCACGGGGGCCGGGTACGTCATGTCGGCGCCGGCCCTGCTGTTCCTCGGCGCGACCATGCTCTTCCCGCTCGCCTACAACTTCTGGACTTCCGTCCACGATGTGGCCATCGGCGATCTCATCACCGGGGACTGGCAGTTCAGCGGCGCCGACAACTACGACAGCGTCGTCTCCGAAGGCGCCTTCTGGCATGCGATGCGCATCTCGCTGGTGTTCACGGCCGGCTCGCTGTTCTTCCAGTTCACGATCGGTTTCGCGCTGGCCCTGCTGTTCGCGAAGACATTCCCGCTCGCGGGCCTGTTCCGCTCGCTGATGCTGGTGGCCTGGCTGCTGCCGCCGATCGTCAGCGGCACCCTCTTCCGCTGGATGCTCGACGCCGACGCGGGCGCGTACAACGAACTCCTGCGCCTTGTCGGCCTCGACTCCCTCGCCCACAACTGGCTCACCGACCCCAGCACCGCCCTGCCCGGCGTCATCGCCGCCAACATCTGGGTGGGCGTGCCCTTCAACATGCTGCTGCTCCTGGTCGGCCTGCAGTCCATCGACCCGACGCTCTACGAGGCGGCCGAGATCGACGGCGCCGGACCCTGGCAGCGGCTGCGGCACATCACCGTCCCGATGATGAAACCGGTCTCGGCGGCCGTACTGCTGCTCGGCCTGATCTACACCTTCAAGGTCTTCGACCTGGTCTTCGTCCTGACCGGCGGCGGGCCCGTCGACAGTACGAGAGTCCTGCCGCTGTACGTGTACGAGGTCGCGTTCAAGCTCTTCCAGCTCGGCCGGGGCGCGGCGGCGGGCGCACTCCTGCTGGTCATCCCGCTGATCGTCGCGATCGTCTACGTACGACGCCTGCGCAAGGAAGGAGCCGCCTCATGACCCGTACCAAACGGCCCTGGCTGCTCACGCTCGTCGCGGGCGTCATCACGGCCTTCTTCCTGCTGCCGCTGTACTGGATGATCGCCACCTCGCTGAAGAAGCCCGACCAGGTGCTCGTCTCGCCACCGCAGTGGATCCCCTCGCCGTTCACCGGCGAAAGCTACTCGCGGGCCCTCGACAAGCCGATGATCGGCCAGGCGCTGCTCAACAGCGTCGTCATCTCGCTCGGCGTCGTGGCGCTGACGCTGCTGCTCGCGGTGCCCCTGACGTACGCGGTCGCCCGGATCCGGATGCGGGGCTCCGGCGCGATGGTCCTGTCGCTGCTGGTGGCGCAGTTGCTGCCGAGCATCGTGCTGGCCGCGCCGCTGTTCATCGTGCTGCGGCAGGTGGAGCTGACCAACACCCTCATCGGGCTCGTCATCGCGGATACGACGCTGACGTTGCCCTTCGCGGTCATCGTGCTGCGGCCACTGGTGCGGGCCATGCCCGTCGAGGTGGAGGAGGCGGCGCTGGTGGACGGCTGTGGCCTGCCGGGGGTGCTGTGGCGGGTCGTGCTGCCCATCATGCGGCCGGGACTGATCGCGATCGGCGGCTTCTCGTTCCTGCTCGGCTGGGGCGAGTTCGTCTTCGGGATCACACTGAACAGCGATCCGAAGGTGCAGCCGGTGACCGTCCTGCTCAACACCTTCGTCGGCCAGACGGGTACCGACTGGGGGCCGCTCATGGCGGTCGCCACGCTCGTCAGCATCCCCGTGGTATGCGTCTTCGCGATGCTCCAGCGCTACATCGTGGGTGGGCTGACCGCCGGAAGCGTCAAGTCCTGAGGTCCACCGCGACCGACTCGGTGACTTCGTGGCCGTCCGGTAGTCGTGGGTCGGCGGCACCGTCCGCCGACCCACGACCCTGTACAGGCAACTACCCGGTCTCGCCCGGCAGTTGAGCGCCCGCTGCCGCGGCGTCGTCCCCGCCGACGGGGTGCAGCACCCGTGGCGGCGCGGCCTCGTGCCCGCGAAGGGAAGGGGCTGTGCCGTCCCACCAGTCGGCGTTGCCGTCCTCGATGCAGCGGAGCAGAACTCCCTCGCGCAGCGCCCAGGGGCAGATGGTCACCTCGTCGATACCCATCAGCTTCATGGTGGTGTGCGCGACGATCGCCCCGGCCAGGGACTGTCCGGCGCGGGCGGCGGAGATGCCGGGCAGAACGGCGCGCTCCGCGGCCGGCAGCTCGGCGAGCCGACGTGTGGCCCGGCCGAGGTCGGCGCGGGTCATGCCGCGCGGCGTGAAGGGCCCCGACCGGCCGGGCGGCGCCCCGCACAGCCGGCCGAGCTGCTGGAACGTACGCGAGGTGGCGACGGTCGTACGCGGCGCCTCCCAGCGGATGCGGGCCGCGACATCGCGCAGCTGGTGGCGGACATGACGACGCAGCGCCCTGATCCTGCGCTCCGAGGGCGGGTCCTGGCCGCGGAAGTGCTCACGGGTCAGCCGGTTGGCGCCCAGCGGCAGCGAGATGGCGAAGTCCGGCAGCTTGCTGCGGCCGAAGGCCACTTCCAGCGAACCGCCCCCGATGTCCAGCATGGCCAGCGGTCCCGCACGCCATCCCATCCACCGCCGCGCTGCCAGGAACGTCAGCTCGGCCTCGACCTCACCGGGCAGGACGTGCAGCGGCACTCCGGTCTGCGTGGCGACCTTCCGCAGGATCTCCGCGCGGTTCGGGGCGTCCCGCACGATCGCCGTGGCGAAGGCGAAGGGCGTCGTCACACCCCAGCGCATACCCTCCTCTCTGGCGGCCGTGACGGCGTCGACAAGCCGGGCCACCTGTTCGTCCGGCAGGTGGCCGCCCCGCTCGACGTACTCCGACAGTCTCAGCCGCCGTTTCGAGGTGTGCACGGGCAGTGGAACAGCACCGTCCGTCTCGGCGATGACCAGCCGTACCGTGTTCGAACCGACATCAAGCACTCCCATACGCATGGCTTCCCAGTACCCCGGGCGGTGCCCACCATGCGGTGGCCGGGCGCGCCCGCGTGCGAACCCCCAGAAGGGCCCGCGGGACACCGTTTCAGCGGGTCCTCAGGGGTACACGAAAGGTATGGACACCTTCGGCAGAGGTTTGGCCGTCCCTCACGAGATCGCGGCAGGGGCCATCCCCTTCGCGATGGGGGTGGTGATCGCGTCGATACTGATCCTCGCGGTGTGGTGGGGCATGCGTGTGCGTGACCGGGAACCCGGGCCGCCGGACCCCGAGGACCAGCCCCATCTCCCCGAATCCGGCCCCGTCCACGAGATCCGCGAGATGCGCGAGCCCGACGAGGTGCCGCATGACGGAGGGGTGCTCCTCCCGCACGAGCTGCGGGGCTTCGGCAACATCCGCTCGCACACCGCGAAGGACCAGACGCCGCCGACCTGGAGCCCGAACAGCAGCGGCGGTTTCGGCAGCGGCTCGCCCGGACACCACTGAGGGTCGCCGGCCGGTCCACGAAGGGGCGGGGCTTGTGACGGAGCCCCGTCCCGTCGAGGGCTGCCCGCGCGACCCGGCCGGATGGGGCCTTGGGCCGGGCGTCAGCAGTAGGGAGCGGCCGTGACCGCCATGCAGCCGTTCCTCGACCGGCTCGACCACCCCGTGTACGTGGTGACCGTCGCGGCCGACGGAGAGCGAGCCGGCTGCCTGGTGACCTTCGCCTCGCCGTGCTCGATCAAGCCCGCCCGTTTCATGGTCTGGCTGTCGACGCTGAACCGGACCTACCGGGTGGCAAGATCCGCCGAACAACTCGCCGTACACCTGCTCGGCCGCGACCAGCACGGGCTCGCGGAACTGTTCGGCGGCGAGACCGGCGACCGCGTGGACAAGTTCGCCCGCACGGCCTGGACGCCGGGCCCCGGTGACGTTCCCGTGTTGGACGACACCCTCGCCTGGTTCACCGGCCGGGTCGAAGGGCACGTCGACACGGGCGATCACATCGGCTTCCTCCTCAGCCCTGTCGCGGGCGAGGCACAGGAGCGAACGGAGCGAGAGCCGCTGTGCCTGAGCGATGTCGTCGACATCGCCGCAGGGCATCCCGTCAGCTGAGCTCAGGCAGTTCACACACGGCGATCCCGTCCTCCAGGAGGCTGCCCAGCACCAGGGCGCCCTCGTGTGCGTACACGCTGGTCACCATCCGGTAGCCCGCCTTGCGCCGCCTGAGGTCGTGGTGGACGCCGCCATCGGGACCGATGCCCATGACGCGCGCGACCGGCAGCGGGCGGATGTGCAGGGGGCGTACGGCCCGCCAGACCGCCCGGCGGACCTGGACCGGCGCGTGTCGCAGCCAGTCGAGGGGTGCTTGTCGTGGACCTGCGAGGGCGACCCAGATCGTCCCGTCCGTGGCACGGGAGAGGTTGTCCGGGAAGCCCGGGAGGTTCTCGATCAGGGTGTCGCGGTGCCCGGCCCGCGGCCCGGACAGCCACAGCCGGGTCAGACGGTACGCGCCGGTCTCGGCCACCACGACACAGGACTCGTCCTCGGACAGCACGACTCCGTTGGCGAAGTCGAGGCCGTCCAGCAGGACCTCCGGCGCGCCGCCGTGGGGCCGGAGCCGGAACAGCCGGCCGGTCGCCGTGTGCTCCATCAGATCGCCGAGCCAGTCCTGAAGGCCGTATCGCGTGCTGGAAGCGGAGAAATACACGGTGCCGTCCGCCGCAGCGGTCGCGTTGCTGCAGAACCGCAGCGGCGCGCCCGCCACGGAGTCGACGAGAACCTCGACCTTGCCCTCGCCGGAGCCGCCGGAGCCGCCGGAGCCGCCGGAGTCGGGGGAGCCGCCGGAGTCGGGGGAGTCGGGGGTGATGCGCAGCAGTCCGCGCTCCGCGTCGCACACCAGCAGCCGTCCGTCCGGCAGGACCTCGAGCCCCAGCGGCCGCCCTCCGGTGCGGGCGATCTGCTCCACCCGGGCGGGACCGTGGGGATGGACGCGCAGGATGCGACCGTCCTCGACACCCGTGACCACGCGCCCTTCGTGGTCGACGACCACGTCCTCCGGGCCCCTGCCGCCGAGTGGGATCCGACGAGGGGACGGCAGCGGACGAGGAGCGGTTCGTCGTGGTGTCATGAAGAGCGTTGTGCCCGGATACAGCGCCTCAACTCCTCGGCGTAGGGCAGCGCGACACCGGCACCGATCACCACGCCCAGACCCAGCAGATACGGGGTGGACAGCGGCCTGTCCTTGGGCAGCGGCTTCCAGTCGTCGCGGCCGGGACCGCCACGCAGCGTCGCACGCACCTGATCCGCGTGCAGGCAGCCGATGAAGGCGAGCCCGGACAGCGGCAGCACCTCCAGGAAACTGTGGATGTGCTGCTCGACGGGACGGACTTCGCGCTTCTCGGTGGCCAGGGTCACGTCGTAGAGGGCGGTGGCGCCGTGGGCCACCGCGGCCCCGCCCATGACGGACAGGACAAGGGGATTGATCCGGGCCAGCAGGCCCATGACGACCGGGACCCCGGCCTCGGTCATCATGAGCGCGTGCACGACGGACTCCTTCGTGCCGGACGTGTGCTCGATCCGGGTACGCCGGTGCATCCACCAGTCGGCGACCGCGGGCACGACCCACAAGGGCAGCACACCGTAGAGCAGAAACCTCCGGTTCGCGTCCTCCACGTCGGTGGACGAGAGGGAGACCGGCAGCCGGGCGCGTCCCCGCCGCCAGTGCCTCCAGGAGTCGGTCAGGGACTTGCCGGGCAGAGCCATGGAAACCTCCGTCGCAACACGAGGATGTGACGTGCCCGGCCCCGGTACCCGGCACCGGCCCGGGCACACTCACCGTCAGCCGTCGCGCCGGGCTTGCAACGGGCTCGGCGTCAGCGGTTCCGCAGCGCCTTGATCAGCTCGTCCTTCGACATCGAGGAACGGCCCTTGATGCCGACCTTCTTGGCTTCCTCGTAGACGTCCGACTTCGACTGTTCCTCGTACTTGCCGCGCTTGCCGCCCTTGCGGGAGGAGGACGTCGGGCTGTTGGCGATCCGCGCCGCCTTCTCCTTGCCCGCACCCTCACGGCGCAGCGACTCATACGTCTTCTCGTCCTTGATCTGCGGCCTGGGCATGAAGATCCCTTCCTTCCTCGAAAGCAGGTTTCGGGTACCCCCGACCGGCCACCCGGAACACATGGTGCGAATCGGATACACGATGATGACCGAGCAGGCCGGCCCCCGTGAGCTCGTACGGCATGTGGTGGCCGCGGAGCAGGCCGGATTCGACTTCTCCGTCACCTCGGACCACTACTTCCCGTGGCTCGAGGAACAGGGCCACGCCCCGTACGCGTGGAGCGTGCTCGGCGCCGCGGCCCAGGCCACCTCCACGATTCCCCTCATGACGTACGTGACCTGCCCGACGACCCGCTATCACCCGGCGGTCGTCGCGCAGAAGGCCGCCACCACGCAGCTACTCGCCGAGGGCCGCTTCCGGCTCGGGCTCGGCTCCGGCGAGAACCTCAACGAGCATGTGGTGGGCGGCGGTTGGCCCGCCGCGCACGTGCGGCTCGAGATGCTGGAAGAGGCCGTGGAGATCATCCGCGCCCTGTTCACCGGTAAGACGCTGAACCACCACGGCGAGCACTTCGACGTGGTCAACGCCAAGCTGTACGACCTCCCCGACGAACCGACCCCGATCGGCATCGCCGCCTCGGGCGAGCACTCCTGCGCACTCGCCGGCCGGCTGGCCGACCTGCTGATCGCCACCGAGCCCAAGTCCGAGCTGGTGGACTCCTTCGACCGCCACGGCGGAACCGGCAAGCCCAGGGTGGGCCAACTCCCCGTCTGCTATGACCCCGACAAGGACGCCGCCGTCACCCGGGCCCACGAACAGTTCCGCTGGTCGCTCGGCGGCTGGCCGGTCAACGCCGAACTCCCGGGCCCCGCGAACTTCGACGCGGCCACCGGGAACGTACGCCCCGAGGACGTCGCCCAGACCATCCCGTGCGGCGACGACGTCGACACCTTCGTCGAGGCCGTACGCCCCTACGTCACGGCGGGCTTCACCGAGATAGCTCTCGTCCAGGTCGGCGGCGACCACCAACTCCCCTTCCTGGAGTGGGCGGAGAAGAAGCTGCTGCCGGCACTGAAGGACCTGTGAACGAGACCCGAGCGGGAAAGGACGTCCGCGCCATGGCCATCGCCGAGTACCGCCTCGTAGCCCTGGACTGCCCGGATCCACCGGCCCTCGCCACCTTCTACGCGGGCGTGCTCGGCGGTGACGTGAAGCAGTACAACGACGACTGGTACGACCTCTACGTGCCCGGCGGCCACCACATCTCGTTCCAGCGCGCTCCCGGCTACCGCCCGCCCGACTGGCCGCGCGCCGACGACAACTCCCAGCAGATGCATCTGGACTTCACCGTCCAGGACATCGACACCGCCGAGACTCAGGTACTGGCCCTCGGCGCCACCCCACTCGACCTGGACGACGAGAACGGCCGACGCCGCTTCCGCGTGTACGCGGATCCGGTGGGACACCCGTTCTGCCTGTGCTGGGACTGACGAGGGAGGCTTACGGCCGATACCGCAGTGGATGGTCCGCCGGTACTTCCACCACCACGATCTCGGTTCCGTCCGGATCGGTGAGCCACATCTCGATCAGACCCCACGGTTCCTTGACCGGGGGCTGCAGGATCTCCGCGCCCCGAGCCGTCAGCTCCTCGTACGCGGCTGTCGCGTCCGCCACCTGGAGCCACAGCTTGACCGCGGGGGAGGGGGGTTCGGCGGAGCGGCCGGCGACTTCCAGGAAGCCGCCGCCGAGGAAGTAGACGGTGCCGCGTTCGGGGCCGGTGCCGAACTCGCGGTAGACGGCGAGGCCCAGTTGCTCGCCGTAGAAGGCGCGGGAGCGCTCGGGGTCGGTCGGGCGGAGCAGGGTCCGGCTGCTCAGTACATGCACCATGGAGCCGCACCCTAAGCGGGCTCGGGGAAGTGAGGCACGCCCCCACGCCGCCCGGCACGGCACCTCGCCGCACTGCCGCATCACCCAAGTACGTCCAGTACGAGGGCGATGCGGCAGCACGCCGATGCACCGCACCGGACGACGCGGGAACGCACCCCACCTCCCCGAGACCGCTTAGTAGGAGAGTTACGCTCTTCGGTGCCCGAGCCGCGCCGAGATCGGAGACTCGCTCCCGTGGACACCGCCGCCACCGGTCTGACCTTCCGCGATGCCACCGAAGCCGACGTCGACGCCCTTGTCGCGCTGATCGAGTCGGCCTACCGCGGGGACTCCAGCCGGACCGGCTGGACCACCGAGGCGGACATCCTTCAGGGGCAGCGGACGGACCCGGAGGGCGTGCTCGAGGTCATCAAGTCGCCCGACAGCCGGCTGCGTACCGTCGAGCGCGACGGCACCCTGATCGCCTGCTGCCAGCTCGAACACCGCGGTGACCATGCCTACTTCGGCATGTTCGCGGTCAGCCCGTCGCAGCAGGGCGGGGGTCTCGGCAAGGTGATCCTCGCCGAGGCCGAGCGGTACGCGCGCGAGATCTGGGGCGCCGCGGAGATGCACATGACCGTGATCTCCGCACGAGAAGACCTCATCGCCTGGTACGAGCGGCGCGGCTACCGCCGTACGGGACAGATGACGCCCTTCCCGTACGGCGACGAGCGGTTCGGTATCCCGCAGCGCGACGACCTGCAGTTCGAGCTGCTGGTGAAAGCGCTCGCATAGCCGTTACGCCGTGAAGCGTCCGGTGCGCTTGATCTCCGGGTAGTCGGTGGTCGCGCCGTCCAGCTCCAGGGCGCGTACCAGCCGCAGATGGTCCTGCGTGTTCACCACCCAGCCGATGATCCGCAGATCCGCCTTGCGTGCGCACTCGACGATCTCCAGGGTGAGCCGCCGGATGTTCAGTACGACACTGGTGGCGCCGACCGCGGTGGCGCGCTCGACGACATCGGTGCCGTAGCGACTGGCGACCAGCCCGGTGCGTACGCCCGGGACGAGCCGCGCGATCTCGGCGATCGCCTCGTCGTGGAACGACAGCACCTCGACCCGGCCGGCCAGATCCCGCCGGTGCATGACCTCGGCGAGCGCCTGAGCCGCCGCGACGTCCTTGATCTCGGCCTGGAGCGGGGCCGTGACGGCGTCCAGGACCTCCTCGAAGACCGGGATGCGCTCACCGCGGCCCGCGTCCAGTGCGCGCAGCTCGGCGAGGGTCTGCTCGGCGATCGGCCCCGAACCGTCGGTCGTCCGGTCCACGTCGGCGTCGTGCATGACGACGAGCGCGCCGTCCTTGCTCAGATGCAGATCGAGTTCGATCACGTCGAGGCCGGCCTGCTCGGCGGCGACGAAGGAACGGAGGGTGTTCTCGGGCTCGACACCCATGATTCCGCGATGACCGATGGTGAGGAAGTTCAAGACTGGCTCCGCTTCCGTCGACGGCGGCTCGGCTGCCGCGCGCTGCGGTCCCGTGCCCACGCGGCCAGGCCGCAGCCTAATCGCCCGGCTCGGCGATGAACCCGGTCCGAACGAGAGGAATCACGCCGTCCAGCTGCCTGTCAGACGCTGTGCAGCCGCCTGGGCGCAGCCTGTCGCGGTGGCCCGGCTCACCCTTGGGTGGGCGAGTCCCGAGACGGGTTGACCGGCCACACGCCGACCGGCTGCACCGCTACCCAGGCGGTGGTGGAACTAATCGTCGAAACGGTATCCGACAGGAAAAAGAGCGGTGAAGGTAGGGGTATGGCAGGACGATTTCCCGAACCTCCACTTGTGGGAGAGAACCCCACATGCATACGGTGTGGGTACGCGAGGTTCTCCCGTGGAGGATGGGGTCATGACGGAAATTCTTGTGCAGGTGGGTACGGAGGAGCAGGTTCCTCCCAGTGGCAGGGTGGTGGAGCACCCGGCCTGGCCCGTGCTCAAGGATGCCGTGGAGCGGATCCGGCCATGGCAGTCCAAGGACGGCTCGATCGACTTCGAAGCCGAGGGCGCTCCCGATCCCGGCGACGCCGAGCTCGCCGTACGCCGAGTCGTGGACGCCGTCGAGGCGCTCGCCCCGCTGCTGCCGCACGACGCCGCGTACCACAAGGCGCTGGTCGACGACCTGCGCCGGTGGGCCGACGACGGCTTCAAGGTGCCCGACTTCCTCGACTCGCTGCTGGCCTTCCAGCCCGCCGCCAACCGCCGGGACGGCCTCCAGCACCTGGTCGTCTTCCCGATGTACACGCAGAACGGCAATCCGAACCGCAACCTCGAAGCCCTCGTGCTGCGCATGGTCTGGCCGGACTGGCTGGCCGAACTGGAGCGCACCCGCTACGACAACCCGCTGTTCTGCGGCATCACCTTCGAGGACTTCACCTCGGGCTACGACACCAACTCGGCCGTCCTCTTCCCGGAGACCATCGCCGTGCGCGAGGCCCCCGAGCGGTTCAGCTGGGGCGGCATCTTCTGTGACCGCGAGGCCGCCCGGTTCCGCCGGGTCACCGAGGCCGCCGTCGGCATCCTCGGGCTCGAACTTCCCGACGACGTACGCGAGATGGTCGCCGACCAGGACCGCTGCCAGCAGGCCTTCGTCCTGTGGGACATGGTCCACGACCGCACCCACAGCCATGGCGACCTGCCCTTCGACCCGTTCATGATCAAGCAGCGCCAGCCCTTCTGGATGTACGGCCTCGAGGAGCTGCGCTGCGACCTCACCGCCTTCAAGGAGGCCGTGAAGCTGGCGGACGACGGCGTCCCGCAGGGCCGTGACGTCCAGTACGCGGTGCTGTTCGACCGGATGTTCCGCTTCCCGGTCACCGGAGAGCGCGTCCGCAACTACGACGGCCTCGGCGGCCAGCTGCTCTTCGCGTACCTGCACAAGCACGATGTCGTCCGCTGGAGGGACAACAAGCTGTCCATCGACTGGCAGCGCGCCCCGCAGGTCACCAACGAGCTGTGCGCCGAGATCGAGAAGCTGTACCGCGACGGCATCGACCGCCCGAAGCTGGTCCACTGGTTCGCCGGCTACGAACTCGTCTCCACCTACCTCGCCCCGCACCCGGGCTCCAAGTGGGCCAAGGGCCCGGACGCCCTTGATCTGAGCCAGCCGCCGCGAAAACTCGTCGATGACGTGCTTCCGGACGAGTTTCCGCTGAGCATGTTCTATGAAGCACTCTCCAAGAAGCTAAAGAGTGTGATCGCCTCAACCCGAGGCATCACCGGGGAGCGCGCCGAGCGGGTCGCCGCGTGAGCGACGTCGCGACTAGTACTGCTCAGGAGGCGAGGACCATGGGGAACGGGGCGCTCGACGGCGCGGTGATCGCGGTGGCCGGCGCGGGCGGTCCGGCCGGCCGGGCCGCGTTGATGCGGCTCGCCGAGGCGGGAGCGGTCGTCATCGGCTCCGACAACGATCCGGAGCGGCTCGCGGAGGCCGTGGACGCGGCGAGCTACGCACACGGCGGCGCGACCGTCATCGGGGACACGGTCGACCTGCTCGACCGGCAGTCGGCCCAGGACTGGGCCACCCGCATCGAGAAGGACTTCGGCCGCGTCGACGGCCTGGTCCACCTCGTCGGCGGCTGGCGCGGCAGCGAGACCTTCACCAGGACGAGCCTCGACGACTGGGACTTCCTCGAGATGCTGCTCATCCGTACCGTGGCGCACACCTCCCTCGCCTTCCACGAGGCCTTGCAGCGCAGCGATCGCGGCCGCTACGTCCTGATCAGCGCCGCGGGCGCGAGCAAGCCCACCGCGGGCAACGCCGCCTACGCCGCCGCGAAGGCCGCGGCCGAGGCCTGGACGCTGGCCCTGGCCGACTACTTCCGCAAGGCGGGGGGTGAGTCCGGGCCCACGTCGGCGGCTGCGATCCTGGTCGTGAAGGCGTTGGTGCACGACGCGATGCGCGCCGAGCGCCCCAACGCGAAGTTCGCGGGCTTCACGGACGTCAGGGATCTGGCCGAGGCCATCGTCGACGTCTGGGAGCGGCCCGCCGCCGAAGTGAACGGACAGCGCCTGTGGCTGACAAAGAAGCCGTGAACCCTCCGAAGACCGACGCGCGGCGGCATCACGACCCGGAGGTCCATGGCTTCGCCAGCGACAACTACGCGGGGGCCCATCCCGAGGTGCTCGCCGCCCTGGCCCTGGCCAACGGCGGTCACCAGGTCTCGTACGGCGAGGACGCGTACACCGACCACCTCCAGCAGGTGATGCGCAGTCACTTCGGGGCGACGGCCGAGGCGTACCCCGTCTTCAACGGCACGGGGGCCAACGTCGTGGCACTCCAGGCGCTCACGGACCGCTGGGGTGCGGTGATCTGCGCGGAGAGCGCGCACATCAACGTCGACGAGGGCGGTGCCCCCGAGCGCATGGGCGGCCTCAAGCTGCTGACGGTGCCCACCCCCGACGGCAAGCTCACGCCGGAGCTGATCGACCGGCAGGCGTACGGCTGGGAGGACGAGCACCGCGCGATGCCACAGGTCGTCTCGATCACCCAGAACACCGAACTCGGCACCGTCTACACGCCCGACGAGATCCGCGCGATCTGCGAGCACGCTCACGCCCACGGCATGAGGGTGCACCTCGACGGCGCCCGGATCGCCAACGCCGCCGCCTCGCTGAACGTGCCGATGCGCGCGTTCACCAACGCGGTCGGCGTGGACGTCCTGTCCTTCGGCGGCACCAAGAACGGCGCGCTGTTCGGCGAGGCCGTCGTCGTCCTCAACCAGGACGCCGTCAGCCATATGAAGCACCTGCGCAAGCTGTCGATGCAGCTCGCCTCCAAGATGCGCTTCGTCTCCGTGCAGTTGGAGGCCCTGCTCGCCAAGGACCTGTGGCTGCGCAACGCCAGCCACTCCAACGAGATGGCCCAACGCCTCGCCGAGGGCGTGCGCGCGGTGCACGGCGTCGAGATCCTCCACCCCGTCCAGGCCAACGCCGTCTTCGCCCGGCTGCCCCACGACGTCAGCGAACGCCTCCAGAAGCGCTACCGCTTCTACTTCTGGGACGAGGCCGCGGGCGACGTCCGCTGGATGTGCTCCTTCGACACGACGGAGGACGACGTGGACAGCTTCGTGGCGGCACTGAAGGAGGAGATGGCGCGCTAGCAGGCTCGCGACAAACCGGGCGTCGACGTGCAGTTCCCGCTCAGCGTGCCTCGGCGGCCTTCACTTCTTCGGGCGTCGGAGCCGTGCCGCCGAGATGGGCCGGCATCCACCAGGTGTCGCTCGGGTCCTTGGGGCGTACGGGGTAGGCGCGCTGGGCGGCTTCCAGGAGCTCCTGGACGCGCTCGCGCACTTGGCGGGTGATCGCGCCCGCGTATTTGTCGCGGGAGGCCTCGATCGCCTCGCCCACCCGGATGGTGATCGGGATGTGGCTGCGCTTGAAGTTCTTCGGGTGACCCTTCGTCCACAGTCGCTGCGTACCCCAAAGGGCCATCGGGATCAGCGGGACGCCGGCCTCCTGGGCCATGCGCGCGGCACCCGACTTGAAGCTCTTCAGCGTGTACGACTGCGAGATGGTGGCCTCGGGGAAGACCCCGACGATTTCACCGGAACGCAGCGAGTCCAGCGCGTGCGCGTACGCGGCCTCACCGTTCTTGCGGTCCACGGGGATGTGCTTCATGTTGCGCATCAGCGGGCCGGAGACCTTGTGCCGGAACACCGACTCCTTCGCCATGAAACGGACCAGGCGCTTCTGCGGCAGGGCGGCGAGGCCGTCGAAGATGAAGTCGAGGTAGCTGATGTGATTGCTCACCAGCACCGCACCGCCCGAGCGCGGGATGTTCTCCGATCCCTTGCAGTCGATCTTCAGGTCCCAGGCCTTGAACAGCGTGCGGGCGAGACCGATGGCGGGACGGTAGGCAAGCTCAGCCATGGACGGAGTGGACCCTTCTCTCTGCCTGGGAAGGGGGCTCCCGGCGGGAAAGTTACGCAGCCGTAGGTTTACGGCATTGGGCAGATCGTGCCCGAAGAACGGACGAGTAGCCAGTCCTGGTTCCTTCGAACCGCGAGATTCTCGTCACTTCGGGGGACAGTCCGACTCCAGTGAGCCGGGAATCTTCAGGCTTTCATAAGTGCTGAAGTGTCGTGGTGCTCGCGGTGGCGAGCGACTACGGAGTGCCGCACCGGCAGCGGAGCAGGAGGTGAAGGTGCGCGGGCGTGACGGCGAAAAGCGGATCGGCGCGGTTGAGTTGGGGGAGAACCTCGGTGAACGGGCTACGCTCGTCCAGTTCTCCAGCGCCTTCTGCGCGCCCTGCCGCGCGACCCGCAGGGTGCTCGCCGAAGTGGCCGGAATGGTCCCGGGCGTGACGCACATCGAGATCGACGCCGAGGACCACCTGAATCTCGTACGCGAACTCGACATCCTCAAGACCCCGACCGTGCTTGTGCTCGACGCGAACGGATTCGTTGTGCGCCGAGCGACCGGGCAGCCGCGCAAGGCGGACGTGATCGCCGCGCTGGGAGAGGCCGTTGGAACGCCCTGACGGCAGGGGCATGTGCCCCGTGCCGCTGCCGGTGACGCATCTCCCAGATGCCGGAACACACTTGACTGTGCGCACCACCTATCGTCAGCCTGGCCGTGTGCCCCCGGAACTCCTTCTCTACGAGCGCGTCTACGTGGACCTCGCCCGCAACGCGAGCGCGCGCTGTCCGGTCTGTTGAGCAGTCCAGGACCTCGTCGCCCCCTGCAGAAGGACAACTCCATGACGGCCCTGCCCGGCCTCAGCACCCCTCAACTCGCCTCTCCCGACCTGCTCCGCTCCGTCTTCCGGCGGCACGCGGCCGGAGTCGCCGTGATCACCGCTCAGCGCGGCGGCAGCCCGGTCGGCTTCACCGCCACCTCGCTCACCTCCGTCTCGGCCGAGCCCCCGATGATCTCGTTCGGCATCGGCACGCGCGCCTCGAGCTGGCCGGTGATCTCCGAGACGGAGCACGTCGGCGTCCACATACTCGGCGAGCACCAGCGGGAACTGGCCGCCACCTTCGCCCGCAGCGGCGCCGACCGTTTCGGCGCGGCCACAGGGTGGCGCCAGGGTCCGGAAAGGGTGCCCGTGCTCGACGACGTCCTGGCCTGGCTCGTGTGCCGGATCGTCGCGCGCGTACCCGCGGGGGACCACCGCGTCGTTCTGGCCGAGGTCGTTCTCGGGGATCCCACCGGCGCCGGGCGCCCACTGCTCTACCACCAGGGACGCTTCCATGGTCTGAGCGACTGAGAGGCGTCAGCCTGTGCATGAGCGTCGGGTTCCGATTACGCTGCGTTGCAAAGGTCACAGTTCAAAGCGCTTGCTTAGCGGGCAAGAACTGGGTGTACTGGCGAGTAATATTTGGTTCGGAGCGCAGGCCGCCCCAACCGGGACGGGCCGCTCGAGGCGCCTATGCTGCCTGAAACAAAGCAGCTCGGAAATGACGATTGCAGTAGGAGAGCCGGCGTGAGCTTGAGGATCGTTGTCACTGTGAAGTACGTGCCCGACGCCACTGGCGACCGGCACTTCGCCGATGACCTGACCGTCGACCGCGACGACGTGGACGGTCTGCTCTCGGAGCTCGACGAGTACGCGGTCGAGCAGGCACTGCAGATCGCCGACGAGGCCGACGACGCTGAGATCACCGTCCTGACGGTGGGCCCGGAGGACGCCAAGGACGCGCTGCGCAAGGCGCTGTCCATGGGCGCCGACAAGGCCATCCATGTCGAGGACGACGACCTGCACGGCACCGACGCGATCGGCACCTCGCTGGTGCTGGCCAAGGCGATCGAGAAGGCCGGCTACGACCTGGTCATCTCCGGTATGGCATCCACCGACGGCACCATGGGTGTCGTCCCCGCGCTGGTGGCCGAGCGCCTGGGCGTCCCGCAGGTCACCCTGCTCTCCGAGGTCTCCGTCGAGGACGGCACGGTCAAGGGCCGCCGCGACGGCGACTCCGCCTCCGAGCAGTTGGAGGCCTCCCTCCCGGCGGTCGTGTCCGTCACCGACCAGTCGGGCGAGGCGCGCTACCCGTCCTTCAAGGGCATCATGGCCGCCAAGAAGAAGCCGGTGACCTCCTGGGACCTGTCCGACCTCGACATCGAGGCCGAGGAGGTCGGTCTGGAGGGCGCCTACACGGTCGTCGACTCCGCCACGGAGCGACCGGCGCGCACGGCCGGCACGATCGTCAAGGACGAGGGCGAGGGCGGCAAGCAGCTCGCTGAGTTCCTCGCGGGCCAGAAGTTCATCTAAGGCCCAGCTCGCTTACCGCCCCTCATCTTTCGCAAGCAGGAGAGAAGAAGTCCCATGGCTGAAGTTCTCGTCTACGTCGACCACATGGACGGTGCCGTCCGCAAGCCCACCCTGGAGCTGCTGACCCTGGCCCGCCGCATCGGCGAGCCGGTCGCCGTCGCGCTCGGCGCGGGTGCCGCCGACACCGCCGCCGCGCTCGCCGAGCACGGCGCGACCCGCGTCCTGACCGCCGACGCTCCTGAGTTCGCCGACTACCTGGTCGTACCGAAGGTGGATGCGCTGCAGGCCGCGTACGAGTCCGTGTCCCCGGCCGCCGTCCTGGTTCCCTCCTCGGCCGAGGGCAAGGAGATCGCCGCTCGCCTCGCGGTCCGTATCGGCTCGGGCATCATCACCGACGCCATCGACCTGGAGGCCGGCGACGAGGGCCCGGTGGCCACGCAGTCGGTGTTCGCTGCCGCCTTCTCCACCAAGTCCCGTGTCTCCAAGGGCACTCCGGTCATCACGGTCAAGCCGAACAGTGCGGCCGTGGAGGCGGCCCCGGCCGCCGGCGCGGTCGAGGCTCTGTCCGTGACCTTCTCGGACCAGGCGACCGGCACCAAGATCACGTCCCGTACGCCGCGTGAGTCCACCGGCCGCCCGGAGCTGACCGAGGCCGCGATCGTGGTCTCCGGCGGCCGTGGCGTCAACGGCGCGGAGAACTTCACGGTCATCGAGGCGCTCGCCGACTCCCTCGGCGCTGCTGTCGGTGCCTCGCGCGCCGCGGTCGACGCCGGCTGGTACCCGCACTCCAACCAGGTCGGCCAGACCGGCAAGTCCGTGTCCCCGCAGCTGTACATCGCCTCCGGTATCTCCGGTGCGATCCAGCACCGGGCCGGTATGCAGACCTCGAAGACGATCGTGGCGGTCAACAAGGACGCCGAGGCCCCGATCTTCGACCTGGTCGACTACGGCGTGGTCGGCGACCTCTTCGAGGTCGTCCCCCAGCTCACCGAGGAGATCAAGACCCGCAAGGGCTGAGTGTTTTCCGAAGGGTACGAGGCCCCTGTGACCGTCGACACGGTCACAGGGGCCTCGCCTCATCCCGGGCTCATGCCAGTGCTCAGCCCAGAGTCAGCGACGCCTGGACGGGCAGATGGTCGCTCGGGAACTGGCCGTTCACGGAGAAGGTGTTGATCGAGGCCCGGTGCGCGGTGACGCCGGGAGTGGTGAGGACCCAGTCGATACGGTCGCCGTCCGGGATCAGTGGCCGGTAACCGTGGAAGGTCGCGTACAGCTTGCTCCGCTCGGCCGCCGTGTCCCAGGTGTCGACGAGACCGGCGCCCAGCATCGTGTCGTAGACCGGGTTCTTGTGCGCGGCGACGTTGAAGTCGCCGGTCACCACCAGCGGCAGTGACCGGTCGAGGCCCGCGATGCGCTCGGCGATCAGCTGGGCGGCACGCGCGCGTGCGTTCTGGCTCGCGTTGTCGAGGTGGGTGTTGAGGAAGTGGAACTCCCGCTCCCCGTCGCGCAGATCGCGGAAGCGGACCCAGGTCACCATGCGGATGGAGCCGCCGCCCCAGGTGTTCGAGCCGATCACGTTGGGCGTGTCGGAGAGCCAGAAGTGGTCGTACTCCACGGGAGCGAGCCGGCGGGTGTCGTAGAAGATCGCCATGAACTCGTCGCGGCTGCCGCCCGCGCGGCCCGTGCCGATCCAGTCGAAGTTCGGTCCGAGGTCGGCCTCGATGTCGCGCACCTGCTGGTAGAGGCCTTCCTGAGTGCCGATGACATGGAGGCTTTCGCGGCGCAGCAGTTCGCGCGTCACGGGGCGGCGGGCGGCCCAGCTGTTGGGTTCGCTGGTGCTCGCGTACCGCAGATTGAACGACATGACCTCCAGGCGGCCGGATCTGTCCGGCGCCGCGGCGGTCGCGGTGAGAGGTGCTGTACTGGTCAGAGGCAGGGCGACCGCGGCGGCGATGGCGGTCTTCAGGCCCAGACGACGCGTGACTCGGCTGTGCTTGATGGGCACGGGAGGGCTCCTTCGGTGGCGGATGCCGGGCGAGTCGTGCGCATCGCAGTGTCGGAGTTGGGCGTGAACATGTCGAGATCCCGCGGTGACTACGGAGGGAAGTCCCGGGTGGGCCTGGGCGGAGGAGGGTGTTGACCAGCGGGAAGGTCCGCGGATAACTTCGCTCTACGGATTGTTGATTCCGGCCAGCGGAAACTGGAGGGGTGTCGGGATGGGCCAGGGCGCGCAGGAGAAGGTGGCGACGAGCCTCGCGGGCGCCGTCAGCGAGGAGATCAGCGCCTCCCTCGCTCCGGTCGACGCCGAACTGGAACGCCGTTACCCCGGAGATCCGGGCACCCGCCAGCCCGTCCACACCGTCTACGTCCCCGGGGACGTGTTCGCCGCCGACACCATCCGTTCCTGGGGCGACCAGGCCCTCGCCGCCCTCGACGAACACGCCCCGGACGCCGCCTCGTTCGCCGCCGTCCTCGGCCTCGCCGACGAACTGGCCGAACCCGTCCACGCCCGCGTACGGGCCAAGCTGGAGCACGAGCCCATCGAGGACCTGCGTGTCGATTTCGAGGACGGCTACGGCCCGCGCCCCGACGCCGAGGAGGACGAGACCGCCGCCCGCGCGGCACGGCTGGTCTCGGAGGCGTACGAGAAGGGCACGGCCGCCCCGTACATGGGTATCCGTATGAAGTGCATGGAGGCGCCGGTACGCGACCGGGGCATCCGGACGCTCGACATCTTCCTGACCGGGCTGATGGAGGCCGGCGGACTGCCCGAAGGTCTGGTGCTCACGCTGCCGAAGGTGACGTACGCCGAGCAGGTCACCGCCATGGTGCGGCTGCTGGAGGAGTTCGAGAAGGCGCATCAACTCGAGCCGGGGCGGATCGGGTTCGAGATCCAGATCGAGACCAGCCAGGCCATCCTCGCCACCGACGGCACCGCCACCGTCGCCCGGATGATCCAGGCCGCCGAGGGCCGCGCCACGGGCCTGCACTACGGCACCTTCGACTACAGCGCCTGCCTCGGCGTCAGCGCCGCCCACCAGGCGAGCGACCATCCGGCAGCCGACCACGCGAAGGCGATCATGCAGGTCGCGGCGGCGGGTACCGGCGTACGCGTCTCGGACGGCTCCACCAACGTCCTTCCCGTGGGCCCGACTTCGAAGGTCCACGACGCCTGGCGGCTGCACTACGGCCTCACCCGCCGCGCCCTTGCCCGTGCCTATTACCAGGGCTGGGACATGCACCCGCGCCACATCCCGACCCGGTACGCCGCCGTGTTCGCCTTCTATCGCGAGGGCTTCGAGCAGGCTGCGGCGCGCCTCACCCGGTACGTCAACCGCGCGGGCGGCGACGTGATGGACGAGCCCGCGACCGCCAAGGCACTCAGCGGCTACCTGTTGCGGGGCCTGGACTGCGGTGCCCTGGACATCGCGGAGGTGGCGCGTGTGACGGGTCTGACCCGCGCGGACCTGGAGGGTTACGCGGCGCCGAGGCGGGGCGATCTGACGGTTTCCGCCAAGTGACCGAGAACGTCCTCGTCAAGTAGCGGGCCTGTCACAGGAGTTGCCACTGGCGCGCGCTGTCACCCCTGGCCCCTAGGCTGTACGGGAGTTGATGGGTGTGTCACAGGAACGGGGCAGCGGTGTCTTCGGGGGAGAACGAACACACGGACGGGATCGGCCGACTCCTCGCCGGGCGCTATCGGGTCGTGGCCCAGCTTGGACGCGGCGGTATGGGCATTGTCTGGCGGGCCCATGACGAGGTGCTGGGCCGAGAGGTCGCGGTCAAGGAACTGCGGACGTACACCGACGCCGCAGCGCCCGAACTGGCCGACCTGGGGCGCAGGATGCAGCGCGAGGCGCGCGCGGCGGCTCGCGTGCGCCACCCCGGAGTCATCGCCGTGCACGACGTGGCCGAGGTCGACGGGCGTCCGCTGATCGTCATGGAGCTGGTCGACGGGCCCTCCCTGGACGACGTCCTGCGTGAGCAGGGCCCCCGCGAGCCGCGCGAGGCCGCCGAGATCGGCGCGAAGGTCATGGACGCGCTGGCCGCGGCCCACCAAGCCGGAGTCCTGCACCGCGACGTGAAGCCAGGCAACATCCTGCTCGACCGCTCCGGCCGCGTGGTCCTCACCGACTTCGGCATCGCGACGATGGAGGACCCCGGCGACGGCTCCACCACGCATCTCACCCGAAGCGGTGAACTGGTCGGCTCCCTGGACTACTTGGCGCCCGAGCGCGCCCAGGGCCACGACTTCGGGCCCGCCTCCGACGTATGGGCCCTGGGCGCCACGCTGTACGCGGCCGTCGAGGGCACCTCACCGTTTCGCCGTACGTCGACCTGGTCCACGCTCACCGCGATCGTGGCCGAACCGCTGCCGGAGCCACGGGCCTCCGGGCCGCTGGGCCCCGTACTGCAGGAGCTGATGCAGAAGCAGCCGCAGGACCGGCCGGACGCCGACCGGGCCCGCGAGCTGCTGGAAGCCGTGGCGCAGACCCCTGACCAGGACGCCGCGACCACCAACCTGCGTGGATCCGCACCGAAGCAACGCGAGGCCACCGAGCGAAGCGTCGCGGCGGTACCGCCCGGCTTCGGGGCTCCGGGCTCGGCCGGGCCGGGCCTCGGAGCGCCACAGCCTCAGGACGGGGCCACCGCCTCCGACGGCGGCCCCCGGCGTCGTAAGGCCCGAGTCCTTCTCGCCGCCGCTGCCGTCACCGTCGTCCTGGCCGCGACCGGCGTCTCCGTGGCCCTGCTGACCGACTCCGACGACTCCAAGACGGCCGGGCGGCCTTCGGCCTCCCGGGAAGCCGGCGACTCCCTGTCCTCGGCGGGCCCCAGTCGTGGCACGGTGGACGCGTCGGACGAGCCCGATCCCACCCAGCAGGGCGACCAGCAGTCCTCGCCCACGCCCGCGCCCGGGAAGCCGGAGCGCCCGGAGGCCGCCGAGCCGACGAAGAAGGCCCCCGCCCCTTCGCCGGGCCTCACCGACGGCGGCGGTGCCACAGGCGGCGGCAACTCAGGCGGCACGAGCGGCGGCGGCTCCAGCCCCGCTCCCGGCTGCAATCCCATCGGCGGCGGCAAGTACGACTGCGAAGTCTGGCGCACCGCTGCGTCCTACACCGCGGACGGAGCCGAGGTCGGCACTCTCAAGGCGGGCACCAACTACTTCTACTGCCAGCAGAACCTGGGCCGCCGCGAGACCTACGACGAGTGGACGAACATCTGGTGGGCGAAGACGGACGACGACAGCGGCAACAAGAACGTCTTCATCAGCGACGTCTACATCAAGGGCGGCGACAACGACGAACCGGTGCCGGGACTGCCGGAATGCTGAGAGCGTACGTACTTCTCCAGGCCGGAGGCCGTCGTCCACCCCTCCTCGGCGAACAGCCGGGTGCCGCGCATGCACAGGGCCTGGTCGCCGCGCGCGCGGAAGCAGAACTCCTCGGGTGTGGAGCCGAACAGTTCCCTCAACCGCGGTGACTCGGCGAGGAGTTCGGTGAGCAGCGCATGCTCGCCGAGGTGCCTGCGCGGGGTACCGGAGCCGTTGTGCAGGACGCCACGCCGGTTGACGTAGAGATGGGCGCCGTCGAGCAGCTCGCCCGACTCCAACTCGACGGGAACGTCGCGAGCGGGCAGCAGGACACGGTCGTACGCACCGGACGGCGCGGTGACGCCCTCGCTCCGGTCGATCGCGTCGAGCTGCGCCGGGTTCAGCCAGGTGAGGAACAACTCCCGGGTGAGTCCGGGAGCGCGGAAGGGCGAGGCGGACACGTAACCGAGCCCGGTGATATGCGCGGAGACACCGATCTCGATGCCCGTGACCTTCGCCTTCACCAGGGGGATGGGTGCGGTGACCCCGTACTCCCGCATCTTGTGCCGGAGTTGGGCGGGGCAGGCGTTGGAGCCGACCGCGAGGACCGGGACGCGGTCCTCGAAGGTGAGGCGGGTCAGCGGCAACAACCGGTCGCCGTCCAGGAGTCCGGACTCCTCGGGCCAGGCGCCCGGATAGGTCAGGGGGCGGTCGCGCGGGGCCTCGGCGAGGCCGAGTGCCGTGAGGGCGCGGTGATCCGGATACGTCATCGGTCAGCTCGCCGGCGGCAGTTCGCCCGAGCCGCGGGTGATCAGTCTGGTCGGGAGTTCGATGCGCTCCGGGAGGGCGAGTGTGCCGTCGAGCCGGCGGAAAAGACGGTCGGCGGCGGTGCGGCCGAGCTGGGCGGCGTCCTGGGCGACGACGGTGACGCCGGGCTGGAGGAGATCGGCGAGTTCGATGTCGTCGAAACCGACGAGGGCGACGGGCCGGGAGTGTTCGGCGAGGACGCGGACGACGGTGACCGTGACGCGGTTGTTGCCCGTGAAGATCGCGGTGACGGGAGAGGGCCCCGACAGCATGGCCTCGGCGGCCCGGCGGACCCGCTGCGGATCGGTGACGCCCAGGGAGGTCCAGGCCTCCTCGACCGGGACGCCCGCGGCCTCCATGGCGGTGCGATAGCCGCGCAGCCGCTCGGCGGCGGTGTGGATGCGGGGCATGTCGCCGATGAAGCCGATCCGGCGGTGCCCGTGGGCGATGAGATGGGCGACGCCGTCGCGCGCACCGCCGAAGTTGTCGGACAGGACGACGTCCGCGTCGATCTGACCGGCCGGGCGGTCCACGAAGACCGTGGCGACGCCCGCCTTTATCTCCGGTTCCAGATAGCGGTGGTCGTCACCGGCCGGGATGACGACGAGCCCGTCCACGCGGCGCGCGCACAGCGCCAGGACCAACTCCTGCTCGCGGTCCGGGTCCTCGGCGCTGGAGCCGTTGATCAGCAGGGCGCCGTGCGCGCGGGCCACTTCCTCGACCGCGCGGCTGAGCGGGCCGTAGAAGGGGTCCGAGAGATCCTCCAGGACCAGGCCGATGCTCGCGGTGCGCCCCTTGCGGAGCACCCGCGCGCTGTCGTTGCGGCGAAAGCCCAGTGCGTCGATCGCCTCCTGCACCCGGCGCTCGGTGTCCGGGGTGACCCCCGGCTCACCGTTGACTACGCGCGACACCGTCTTGAGGCCGACTCCGGCACGCGCCGCGACGTCTTTCATGGTCGGACGGTTGCCGTAGCGGTTGTCGGGTCGGCGGGCGGTCTCGGCCACGATGCGCTGTCCTGTCCTGTTGTCCACGGGATGCGTTGGTCCTGACGTGCTCAATACATGCTCAACACGTGCTCATTGCGCATGTGGCGTCGAGCATAGGGCCTGGACAACGTTGTCAGATACGGGAGACACTATCCCCCGCAATCTCCGGCCTGCCCTGCTACGGGACCAGTCGTGCTGCCTGACTTCGAGGCCAGTCGTACTGCCTGTTTCGTCCGGCCGGTGGGCCGGGGGACATCCCTGGTAAGACTTCGGGGGCGCCGCCGCCGCGGGCCGCCGCAGGAAAGACACCGCACCGGGAGACTCAGACACAGATGCACACCGACCTCGTGGCCGCGCTCGACATCGGCGGCACCAAGATCGCCGGAGCGCTGGTGGACGGCCATGGCCGGATCCTCCTGCGTACGCAGCGCGCCACGCCCGCGCAGGAGGACGGCGACACCATCATGCGGGCCGTCGAGGCCGTGCTCGGCGAGCTGACCGGCTCGCCGCTGTGGAGCCGCGCCACTGCCCTCGGCATCGGCAGCGCGGGCCCGGTGGACGCCTCGACGGGCACGGTGAGCCCCGTGAACATCCCGGGCTGGCGCGACTACCCGCTGGTCGGGCGGGTCCGCGCCGCCACCGAAGGGCTGCCCGTGGAGCTGATCGGCGACGGCGTGGCGATCACGGCCGCCGAGCACTGGCAGGGCGCGGCCCGCGGGCACGACAACGCGCTGTGCATGGTCGTCTCCACGGGCGTCGGCGGCGGTCTGGTCCTGGGCGGCCGACTGCATCCGGGGCCCACGGGCAACGCCGGCCACATCGGTCACATCAGCGTGGACCTCGACGGCGATCTCTGCCCGTGCGGGTCCCGCGGCTGCGTCGAGCGCATCGCCAGCGGGCCGAACATCGCCCGCCGCGCCATCGAGGGCGGCTGGCAGCCCGGCCCCGACGGCGACACCTCGGCCGCCGCGGTGGCCGCCGCCGCCCGCGCGGGCGACCCCGTCGCTCTGGCGTCCTTCGAGCGCGCCGCCCAGGCCCTGGCCGCCGGCATCGCCGCGACGGCGACCCTGGTGGAGATCGACATCGCGGTGATCGGCGGGGGAGTGGGCAAGGCGGGCGACCTCCTGTTCACGCCCCTGCGCGCCGCCCTGCGCGACTACGCGACGCTGTCGTTCGTCCAGCGCCTCACCGTGGCGCCCGCCCAGATGGGGACGGACGCGGGGCTGGTCGGCGCGGCGGCGGCAGCGCTCAGCAGGCAGTCGAGCACGACGACGGCGGGGGTGGGGGGCTGACCGTGACTCATGCCGGGTTTCGCAGTTGAGTCGGGCATGAAGAAGCGAAGCATGCTCGCCGTCGCGTCCCTCGCCGCCGGATTCGTCGTGGCTGCGGTCACCCCGTCCCACTCACTCGAAGGCGACGCCCTCGGCAAGCTCGACGTACAGGACACGATCGGCACGCTGGACAAGACGGTCAGCGACGGCAAGGCGGCCGTCAAACCCGTGGTCGAGAACACGCAGCGGAAGGGCTGACCGAACTTCGGCCCTGCGGGGCTGTATCTCGACATCTCGACATACCCACGTCCCGACGTCCCGACGTCCCGACAAGAAGCCCGGCCCGCCCACGGCCGGGCTTTCGCATGTGTACGACCCTTTGTCCGCCCGTGTGTCCGGCTCCTGTCTCCGGGGCGGCGGAAGGCGCCCTCATCAGGACCTGGTTTCCGTGGCAAGGTGGAGGGCAAGCCTCAGGGGGTCAACAGAAGAGGGGGAACCGTGACCGTCGTTTGGATCAACGGCGCGTTCGGTGCGGGGAAGACCACCACCGCACGGGAACTGATCGACCTGATCCCGAACAGCACACTCTTCGACCCCGAGCTCGTCGGAGCCGGGCTGACGCATCTGCTGCCGCCCAAGCACCTCGCCGAGGTCGGCGACTTCCAGGACCTGCCGATCTGGCGTCGGCTCGTGGTCGACACCGCGGCCGCGCTGCTCGCCGAACTCGGCGGCGTCCTGGTGATTCCCATGACCCTGCTCCGCCAGGACTACCGCGACGAGATCTTCGGCGGGCTCGCCTCCCGCAGGATTCCGGTACGGCATGTGCTCCTCGCCCCGGCGGAAACGATCCTGCGAGAGCGAATAGCCGGCCGCGAGGTGCCACCCGACCTCCCCGACGGGGAGATACGGGTGCGCCAGTGGTCGTACGACCACATCGAGCCCTACCGCGCCGCCCTGGCAGGCTGGCTCACCGCCGACGCCCACCTCGTGGACACCAGCGCGCTCACCCCGTACGAGTCCGCGGAGCGCATCGCCGACGCCGTACGCACCGGCGCCGTTCCCGTCTGCGACATCGTGCAGACTCCGGAGCCCACCGCGGAGACCGTAGCCGCCGGGGTGCTCCTCTTCGACGAGCAGAATCGCGTACTCCTTGTCGACCCCACGTACAAGGCCGGCTGGGAGTTCCCCGGAGGTGTCGTCGAACGGGGCGAGGCCCCCGCGCGCGCCGGCATCCGCGAGGTCGCCGAGGAGACCGGCATCCAACTCGACGACGTACCACGCCTGTTGGTCGTCGACTGGGAACCGCCCGCGCCGCCCGGCTACGGCGGACTGCGTCTCCTCTTCGACGGCGGACGGCTCGACGGCGCCGAGGCCCGGCGGATGCTGCTGCCGGGCCCCGAACTGCGCGGCTGGCGCTTCGCCAGCGAGGAGGAGGCCGCCACCCTGCTGCCACCGGTCCGCTACGAGCGCCTGCGCTGGGCGTTGCGCGCACGGGAACAGGGGGCGGCGCTCTATCTGGAGGCCGGCGTGCCCGTGGGGTAGGCCCTCAGCCGGCGCCCGCGAACTCGCTCAGCCCGCCGCGTAGTTGCGCAGGAAAAGCGCCTCGGCGACCGAAAGGCGTTCCAACTCCTCAGGAGACACGCTCTCGTTCACCGCGTGAATCTGCGCCTCCGGCTCGCTCAGGCCGATCAGGAGGATCTCCGCGCGCGGGTACAGGGACGCGAGAGTGTTGCACAGCGGGATGGAGCCACCCTGCCCGGCGTACTGCATCTCCTCCCCGTCGTACGCGATGCGCATCGCCTCGGCCATCGCCGCGTACGCCGGGCTGGAGATGTCGGCGCGGAACGGCTGGCCCTGGCCGCTGAGTTCGGTGCTCACCCGCGCGCCCCACGGCGTGTGCGCCTCCAGGTGGGCCTGGAGCAGTTTGGTCGCCTCGGTCGCGTCCACGCCCGGCGGCACCCGCAGGCTGACCAGGGCGCGGGCGCTCGCCTGCACGGACGGAGTGGCACCGACCACCGGCGGGCAGTCGATGCCGAGCACGGTCACGGCAGGACGCGCCCAGATTCGGTCGGCGACCGTGCCGGAGCCGATCAGCTCCACACCGTCGAGCACCTTGGCGTCCTCGCGGAACTGGTCTTCCTCGTACTGCAGGCCGGCCCAGCGCGCTTCGCCCGTCAGCCCGTCGACCGTCGTCGAACCGTCCTCGGCGCGCAGCGAGTCCAGTGCGCGGATCAGCGCGGCGAGCGCGTCGGGTGCCGCGCCGCCGAACTGCCCCGAGTGCAGATTGCCGCCGAGGGTGTCGATCCGGACGCGTACGGCGGTCATGCCGCGCAGCGCCGTGGTGACCGTCGGCACGCCGACCCGGAAGTTGCCGGAGTCACCGATGACGATCGTGTCGGCGGTGAGGAGATCCGGGTGTTCCTCGGCGTACCGCTCCAGACCGCCCGTGCCCTGCTCCTCCGAACCCTCCGCGATCACCTTGACGTTGACCGGGACGCCGCCGTTCGCCTTGAGCGCGCGCAGGGCGAGAAGGTGCATGATGACGCCGCCCTTGCAGTCGGCGGCGCCCCGCCCGTACCAGCGGCCGTCGCGCTCCGTCAGCTCGAACGGCGGTGTCACCCACGCCGTTTCGTCGAGCGGTGGCTGCACGTCGTAGTGCGCGTACAGCAGCACGGTCTTCGCGCCTTCGGGCCCGGGCAGGAAGCCGTACACCGACTGTGTGCCGTCCGGGGTGTCGAGCAGCGCCACGTCCTGGAAGCCCTCGGTGCGCAGCGCCTGGGCGACCCAGTTCGCGGCGCCCTCGCTCTCGCTGCGGGGGAACTGGCTGAAGTCCGCCACCGACTTGAAGGCCACCAGCTCGGTGAGCTCCGCCTTCGCCCTGGGTATCAGCGAGGCGACGGTCTCGGCGACCGGGTTCGACGACATGGGCACGCTCCTCGTAGGTGCGACGTTGTACGGATGGGTATGTGTGGGATGCACGCGCGTACGGGTGCGCGGCGTGCATACGCTGCCGATACTCCCACAGCGGTCTTCGGCTGGGGGGTGATCCAAACGGCACCCCCTGGGCCCGCCGTAGGATGCGGGGGGCAGGAGCGGCAGGCGGCTGGATCGGAGCAGCAGACCATCGTGAGCAGCGAGAACTCTTCGGACGACGCACAGCGAGTATGGGACGTCGTCGTGGTCGGTGCGGGGCCCGCGGGTGCCTCGGCGGCTTATGCGGCAGCGGTCGCGGGGCGCCGTGTCCTGGTGCTGGAGAAGGCGGAGTTGCCCCGCTACAAGACATGCGGCGGCGGCATCATCGGTCCCTCGCGCGACGCCCTGCCGCCCGGCTTCGAGCTGCCGCTGCGGGACCGGGTGCACGCGGTCACGTTCTCGCTGGACGGCAGGTTCACCCGCACCCGCCGCTCCAGGCAGATGCTCTTCGGGCTCATCAACCGGTCCGAGTTCGACCAGCGGCTCGTCGAGCACGCACAGAAGGCGGGTGCCGAACTGCGCACCGGCGTCACGGTCGCGCGCGTGGAACAGCACGGCTCCGCCGTACCGGACCGGCGCACCGTGGCCGTCGTACTGCAGGACGGCGAGACCGTGTTGGCGCGCGCCGTGGTCGGCGCGGACGGCAGCGCCAGCCGGATAGGAGCCCACGTCGGAGTGAAGCTCGACCAGGTCGACCTCGGCCTGGAGGCGGAGATCCCCGTCCCGGAGACCGTCGCCGAGGACTGGAAGGGGCGCGTCCTCATCGACTGGGGCCCCATGCCCGGCAGTTACGGGTGGGTCTTCCCCAAGGGCGACACCCTCACCGTCGGCGTGATCTCGGCCCGCGGTGAAGGGGCCGCCACCAAGCGGTACTTGGAGGACTTCATCGCCCGGCTCGGGCTCGCCGGTTTCGAACCGAGCATCTCGTCCGGGCATCTGACGCGCTGCCGCGCCGACGACTCGCCGCTCTCGCGCGGGCGGGTGCTGGTGTGCGGGGACGCGGCGGGGCTGCTCGAGCCGTGGACCCGCGAGGGCATCTCGTTCGCGCTCCGGTCGGGGCGGCTCGCGGGGGAGTGGGCGGTACGGATCGCCGAGGCGAACGACGCCGTGGACACCCGGCGCCAGGCCCTGAACTACGCCTTCGCCATCAAGGCGGGCCTGGGCGTCGAGATGAGCGTGGGAAAGAGCCTGTTCCTGGTCTTCGCACGCCGGCCCGGTATGTTCCACGCGGCGCTCACGGGCTTCCGGCCCGCCTGGAAGGCGTTCACGGGGATCACCCGCGGGAGGACCTCCCTGGGCGAGATCGTTCGTACGCATCCCCTGGCCGGGCGCGCCCTGAGCTCGCTCGACCGCTGACTGGTAGGGGGCGTGGTTCAGCCCTTGACGGTGATCCGGAAGACGGGGTGGTTGCGCGCCGCGGCGAGCAGCTCCTCGTCGCTGGACTTGGCCGTGACGTCACCGAAGAAACGGCCGACCTCCCAGCCCCACTTCTTGAGGTAGGTGCGCAGGACGACGGGCTTCTCCTCGTCGGGCAGCTCCACTGCCGTGAACTCCTGTGTCTTGCGGCCCACTTGGAGCCGCCCGCCGCCGGCCGCCCGCAGATTGCGCACCCACTCGGAGTGGCCGCGCGCCGAGACGAGGTACGGGCCGCCTTCGTAGGGGAGCGGGTTGACCGGCACGCGCCGCCACTCGCCGCTCTTGCGGCCGCGGACGGAGAGCTCGGCGTTGCCGACGAGGCTGAAACCGCGGCGGGCGAGCCAGCCGATGAAGCGGTTCATGCCGGCCTCGAAGCCGCCGGGCTTGATGTAGCGCTGCTGTGCCATCGCGGGACCCCCATTGGTGATGTCGGTTGCGAGAGCACTGCTCTCGCTTGAGAGCAGTGTGCACGAGATCGGTGATCCAAAGCAAGAGCGGTGCTCTCGAATGTGTGCATCGCTCTCCAAGGTGAGCGTTGCGCTGATGCGAGAGCGTTGATCCAACTTCAGAGCACCGCTCACGTTTGTGTGCAGTGCTCCGAATTCATGGGACACTGCCTGGCATGAGTACCGCCCGAGGGGCCCGTGCCCGAGCCAGGACCGAAGTGACCGCGGCCATCAAGGACGAGGCGCGCAGACAGCTCGCGAAGGAAGGTGCCGCCAAGCTCTCGTTGCGGGCCGTCGCCCGTGAACTCGGCATGGTCTCCTCCGCGTTGTACCGCTACTTCCCCAGCCGCGACGACCTGCTGACCGCCCTCATCATCGACGCCTACGACTCGCTCGGCCAGACCGCGGAGGCCGCGCACGAGAAGGTCGCCGACGTCGGCCCGATCCGGCGCTGGGCCGCGGTGTGCGAGGCGGTGCGCGGCTGGGCGCTCGCGCATCCGCACGAGTACGCGCTGATCTACGGTTCGCCCGTGCCCGGATACGCCGCCCCCGACTCGACCGTGCCGGCGGCGTCCCGGGTCGCGCTGCTGCTCATCGAGATCGTCCGCGACGCGCACCGGGGCGTGGGCGTCGCCCTGCCACGCCTGCCCGCCGAACTCAAGCCGGAGGCGCGGCGGTTGGGCCAGGACCTCGCGCCGGATCTGCCGCCGGAGGTGGTGATGGCCTTCGCCGCCGCCTGGGCCCAGCTGTTCGGGCTGATCGGCTTCGAGGTGTTCGGCCAGTTCAACCGGGTGGTGGAGGATCGCGAAGCCTTCTTCCGGCACGCCGTCGCCCAACTCGGCCATGGCGTGGGCCTGGTGTTCCCTCAGGACACCGGCATGGGAGGCGGCGGCAGCCGGTCGGGATCCTGAGGCAGGATCGGCGCGAGCAGCCGCGAACGGCGGAGGTGTACTTCCCCGGGAGTACGTCTGATCACCACGCTCGGCGGACGCCCGGACCAGCCGTGGCGTCTAGCGTGGCTGTCATGGAAGAGCAGCGCACACGCCTGAGCGGTGGTCCGCCCTGGGCGCGGGGCGGCGGACCGCCGTGGCGATGGCGGCACGGGCCGCCGTGGTGGAACGACGGCGACGACGAGGCAGCGGAGAGCCGGCCCCGCCGGCCATGGCGTTCGACACTGCTGCTCACCGTGTTCGTCCAGGTCGGCAGCAATTTCGCCGCGCAGGAGCAGGAGAGCGTCCGCGAGTCTCTCGGCCTCTTCGCCCGGGCGCTGCTGTTCGTGGGCACCCTTCTGCTTCTGTGGCGGCATCGGTATCCGGTGTTCGTGGTGTTCGGCGTCGCGGCGTCGGCGCTGCTCTACTTCGGCGCCGGATATCCGTACGGCCCGATCTTCCTGACCGTTGCGCTCGCCTGCTTCAGCGCCGTCGTCGCGGGGCACCGACGGGCGGCCTGGGCGGCGCTCGGCATGCTGTGGGTGGCCCATCTGCTGGAGGGGCACTGGCTCTACCAGTGGCTGCCGCCGAACGACGACACGGTGGGCGACTGGGGCGAGGACGTCTCGGTCGCCGCCTGGATGGTGGCCATCGCCGCGGTCTCCGAACTCGTCCGCGTACGCCGAGAGCAGTGGGACCGGGACCGTACGGAACGCCGCCAGGCGGCCCGGCGGCGCGCCGACGAGGAGCGGCTGCGGATCGCCCGCGAGCTGCACGACGTGCTGGCGCACAGCATCTCGGTCATCAACGTCCAGGCGGGCGTGGGCCTCGCACTGCTCGACTCCGACCCGGATCAGGCCCGTACCGCGCTCACCACCATCAAGGCGGCGAGCAAGGAGGCCCTCGGGGAGGTACGCCAGGTCCTCGACACGCTCCGCACGCACGGCGACGCGCCACGTGCACCGGCGCCCGGCCTCGACCGGCTGCCCGAACTCGTCGAGCAGGCGGCAAGCGCCGGACTGACCGTCGGAGTCGAGACCCAAGGGAAGCGCAGAACCCTGCCACCGGGCGCCGACCTCGCCGCCTTCCGCATCGTGCAGGAGGCGCTGACCAACGTTGTACGGCACTCCGGTTCGCGGCACGCGCGTGTGCTGGTCGGCTACGAGGACGACGCGCTGAAGCTCCGTATCGACGACGACGGACCGGCGACCGGCGCGGACGCGGGCGGCAGCGGCAACGGACTGGCCGGAATGCGGGAGCGGGCCGCGGCCCTGGGTGGCACGATCGAGGCCGGGCCGCGCGAGGACGGCGGTTTCCGGGTACTGGCCGTACTGCCGCTCGAGCACAAGGCCAAGCCCGCCGAGCTCAAGGAGGACCGGTGATCCGCGTACTGCTCGCCGACGACCAGTCACTGGTCCGCGCAGGCTTCAAGGCGCTCCTCGACGCACAGAAGGACATCGAGGTGGCCGGAGAGGCCGCCGACGGCGAGGAGGCGCTGCGTAAGGTGCGTGAACTGCGCCCCGACGTCGTCCTGATGGACATCCGAATGCCCCTGCTCGACGGTCTCGAAGCGACCCGCCGCATCACAGGGGACGCCGACCTGCACGACGTCAAGGTGGTCATGCTCACCACCTTCGAGCTCGACGAGTACGTCTTCGAAGCCATCCGTTCCGGGGCCTCCGGCTTCCTCGTCAAGGACACCGAACCGGACGAACTGCTGCGCGCGGTCAGGGCGGTGGTCGAGGGCGACGCGCTACTGTCGCCCGGCGTGACGCGGCGGCTGATCGCCGAGTTCGCGGCCCGGTCCAAGGAGCCGGCTGTCGCTCAGTCGCTCGCCGAGCTCACGGAGCGGGAGCGGGAGGTGATGGCCCTGGTCGGCATCGGGCTGTCCAACGACGAGATCGCCCGCCGTCTGGTCGTCAGCCCGCTCACGGCGAAGACGCATGTGAGCCGCACGATGGTGAAGCTGGGCGCGCGCGACCGGGCCCAACTGGTCGTACTGGCCTATGAGTCGGGGTTGGTACGGCCGGGCTGGCTGGGCTGAGGCCCGCGCTGGAAACGGACCAGCACACTGACCACCCGTACGAAGAAGAGCATGACCGCGAGCCCGCACCCGGCCATGACCAGCAGGTCTTCGGCGCCGGCAGGCAGGTCGAAGAGCAGCGCCGGACCGGACACGGCCCCGAAGACGAGGGCAGCCAGGACCGCCGCACTGCACAGCGCGTATCCGGTCTCGACGGTGATCGCGTCCCGCTCGGCCTGAGTCCGCCGTCCCCCACTGTTCTCCATGCGTCGAAGTCTCACAGCAGGACGCCCGGCGGGCAAGAACAGCCCGCCGGGCGCACGTAGTTGCGTAGAGGGATGTGGGAGGGATCAGTCGCGGACCGGTACCCGCTCCTCCCGCTCCTCCTGTACGGACTCGGACTTGGCGACCAGGACCGTCCGCCCGGGCCCCTGTGTACGCTGCTTGCGCAGACCCGTGGCCGTGATGAGCAGCCCCGCCACCGCGATCGCCGTCACCACGATCAGCCCCGTGCGGTAGCTGTCGAGGACGGCCTGCGGAGAGGCGTCGTCGGAGGCGCTCGCGGTCACGACGGCCGTCACGATCGCCAGGAAGATCGCGCCGCCCACCTGCACCGAGGTGTTGAGCAGACCCGAGACCATGCCCTGCTCGTGGTCGTCCACGCCGTTGGTGGCCTGGATGTTGAGCGAGGGGAAGACCAGGGCGCAGGCGGCGCCGATGAACAGCATCGTCGGCAGGATCACCGCCGCGTACACCGGCTCGAGGTCGATGCGCAGGAACAGCACGTACCCGAGAGCCATCAGGGCGAAGCCCACCGGAATCAGCCGCCGGGTGCCGAACCGGTCGACGACGGCTCCCATCTTCGTGGCGGACAGCGCCACCAGCGCGCCCGCGGGCAGGAAGGCCAGCGCCGTCTCCAGGGCCGACCAGCCGAGCAGCGTCTGCAGGTACAGTGTGGCCAGGAACTGGTAGCCGATGTACGAGCCGAAGAACGTCATCGCGCCGAGCTGGGCCCGGATCTGGTTGCCGGAGCGCAGCACGCCGAGCCGGATCAGCGGGCCCGCCGAGCGCTGCTCGATCCGGACGAAGACCGTGAGCAGGACGGCGACCGCGAGGAACGAGAGCAGCGTACGGGCCGAGGTCCAGCCGACCTCCGGGGCCTGGACGACGGTGTAGACGAGCAGCAGCATCGAGGCCGTGCCGATGATGGCACCGGGGATGTCGTAGCCGTTGTGGTCCTTCTCCCGCTCGCTGCGCGGGAGCAGCTTGAGGCCGGCGATCAGGGCGATGATCGCGATGGGTGCGGGCAGCAGCATGGTCAGGCGCCAGCTTGCCTCGGTGAGCAGCCCGGACAGAACGAGGCCCATGGAGAAGCCGGTGGCGGCGCAGGTGGTGTAGATCGAGAGAGCGCGGTTGCGCAGCGGGCCCTCGGCGAAGGTCGTGGTGATGATCGACAGGCCGGCGGGTGCGGTGAACGCCGCGCTCAGGCCCTTGATGAAGCGGCTGGCGATCAGCAGCGGGCCGGAGTCGACGAGTCCGCCGAGCAGCGAGGCGAGCGCGAAGACGGCCAGGGCGACCAGGAAGACCTGGCGGCGGCCCAGCAGGTCGGCGGTCCGTCCGCCGAGGAGCAACAGGCCGCCGTAGCCCAGGATGTAGCCGCTGACGACCCATTGCAGGGCCGAGGTGGAGAGGTCGAGTTCGGATCCGATGGACGGCAGGGCGACGCCGACCATCGACACGTCCAACGCGTCCAGGAACATCGCGGCGCAGAGCACCAGGAGGGTGCCCCACAGGCGAGGTGTCCAGCGTTCCTGGGCCGCGGAGTTGGTGAGCGGAGAGGTCATGCGCCTCACGCTACATGCGTATGCATTGAATGCAAGCGCATTTAATTCAGATGCAACAAAGCCGGTTCTTTGCTACGGTCCGGCTTCATGGCGGCTATGGAGAACGCCGAGCAGGGGCTCGTCGACCAGTGGCGCGACCTCCTCGCGGTGCATGCGCGCACCGTGTCCGAGCTCGACCGCGCACTGCATCAACACGGCTTGTGCGCCAGCGACTTCGAGGTGCTCGACGTGCTGGCAGGGTGCGCCGCCTCCGACGGCGCCGGTGCGTATCGCGTCCAGGAGATCGCCGAGCGGGTCCATCTCAGCCAGAGCGCACTGTCCCGGCTGATCGGCCGGCTCGAGAAGGACGGTCTCGTGGAGCGCTGCATGTGTCCGCAGGACCGGCGAGGCGTGCGCGTCTCGCTCACGCTCAAGGGGCGTGCGCTGCACGGCGACGTACTGCCGGTGCAACGCGCTGTACTGGGGCGGATGCTGGCGGAGGGTTCGGGCGGCTGACGGGGTTCGCCGCCTGGTCCCGCCGAGCAGTCAGGACTCAGCTCCAGGTGACCGCCGACGTCTCGCGCCACAGCGTCGCGATGGAGGAGTCTCCGGTGACCCTCGGGAACGGCCGCCGGTTCCACAGTGACAGGTAGAGCTCGGCCGCCGGACCTGCCAACTCGCAGTCGGCGCCGGTCAGTTCACCCCGCTCGCTCACCGGCGGCTCGGGCGACAGTCGTACGGTCCACACCGCGTCGGTGTCCTCGGCCCGCACCCTCAGTACGCGCGGCACCTCCGTGCGCACCCTGCTCTTCTTGCGTGCGTGGAAGCCGAGGAGCAGCTCGTCGACGCCGTCGAGCGCGAAGTCGACGGCGATCGGGTTCGGGGTTCCGGAGAGCGCGGACTCCGCGTCGTACCGGTGCACCGTCGTCTCGTGTGCCTGTCTCCGTGCCCAGAAGGCGAGCGGTGAGGGCGCGGGCAGGAAGCTCCAACAGTCCACGTCGGCAGGGGCGTTGGTGAGCGTGTCGACCAGCCGACGATGGCCCTCGCGGAACCAGGTCAGCAACTCCGTACCGTCCAGATCCGGCAGGCCCTCGTCGGGGTGGTACGAGGTGTGTCTCTCGGCGACGAACGCCGTGGCCCAGCGGTGCACCATGCCCGTGTGCCGCACCAGGTCCCGCACCTGCCAGCCGGGACAGGTGGGCACCTTGGCCTCGGTCCCGGCCTCCTCGGCGGCCCTGGCCAGCAACTGGCCCTCGGCGTCCAGGATTCGAATGTGCTGCGCGGTCTCCATGCGGTGAGTCTGCCGGATGGAGTGCGGTCGAGGGGAAGGGGTTGCCGAGTCGGGTCACCGACCTGGACTCCGGCTTGTGGTGGGCGGGCTCGGCCAGTAATCGGCTGTGCCACGCCCACCCATGATCCATAGCCTTGGACGGTCTGCCGGTTGACGCTTCAAGGAGTCCCCCCACGTGACCACCGCACCGGACCTGCCCGACATCCTGTCGAACGAATTCGCCGAGGATCCCTATCCCGCCTACCGGGTCATGCGCGAGCGCGCCCCGCTGATCTGGCACGAGGCCACCCAGAGCTACATCGTGTCGCGCTACGAAGACGTCGAACGGATCTTCAAGGACCGCGACGGGCAGTTCACCACCGACAACTACGTATGGCAGATCGAGCCCGTGCACGGCAGGACGATCCTGACGCTCAGCGGGCGTGAGCACGCGGTGCGACGGGCCCTGGTGGCCCCGGCCTTCCGCGGCCGTGACCTGCAGGAGAAGTTCCTGCCCGTCATCGAGGACAACGCCCGGGCACTCATCGACAGGTTCCGCCACACGGGAAGCGCCGACCTCGTCGCGGACTTCGCGACACGCTTTCCCGTCAACGTCATCGCCGACATGCTGGGCCTGGACAAGGCCGACCACGACCGCTTCCACCGCTGGTACACGTCGGTGATCGCCTTCCTCGGCAATCTCGCGGGCGATCCGGAGGTCGCCGCGGCCGGTGAGCGCACCCGCACCGAGTTCGCCGAGTACATGATCCCGATCATCCGGCACCGCCGTGACCACCTCGGCGACGACCTGCTGTCCACGCTGTGCGCCGCCGAAGTGGAAGGCGTGCGCATGAGCGACGAGGACATCAAGGCGTTCTGTAGTCTGCTGCTCGCGGCGGGCGGGGAGACCACGGACAAGGCCCTCGCGAGCATCTTCGCCAACCTGCTGGCGCATCCCGAACAGCTCCAGGCCGTGCGGGAGGACCGCTCACTGATCGAGCGGGCCTTCACGGAGACCCTGCGGTACACCCCGCCGGTCCACATGATCATGCGACAGACGGCCGTGGAGGTCGAGCTGAGCGGCGGCACCGTTCCGCCGGGAGCCACGGTGACCTGCCTGATCGGAGCCGCGAACCGGGACCCCGCCCGCTACCGGGAGCCGGACCGCTTCGACATCTTCCGCGACGATCTGACGACCACGACGGCCTTCTCCGCCGCGGCCGACCATCTCGCCTTCGCCCTGGGCCGCCACTTCTGCGTGGGCGCCCTGCTGGCCCGCGCCGAGGTCGAGATCGGGGTGGGCCAACTCCTCGACGCCATGCCCGACATGCGGCTCGACGATGGTTTTCGGCCAGCCGAGCAGGGCGTGTTCACACGGGGACCGCAGGCGCTGCCGGTGCGCTTCACACCGGTCGGCCTCTGACGGCGTTGCCCGGGGCGGGCCTCACCGCAGAGTGGGCGTGAACTCCACCGGCAGTGAGGTCAGTCCCCGCATCCAGATGGACGGCCGCCACACGAGATCCTCCGGATCGACCGACAGGACGACGTCGGGCAGACGCTCCAGCAGCGTCTCGACGGCCGTACGCGCGATGACGTCGGCGAGCAGCGGAGCCGGATAGGGGCAGCGGTGCTCGCCGTTGGAGAAGGACAGGTGGGCGCCGTTCCCCTCGGCGCCGACATGGCCCTCGGGCCAGATCTGCGGGTCGGTGTTGGCCGCCGCGAGCCCGAGGACCAGGCAGTCGCCCGCCTTGATCCGGCGCCCGCCGAGCAGCGTGTCGCGCACCGCCCAGCGGCCGATGAAGTTCTGGGTGGGCGTGTCCAGCCACAGCACCTCGGTGAGGGCCTCGCCGACACTGACCCGGCCGCCGGAGACGTTGAGCGCGAAGCGGTCGTCGGTGAGCAGCAGCCGCAGCGTGTTGCAGATCCAGTTGGCGGTGGGCTGCTGGGCCGCCGCGACGACCGAGATCAGGTCCTGGACGATCGCGTCGTCGCTCAGCCCCTCGGGGTGGGCCAGCATGCGGGAGACGACGTCCGCGCCGGACTCCGCGCGCTTGTCCTTCACCAGTTGCTGGATGCGTTCCTGGACGCGGACGTAGGCTGCGACCGGATCCTCGCCCTCGCCCGTGTCCAGGGAGATCCGCAAGTCCCGTACGAGGTCGTCGGTGTCCGTGCTGTGGGCCGCCATACCGCACATCTCCACCGCGGCCCGCATCGCCAGGGGGTGTGCGTACGCGCTCATCAGCTCGGTCTCGCCACTGCCCGCGAAGGCGTCGATGAGCTGGTCGGCGATCCGCCCGCAGTTGACCCCGAGTTCGAACTGGTCGACGCCCTCCAGGGCCTCGGTGATGACGCCGGCCCGCCGCTGGTGCTCGGCACCCTCGGTGAACAGCACCGAGGGCTGGTAGCCGACGAAGGGGAGCAGCGGCCAGTCCGCGGGAATGTGCTCCCACTGGTTCCAGCGCCGCGAGTCGCGGGCGAAGAGTTCGTCGTGGGAGGTGACGAAGGAGACCTCCGGATAACCGAGGACCAGCCAGGCGGGCACGCCGCCGTCCAGCAGTACGGGCGCCACGGGGCCGTGGGAGCGGCGCAGTTCCTGGTACAGCGCGGCGGGGGTCTGCTGGTACTCCAGACCGCTCAGCGGAACCGCGTCCGCGTGCACCGGGCAGCCCGAGGTGCTCTGCTTCGGGTCGGCGGGGCGCGGGTCGGGGCCGGTCGCGTCGTCGTTCATGGTGTCATCTCCCGGGCCATGGCCAGTTCGTAGAGGTGGTCGACAAGAGTGATCAGGACGTTCTTGCCGGACGAGCGGACCCGTGCGTCGCAGTCGATCAGCGGTATGTGCTCGGGCAGCGTGAGTGCCTGGCGGATCTCGCTCAGGGAGAAGGCGTTGGTGTCGTGCTCGAACCGGTTGACCGCGACGACGAAGGGAGTCTTGTGATGCTCCAGACGGTCGATGGCGTACCAGCAGTCGCTCATCCGCCGGGTGTCCACCAGCACGACGGCGCCCAGTGTGCCCGCGAAGAGCCGGTCCCACAGGAACCAGAAGCGCTCCTGGCCCGGGGCACCGAACAGATACAGGACCGTGCGCTCGGTCAGGCTGATCCGGCCGAAGTCGAAGGCGACGGTCGTCGTGGACTTGTCGGCCAGGCCCGCCGTCCGGTCGATGCCGACACCGGCCTTGGTCATGACCTCTTCGGTGTTCAGGGGCCGGATCTCGCTGACCGAGCGGACCAGAGTGGTCTTGCCGACACCGAAGCCGCCCACCACGACGATCTTGAGCCCGGTCTCGGCCGTGGCGCTGAGCGGCGTACGGGCAGGGGGCTCAGAGCTTGTGGAGGGCTCAAAGCTTACGGAGTCCATCGAGAACCTCCAGCAGGAGAGCGGATTCGGGCAGGGCGGCCACGGCCGGGGCGGACCGGGGATGGCGAGCGGTGACCTTCGCCATCGCCAGCAGGTCTCCCACCAGGATCCGGACGACCGTCACCGGAAGCCGCAGCTCGGCGGCGATCTCGACCACGGCGGTCGGGCGACGGCACAGCTCCAGGATCCGGACGTGCTCGGACTGCATGCCGCGCGCGGGCTCGCACTCGCTGACGATCAGTGAGACGAGGTCGAGATCGTCGGGGGCCTCGCTGCGGCCCCCGGTGATGGTGTACAGCCGGTCCGGGTCCCCGGTGTCGACCGGACGTCGGCTCATGGGATCAGCTCTCCTCTATCGGGGCGCGGGCCTCGGCACGCAGGTGCTCGCCGATCCGCTCCACCAGGTCGGTCATGTGGTGCCCCACCACACCCGGATCGGCGCCGTCATCCGCGACGACCGCCAGGTGCGCGCCCTCACCGGCCTCGACGATGAACAGCAGTCCGCCGTAGAACTCCGTCATCGAGTGCCGTACGCCGCCGCTGCCGTCGCCGAACTCGACCGAGGCGCCCTGCGCCAGGGCCTGCATCCCGGAGGCGATGGCCGAGAGCTGGTCGGCCTGGTCGACGCCCAACCGCTCGGTCCAGCACAGCTTCAGCCCGTCGCGGGAGAGCACGAGGGCGTGCCGGGTGCCGGGGGCGCGCTCGAGAAGGCCTTCAAGAAGCCAGGTCAGTGTGGTGTCAGTGGTCTGCATGGGTGGGTGAAGAGCTGGTGATCCGTTCAGGCCCGGCCACCGGCCCTTTCCTCCAATCTCCGGTCTGTGGCGGGTCGGGGCGCCCGGTCATGGCGTCCCGCGAGAAGAAGGGCCGGGCTCAGTCGGCGTCGTGGCCGTGCGGGTCGGTCGGCTCGGTGGACGGGGCCGGTTCGCCTGCCGCCGCTGCCTGGCGTGCGCGGTGGAAGGCGCCGAAGCTCTTGCCCGCGTCACGGGAGGCGGGCCTCTCGTCCGCGGGACGTTCCGCAGGCGTACGGACGCGGTCGGCGGCCGCCATCGTGCGGCCGGGCGGACGTACGGGCAGGCCGTTGGGGGTCACCGACCCGCTGTCGCCGCCGCCGGTCGAAGCCATCGGCTCCGGCTCGGGCGCCGGGAGAGGGGGCGGGTCGGCCGGCTGCGAACGGGTGCGCCCGGCGGCGGCCACAGCACGCTCGCGCGGTCGCGCCGACGGGTCGTGCAGCGGAGTCCGGGGGAGTGCCGTGCGCTGCTGGGCGAGCAGTTGGGCCGGCAGGTGTACGACGACTCCGGTGCCGCCTCGGGAGGAGGGGCGGTAACTGACGGAGATGCCGTACTTGACGGCGAGCCGTCCGACGACCGCGAGCCCCAGCCGGGTTCCCTGGAGGAAGGCGAGGTCGCTCATAGCGCCCGACACCGCCTCCTCGGCGCGTCGCAGGGCGGCGTCGGCCATCTTCAGACCGCTGTCCTCGATGGTGACGACGATGCCGGCGGAGCGTTCCTCCACATAGACGTGGACCTGGTCGATCGGCGCGGAGAAGCTGGTCGCGTTGTCCATCAGTTCGGCCAGGAGGTGCATCACGCCCTCGGCCGCGAACCCGGCCACCGCCGCGTTGCTCGAGCAGTTGAGGCTGACCCTGCGGTATGCGGCGATCCGTCCCACGGCGCCGCGCAGGATGCTCTCCATCGGGATCGGCTTGTTCCAGGACCGGCTCGCCCGCCCGCCCATGAGTAGCGCCAACCGGTCGGTGAGAAGGCCGAGTTGGGAGGTGCTGTGGTCCAGCTCGAGCAGATCGCCGAGGACCGCCTCGCCGTGCCGGTCCTGCATCTCCCGCAGATCCGCCAGGATGCCCACGGCCTGGGCCTGCACCCGGCTCAGCGCCTTCGCGCCGGCGGCCCGGGCAGCCGCGGAACGCCGCTCGCTGACCGCGAGTTCGCGTATGCCGGCCTCCACCAGATCGCGTACGACGGCGTTGGAGAACTCGGACAGCCGTAACTCCGCGCGGACCGTGTCCAGCGAGGCTCCCTCACCCAGTCTCCGTACCGCCGTGGGCAGGGTCTGCGACCTCGCCTTCAGCAGATCGTCGGTGATGCCCGCCAGGGCCCGCACCGCCTGCTCGCGTTCGCCGTCCGCGGTGGCCGCGCGCCGCTGTGCAGCGCCCAGTGTCTCCTCCACCGCGCGCTGCACAGCCCTGAGTTGAGGCTCCGTCGGATGCCAGGCACTGCCCGTTCCCATCGCAGCGGATACGGGATCTCTCGCGGGGTCCTTCATCGCCGCGGACAGCTCCGGGAGCACCGCGTCGGCCAGGTGCGCCGCCTCCGAGCGATGCCGTGCCGACTCCGCCACCGACCTGTCCACCTGCGTTGAGAGCTTGCGGTGCAGCCGGGTGGCCGCCGAGGCGAGCAGAACGAGACAGCTCCCCGCCCCCACGACCGTGCCCGCGACCCAGACGCGTGCGGCGTCCGGTGCGGCGAGCACGAGAGGAGTACCGACAGCCGCGGTCACCACCAGTGAGGCGACCGGCAGAAGCCGCCATGCCGACCTCTGGCGTGGGCTGGACGCGTCGGGATGTGCCATGCCGCGTTCCTCGATGCTTGTCGGGGGTGGTGTGCTTGCCGCGCACGCGTGGGATGCCAAGTCGCCTACGTGCAACGGCGGTTGATGTGTGAACCATGCTAACCACGCATTCCTGGCCGGAACTCGGAACTCCACATCGCCCACACATGCGGAAACAGGTCGACGCATACTGAGCGACGGCGGCCGTACCTGTGATACGCCCCAACCGATGCCGCATCGCTTTCGAATCACGCTGAACACACCCCAGCCAGGGGTGGAGCCGACGTTTTCGGCATTCATCGATACACGCGACCATTACGCGGAATTCCGGGCGGAAGAATGCCGCACGGTGGTGCCGAATTCACGCGGCGACAATCGAACTTCAGCCATTTCGGGCAACGGACGACTGGAAACGGGTCGTCGGGCGCGCGGACGTCAGCGCTTCGCCATATGCCGTGTCGTGGGCCCGCGTACCGGCGGTCAGGTCGTGAGGGCAGCGACCGCGACACCGACAGCGCAGTCCGCCTCTTCGCCGCCCATCGCCGGCACGCCGTCGATGTGATCACCGGGGCCTCCGAACCGAGCTGACTCCGCTCGAGCTCCGCACCGATGCTTCGGCTTTGAGCGGGGCGAGGTCGGGCGGGCAGCCCTTGGCGCGGAGCCAGGTGTCGAGGGCCAGGGCGACGGTACCTTCGCCGCGCCGGGCGCACGCGCAGGGCTCGGCGCCGATCCCGTGCTGCCGACCTCGCTCAGGTACCCGGTTCCTCCGGTGTCGCCGGCGGCTCTGTGGGCGTGGGCGCGGGCGGGCGGAAGAGGACGGCCCGGGCCACGGGCGGGGCGAACAGGGCGGTGACGGGCGCGGAGAGGGTCACTACGGAGCGGAAGGCGCGACCCACGACAGGGGCGCCGGGGGAGCGCTCCTGGACCCGGCGCAGGTACCAGTCGGCGACGCGGTCCGCGGGCCCGCCGGCGACCGCGGTGCCGACCGCGCCCGGCATCTTGCGGTCCGCCCCGGCGGAGATGTCCCACGCCTGCCGGGACGCCGCGAGGAGCGCCCGCTGCACGCGGCGCGTCGTGGGCGTCCGGCGCCGGTCGGCCAGCGCGTCGCGCAGGGCGACCGCGCTCATCGCGGCGACGGCCATGCCCTGCCCGTAGATCGGGTTGAAGGTGCACAGCGCGTCGCCGGTGGCGAGGAATCCGGCCGGGCGGCGGCCGGGCAGGTCGTAGCGGCGGCGGATGTTCGCGGTCCGCCGGTAGCCGAACGCCGGCGAGAGCGGCTCGGCGTCGTCCAGCCACCGGTGCAGGAGCGGATGCGGCAGCCTCTTGGTGTACGTCACGAACTCGTCGTCGTCCGTGGGCGGTTCGTCGCCGCGCAGCCCCGAGACGATGACCAGATGGGTGCCGTCCTCCAGCGGCAGCGCACCGCCGGCGTGCACCTGGTCGGGGTCGGGATAGACGTAGTAGCCGAGGGTCTCGCCGTCGAGGACGCCGCTTCTGCCGCGGTAGACGCGGGAGGCGTACGCGAGCCCCGTATCGATGGTCTCCTCGGGCGGGGTCTCGGCGCCGATCGCCGCGAGCCACTGCGGAGCCTTCGTGCCGCTGCCGGAGGCGTCGACGACCAGGTCCGCCTCGAGGGCCCGCTCCTCCGCGCGGGCGTCGCCGGAGCGGCCCCGCAGCAGCACACCCCGCACGCGCGAGGCGTCACCGAGGAGCCCGACGACATCGGTCCCCTCCACCACGCTGATCACCGGGCTGGCGAGAACCCGCCGCCGCACCCGCTCCTCGAGCTGCGCGCGCGAACCGGTGTAGATGTGCGTCGTCGCGGGCACCCGGCGGAACCAGCGGCCGTTCTGCCACAGCACCATGTCCGAGGGCATGCCCACCCGCGGTGCCCCCGCTGCCCGCAGCTCCGCCAGGAAGCCCGGCAGTAGCGACTCCAGGGCCACCTGGCCGCCCTGCAGCAGGACATGCGGATGCCGACCCTGCGGTACACCGGACCGCGGCTTGGTGCCGTCCGGTAACCGGTCGCGCTCGACGACAGTCACCCGCTCGGCGTGCCCGGCAAGGACGTGCGCCGCGAGCAGTCCCGCGAGGCTCCCGCCCACGACGACCGCATGCCGCCCGCCCCGGCCGCCGTCCTCGCCCCGACGGCCCGTTTCTCCGGCAGAGTTCACCGATCCGCCCTCCCTGGTCGTCACGTCGTGAGAAAGCACCAGTATCCCGCTCTGCAGGGCCAGTTGACCGCGATCCGGCCGTTCTGCACGCCCTGAACACACCCCGTCGGACTGCCGTCGGGCAGCACCGCCGTGAAGTCCGGGATGTGCTGGCTGCGGCCCTGCCTGCGCTCGAAGGCCAGGTTGAACGGCTGCGGCAGCACGTCCCGGAACCAACACGACGAGATGGACGGGATGTTCCGCGATCAGGCACGGAGGCTGGGCCGGACCGCCTACGCGGTCGAGCGCACCATCACCGACTACCTCGACCACCGGATGCGGGTCGTACTCCGCAACCTGAGCGAGGAACTGGCGCGCGCACAGCGATCGCTGGAGAGGACCAACGACGACCTGAAGTCCAAGGCCCACCGCAAGCTGCTGCAACTGGCGCGGTGACGCGGACCGTTGCGTCCATCGGTGCTGCCCATCCGGGGATGGGCAGCCCCGTACCAGGGCCCGCAGTTGATGGCAGCGCGGGCCCATTCGGTATCTCCGCCGCGAACACCCATGACCGATCGCGGCCCCGGCGGCGATCAGCGCCGTCCCCACGGCCTCGTCGCGTCAGGTGCCCAGCGCCGCGAGCACCACGGACCTGGCCTCCTCCTGGACCTGGCGCAGATGGTCCGGGCCGAGGAAGGACTCCGCGTAGATCTTGTAGACGTCCTCGGTGCCCGAAGGGCGGGCCGCGAACCAGGCGTTGGCGGTGGCGACCTTGATGCCGCCGAGGGCGGCGCCGTTGCCGGGGGCCTCGGTGAGCACCGTGGTGACCGGCTCGCCGGCGAGGGTGTCGGCGGTGACCTGGCGCGGGGACAACTTGGCGAGCAGCGCCTTCTCCTCGCGGGAGGCCGGGGCGTCGACGCGCGCGTAGGCGGGGGCGCCGAAGCGGTCGGTGAGCTGCGCGTAGTGCTCCGAGGGCGTCTTGCCGGTGACGGCCACGATCTCGGAGGCGAGCAGGGCCAGGGTGATGCCGTCCTTGTCGGTGGTCCACACCGAGCCGTCGCGGCGCAGGAAGGACGCGCCCGCCGACTCCTCGCCGCCGAAGCCGAGCGTTGCGTCGGACAGGCCGTCCACGAACCACTTGAATCCGACCGGCACCTCGACCAGCTGCCGGCCGACGTCCGCCGCGACCCGGTCGATCATGCCGGACGACACCAGAGTCTTGCCGATCCCGGCGCCCGCGGGCCACTGCTCCCGGTGCGAGAACAGGTACGAAATCGCCACGGCCAGATAGTGGTTGGGGTTCATCAGACCCGCGTCCGGCGTGACGATGCCGTGCCGGTCGGCGTCGGCATCGTTGCCGGTGGCGATGTCGAACCGGTCGCGCTGCTCGATGAGCGAGGCCATGGCGTACGGCGAGGAGCAGTCCATACGGATCTTGCCGTCCCAGTCCAGCGTCATGAAGCGCCAGGTGGGGTCGGTGAGCGGGTTGACCACCGTGAGGTCGAGCGCGTGCTGTTCGGCGATCCGGCCCCAGTAGGCGACCGAGGCACCGCCCAGCGGATCGGCGCCGATGCGTACGCCGGCGGACCGGATCGCCTCCAGGTCCAGCACGTTCGGCAGGTCGGCCACATAGGCGCCGAGGAAGTCGTGGCGGCCGGTGCCGGATGCGGCAAGGGCGCGGGTGTAGGGGATGCGTCGTACGTCCTTCAGGCCGCCGGTGATGATCTCGTTGGCGCGGTCCTGGATCCAGGAGGTCGCCTCGGAACCGGCGGGGCCGCCGCTGGGCGGGTTGTACTTGAAGCCGCCGTCGGCGGGCGGGTTGTGCGAGGGGGTGACCACGACCCCGTCGGCGAGGCCGGAGGTGCGGTTGCGGTTGTGGGTGAGGATGGCGTGCGAGACCGCCGGGGTGGGCGTGTAGCCGTCGGCCTGGTCGATGAGGACGGTCACGTCGTTGGCGGCGAACACCTCCAGTGCCGTGATCCGTGCCGGCTCGGACAGGGCGTGGGTGTCGGCGCCGAGGAAGAGGGGGCCGTCGGTGCCCTGGGCGGTGCGGTACTCGCAGATGGCCTGGCTGGTGGCCGCGATGTGGTCCTCGTTGAACGCCGCCACGAGGGACGAGCCGCGGTGTCCCGAGGTGCCGAACGCCACCCGTTGCCCGGGCTCGGCGGGGTCGGGGTGCAGCGCGTAGTACGCCGTGACCAGGCGGGCCACATCGATGAGGTCCTCGGGTCCGGCGACCTGCCCTGCTCGTGCGTTCTGCATTTTCCCGCTCCTCCGCAAGGGTCGACCTTGTCGTACAGCCCTCATTCTCCCCTGCCCGCCCGCCGGGACGCCCAGCGGGCGGCTGTTGTGGCACGTGTCCAGCGGTCGCGACGACGCAGGTCGGCGAGCGAAGGGACACCGACGTGAGGCGTGAGGACCAACGGCCGCCCACCACCGTGCTGTTCGACCCGCCGGGCCCCGACTACGGGAAGCATGAGTCGGCGGTTGGCGACGCCGCAGTGCGGTACGTTGCTCGTCATGCTCACGACGCGCCTCGATCTTGCCCGGATCCGCGCGGCCCGCCGGGATATCAACCCGGTCTTTCTGGATACTCCGCTGTACCAGTGCGACGCGTTGGGACGCGAGCTCGGCTGCACGGTGAGTATCAAGCTGGAAACGGCGAACCCGGTGCGCAGCTTCAAGGCCCGCGGCACCGAACTTGTCGCCGGCCTGCTGACCGGCCAGGGCCGCACCGCCGCGGTGTGCGCCAGCGCCGGCAACCTCGGCCAGGCACTCGGCTGGTCCGGTCGCCGCCGTGGCCTGGACGTGACGGTCGTGGCATCCCGCAGGGCGCCCGCTGCCAAGCTCGCTCGAATCCGCGCGCTGGGTGCTGAATTGGAGCTGGTCGACGGCGACTTCGAGATGGCCCGCGAACGGGCCGTGACTATCGCTGAGCGGCGCGGCGTCCGGCTGGTCGAGGACAGCCTCGACATCGAGACCTGCGAGGGCGCGGCGACCATCGGCCTGGAACTGGCCAGTGGGGCGTCATCCTTCGACGCTGTCTTGATCGCCCTGGGCGGCGGCGCGATGGCCACCGGCGTGGGCTACGTCCTGAAGACCCTCTCGCCCGACGTCGAGGTGATCTGCGTGCAGCCCCTCGGCGCACCCGCGATGACCCGCTCCTGGCACCAGCGCCGGGTCGTCACCACCGACTCGACGGACACCATCGCCGACGGCGTCGCCGGCCGGTACCCCATCCCCGCGGTCCTGGACGACCTCCTCACGGTGGCCGACGACGCCGTCCTGGTCCACGAGGCGTCCATCGTCACGGGCATGCGGATGCTCCTGGAGCGCGCGGGCCTGGTCGTCGAACCCTCGGCGGCCCTCGGCGTCGCGGCCGTCCTGGAAGACCGTGACCGCTTCGCCGGCCGCCACGTGGCCACCATCATCTGCGGCAGCAACGTCGACCTGGACGCCTACCACCGCTGGGTCCGCACGTGAGCCGGCGAGACGGCAGGCGAGCCACGCAAACGTGAACGCCGCCGGCTCATCCAACCACTTCGACCTGGACGCCGCGGGGGACCCTCCCCGGTGTGCGGTGGTAGGACGGGGCTGTGATCGGCGCTGCGGACAGCAGCCAGAGCGCAGGCCGAACGAGGGGACCGCGAGAGGGAGTTGGGCATGGCGGCGGAGAACATCGATGATGTCGTGGACGGGCTTGCCGGGATCGTGCGGTTGACAGCGCGACCGGGTGGCCTCGTCCGGCCGGCCCTGCAGCTGATCCGGAGCACCGAGAGTGACGACGTGCCGGCCGTCATCACTCATCTGGACAACGCCATGGAGGGGCCCTCCGCCCGGCAGGGGACGAGGTGAGGCCGGCGGATTGACCGTCCGGCATCCCACTGGAGCCGGACCCGCGCACGGCTGGAGCAGCCCACCGCCGAACTGTCGGTGAGGCGGCTCAAGTTGGTGTCAGCTGAGGCGGCGGCAAGCGCGCCCGTCCGCTGCCGCATTTCGTGTCATGAATCCGATGACCGCAGCCGATGCGGCCAGTGCCGCCACACTGATGAGGGCGGTGGGCAGGGAGAACCAGTCCGCCATGAACCCGATGGCGGGTGGTCCCAGGAGCATGCCGCCGTAGCCGAGCGTGGAGGCGATCGCGACTCCGTCGGGGCCGGCCAGCGTGCCGGCGCGTTCGATGGCGACGGGGAAGAGGTTGGCGAGGCCGAGCCCGGTGATCACGAAGCCGAGGAGTGCTGCCCACAGGGAGGGGGCGAGCGCGCCGAGCAGCATGCCTGCGGCGGCGGTCGTGCCGCCGTATGCCAAGGTGCGGGTCTGGCCCAGGCGTTCGAGCATCTTTGTGCCGGTCAGCCGGCCGATGGTCATGGCGAGCGCGAAGCAGGAGTAGCCGACTGCCGCGACGCCCGGTGTGGCGTCCAGGTCCTGCTCCAGGTGCAGTGCGCTCCAGTCGGCCAGGGCTCCCTCGCCGTATGCCGTGCACAGGGCGATCAGACCGAAGGTGATCACAAGACCGCGGGTGCGGGTGTCCATGCGGCGGGGCGCGGACTCCTCGTGCGAGGCGTTCTCCGGCGGTGCCGGGGGACGGAGGCGCAGCAAGGCGGGACCCGCAAGGGTGGTGACGAGCAGACCGATCGCGGTGAGACCGAGCAGATGATGCGTTGGCGACAGCGTCCCTGCGACCAGCGCGCCGAGCCCGGCGCCGATCATTCCACCGAGGCTGAAAGCGGCGTGGAAGCTGGGCATGATGGGCCGTCGCAGCGCACGTACCAGGTCGACGGCGGCGCTGTTGAAGGCGACGTTTATCCCGCCGTATGCGGCGCCGAACGCGAGGAGTACGGCGCCGAGGGCGGGTGCTGAGTGGGTGAGTGGGGGCAGGGCGACGCTCAGCGACAGCAGGACGCCGCAGACCACCGTCACCGGGTGGCTCCCGAAGCGGCGGCAGAGTCGTCCGGTGAGGATCATCGTGACCACAGCGCCCGCAGAGACTCCGAGAAGTGCGAGGCCCAGTGCGCTGGCCGAGGCGCCGGTCTGCTCCTTGATGGCGGGGATGCGGACGACCCAGCCGGCGAAGATGAAGCCGTCCAGGGCGAAGAAGGTGGTGAGGGCGATACGGAGTCGGGTGAGGTCGTTGCCGTTGCCCGGCACGGCGTTGTGCGTTCGGGTTTTGTTTATTAGCGGCACAAAACGAGGCTAGAAGGCGTGCTGCAAGCGAAGCAAGAGCTGCGCTTCAGCGCAGTGGATGCAACGGGGTGAGTTCGGCGGCAGGTCTGCCTGTGACGATCGATTCGGCGAGGAGTCTGCCGCTCAGCGGCCCCAGGGCGATGCCCCACATCCCGTGGCCGCCGCAGACGTGGACGCGCGGTGAGCGGGTGGGGCCGACGAGGGGGAGGCCGTCGGCGGTGCAGGGGCGTGGTCCCACCCATGCGTCGGTGCGGCGGCCGAAGTCGGCGGCGGGCAGCAGGGGGCGCGCGGCGTCGACGATCGCCCGCACCCGGCGGGGGTCCGCGGGACGGTCGGGCCCGGTGAACTCCATCATTCCGGCGACCCGTACGCGGTCGCCCGCCGGAGTGCAGACCACGCGCTGCGCGGCGAAGTAGGTGGGCCGTGAAGGAAGACCCTCGCGCGGCAGGAGGAAGCTGTAGCCCCGGCCGGACTGGACCGGGGCGCGCACGCCGAAGGGTGCCGCCAGCCGGTCGAGCCAGGCTCCCGCGGCCAGGACGGCCACATCGGCGCGCACCTCGGTTCCGTCGGCGCTCCGCGCGGCGATCCCGGTACCGATGTCCCGGATCCGGGTGACCTCCCGCCCCGTGACGATCTTTCCGCCCCGGTCGCGGACCGAGTCGGCGAGGGCCGCGACATAGGCCCCGGGGTTGAGGTGGCGCTGGCCGTGCAGCCGTACCGCCGCATCGATCCGTTCGGACAGCGTCGGCTCCAGGTCCCGTGCCTCGGTGCCGGTGAGCAGGTCGTAGTCGACGCGCTGGCCCGCGGTGCGCACGGCCTCCAGTTCCTCGACGAACGGCGTGCGACCGGCCTGAGTGGTGAAGGCGATGAGGCACGGGTCGCTCGCCCGGGTCGGTTCCGTGACTCCGCCCCGGGCGAGCTCGTCGTACGCGGTGAGGGCACCGCGGTTGAGTGCGGCGAAGGCGCTCATCGCGACCTGCCAGCGCCGGCTCGTGCAGTTCCGGCCGAAGGACAGCAGGAAACGGGCCAGACGGGCGTCGGCGCGGGGCGGAACGTAGAGCGGCGAGGTGGGTGAGAACAGCGTCCGCAGTCCCAGCCGTAGGGCGCCCGGCTCGGGCAGCGGCACGGTGAGGGCCGGGGACAGCCAGCCGGCGTTCCCCCAGGAGGCCCCTGCCGCCACGCCCCGGCGGTCGACGACGGTGACCTCCACGCCTGCTTCCTGGAGATACCAGGCCGTGGCCAGTCCCGCCATGCCCGCGCCGACCACGAGCGCGCTGCGAGGCGTTGTCATGTTTCATCCCCTCCCGCCGAAGCGACGGCCGGCCTGCGCTCCCCTGTACGGGTCGCCCTCTCGAAGGCGTATCCGGCGTCGAGGACTGCCCGGTCCTGTCGGTGCGGACCGACCATCTGCAGTCCGACCGGCAGACCCGCCGGGGTGAAACCGGCCGGCACCGACAGCGCCGGACAGCCGGTGACGGAGATCAGGTAGGCCGAGCGCATCCAGTCCAGATAGGTCTCCATCGGCGTGCCGTCCACGGAGGCCGGGTAGGGCAGCCGGATGTCGAACGGGGCGACCTGGCTCACCGGCAGCAGCAGGAGGTCGTACGACTCGAAGAACTCCCGGATCCGGTGGAAGAGGGCGGCCTGCAGCATCTGCGCACGCCCGAGGTCCGGACCCGTGAGCTTGCGGCCTTCCTCGATGTTCCACACCACGTCCGTCGCCATCCGGTGGCGGTGCTCGTCCAGCAGGGAGCCGTAGGCGAGTTCCATCTGCCAGGCACGCTGGACGAGGAACACCTCGTCGGCCCCGGACAGGTCCGGGCAGGCCTCCTCGACCTCGCAGCCGAGCGAGGCGAAGACGTCGACGGCCGGGCGCAGCGCGTCCCGTACCTCCGCGTCGACGGGGACGGTCCCGCCGAGATCGGGTGACCAGGCGACCCGCAGACCGCGTACGTCCCCCTCCAGCGGCCCGGCGAAGGCGGAACCCGGTGTTTCGAGGGCGAGCGGGCTGCGCGGGTCGGGGCCCGCGAGCACGGACAGGGACAGCGCCACGTCCGTCACCGTGCGGGCCATCGGGCCCTTCACCGAGAGCTGCCCCCACGGCGCCTTGTCGGGCCACGAGGGAACCCGCCCGGGGGAGGGGCGCAGTCCGACGACGTTGTTGAAGGAGGCGGGATTGCGCAGCGAGCCGCCGGTGTCGCTGCCGTCGGCCAGCGGCTGCATCCCGCAGGCCAGGGCCGCGCCGGCACCGCCGCTGCTGCCGCCCGCGCTGCGGAAGGGGTCGTACGGGTTGCGGGTGGCCCCGAAGACGGGGTTGACGGTGTGTGAACCCATGCCGAGTTCGGGCACGTTGGTCTTGCCGACGGTGATCGCCCCGGCCCTCCTCAGGCGTTCGACGACCAGGTGGTCCCGGCCGGGAACGCGGTCGGCGAAGAGCGGTGAGCCGTACGTCGTGCGGATGCCCGCGGTGTCGTGGAGGTCCTTGTGCGCCACGGGCAACCCGTGCAGCGGGCCGACCTCCGCCCCCGCCGCCAGCCGCGCGTCGGCCTCGGCCGCCTGCTCCAGCGCCCGCTCGGGGACGAGGGTGACGATGGCGTTCACCGCCGGATTGACGCGCTCGATCTGTTCGAGGTGGGCGGCGACGACCTCCCGGGCGGACACGTCACGGCGCCTGATGGCGGCGGCGAGTTCGGTGGCGGTCCAGAAGCAGAGATCCGTGGTGGTCACGGTGTGGTTCACAACCCTCCGATCGTTTCCTTGAGTTGTACGACGGCCAGCACTCCGAAGAGGACGAAGGAGCCGGCCAGCAGCACGTTCGAGGCGGCCTTGTTCCGGAACGGCCGCTGGACGCCCCGGCGGTTGAGCAGGACCAGCAGCGCCCCGGACAGCAGAGGCAGGATCAGTGAGCCGACGGCGGCGTACGTCAGGACCAGACGCACCGGCCGTCCCAGGAACGTGACGGCGACGGCGGCGGCCGCCACGTAGAGAAGGAAGGCGCGGAACGGGCGGCTGTACTGGGCGATGTGGGGCTCGGCCGCGTCGTCCGGGACGCCGCGCATGGTCCGCAGGGAGTCGGCCAGCAGATAGCACAGGGCGTTGAACCCGCCGACCAGCGCGCTCAGCGTCACGAGGAAGAACGTGCCGAGGAACAGCACACGGGCCACCGATCCCAGATCGGCGCCGAGTGGGTCGGCGAGCGCGGCCAGCCCTTCGTTGCCTGTGATGGTCCGCCCGCTGCCGTGGAGCAGGCCTGTTCCCACCACCGTGGTGCACAGCACGAACAGGAAGGTGAGGGTGTAACTCACCGCGGAATCCGCGCGCATGACGGGCAGTCGGCTGCGGTCCCGCCAGCCCTTCTCCCGCACCCAGTAGCTGTACGAGGCGATCCCGGCCGTGCCGCCCACGCCGCCGATGAGGGCGAGCACCGTCACCAGGTCCCCCTCCGGCAGCCTCGGGCGCACCGAGGAGAGCAGGCCCGGCAGGTCGTCGGCGGTGGCGAGGGTGGCGACCGCCAGGACGACCATGCCGAGGAACTTGGCCAGCATGAAGACGCTCATCACCCGCTCGAACACCGCGTACCGGCCGACGTACACGATCGCGGCGGACGCCAGCGCGATCCCGATGGCCACCGGCCGCAGCGGCAGGGCGGGGAACAGCGTGGTCAGCGCCAAGGACGCCACCGAACTCAGCGCTGCCCCGTAGAGCAGCCCGATGACCAGGACGAACACGAAGAACGCCACCGGCAGCCAGCGGCCGGCCGAACGCAGGCTCGCGATCACGGTCTGCCCGGAGGCCATGTACAGGCGCCCCACCGCCTCGGTGAGCGCGAACTTCAGGACGACGCCGATGAGGATCGCCCACAGCAGGGCCATCCCGTAGCCGGCGGCGCCCGCGAGCGAGGTCACCATGTCGCCCGCGCCCACGCTCGCGGCCGCCAGCACCAGTCCGGGGCCCAGAAGCGCGAGCCGCCCGCGCAGGGAGGTGGGGAGGGGCGCGGGTTCGGTGGATTCGGCCGCTTGGTGCCGAAGGGAACTTCCAGGCGTCGCAGTCACGTCGACCATCTCCGTACGTGGGTGAGTTACGGGGTCATGGGTTCGTGCGGCTCATGAGGTCCTGTCGGTCCCCATGGCAGGTTCAGGCATGCTGACGGAAGGGAACAAGAATCTCGGCCGAAGTGACGGAATCGGCCATATGCTTGGTCCGATGGACGCACCACAGACCGGTCCCGTGGCGGATTCGCTGGACCGGCGCATCATCAGCGCGCTGCAGATCGACGGCCGGGCCTCCTGGCACCGCATCGCGGCGGCGCTCGGCGAACCCGAACGCACCGTGGTCCGCCGGGGCGCCCGGCTGCTGGAGTCCGGACTGGTGCGCATCGGTGCCATGGAGGCGCGCGGCCGCAGCACGGTGGTCGGCGTGCGCTGTTCTCCCGGACAGGCACGGGTGGCCGCGATGGCACTGGCCCGCCGCCCCGACTGCGTTTTCGCCCACGTGCTGACCGGAACCCCGGACTGCGTCGCGGAGTTGCTCTGCCCGCGTGACCGTCTCGCCGGCCTGGTGATGGACGAGTTGCCGGGGCTGCCGGGCGTGGTGGAGACCTTCACGTACCCGGTGCTGCGCCATGTCCGGACGATCCGCGAATGGCACGCGGGCCTGCTCACCGATACCGAGATCGACGAACTGAGGGGAGCGTCGTCCGAGGCCTCCGCGCCCCCGCTCACCGGTGATGTGCTGCCGACCGGCGATGCGACACAGGAACTCTCCCGCCAGGACCGGCTGTTGCTGCACGCCCTGGCCGAGGACGGGCGCTGCACGTACGACGAACTCGCCCGTATCGCCGGGGTCTCGGAAGCCACCGCCAGACGGCGGCTGGGTGCGCTGAGGCGGGAGGGCAGGGTGCGCATCCGGGCCGTGATCGAGCCGACGCTCCTCGGACTGCCCGTGGAAGCGGTGCTGTGGGTGCGCACCGCGCCGTCCAGGGTCGAGGCGGTCACGGCGGCACTGACGCAGTCCGTCCACGTCCGGTACGTCAGCTTCATCGCCGGTGAACGTCAGATCCTGGTCCTGGGGGCCTTCCCCGACGAGCCGGCCCTCTACGACTTCGTGACGGGGTCCGGCTGGCTGGAGGACGTGATGTCGTTGGGAGTCTCGATGGTCCTGACCTCGCTGAAGCGGGGCGGGATGCTCGCCCCGTGGCTGTGAGACGGGTGCGCGGCCCGGAAGCAGTCCGTCCACGGGACAGGTTGCGTCCAGGGAAGTGGTGTACGTGTTCTCGCCGTCGGGTGAACGGTGACCCTCTGACGGCGGGGCACAGCGACCGCGTACCGTGGAGGCATCACAACCGGAGGTCACGCACATGTCCGCGCTACCGCACGAGCCGGGCCCGCAGGCCGCGGATCCGCACCGACTCGAACACGCCGAGGGCCCGCAGACGCTCGCCGAGCTGCGCACCGCGCTCGCGGTGATCAGCCCCGAAGTGTTGACCGCTTTCAATGCGCGGCTCGACGCCGCGACGTTCGGTGAGGAGCACGCCGAGGTCATCGCCAAGGCCCGCCGCACCGTGGCGTTCTCGAACCGCGCCGAGGTGTCGGCCCCCGAAGCGGCCTCCACCGACGATACGGATGGGGCCGACGGTACGGACGGGGCGCGGCCGACCGAGGATCTGTGGGCTCACCTTGACGTGCGGGACAACGCCTGACGACCCCATCACGCAGGCCCGCCGGCTCGGCCTGGCCAAGCGCTTGCCGGTCGTGCCGCTCCTCGTACCAGGCGCACCCCTCACATCGCATCCGCGTCGAGCACGGCAGCGCCGCCGACGCCAGCCTCTGAACACGCAGTGCCGCACTGGCCCCGTTGCGGTCCCGGGAGGAGCATGGGAGGTGAGCGACCAAGGAGGGTCGTCATGGAGACCGGAGCCTCGGATTACGACCGCTGGCTGTACTCGCACACGCCATCCCAGGCCGAGGGCGAGCGCGACGAACCGGCCGAGCGTGCGGCCATGGAGCAGCACCCGGACGTGCCCAGAACCGAGCCGTCCCAGGCGGAGGGCGAGAGGGTGGACGACATCCGGACCACATGACCGCCGATAAATGATCAACGAAGGGTACAAGCGGCAGAGCCCCGGTACCGCGCGACGCGGTCCGGGGCTCGACAGCGTTCGGCACCGACTGAGAGCGATTGAGCCCGCGCTCAATATCAGGCTGGAAGGGTGCCGGAAGCGGGACAAGGGGCCGCAAGCCGAACAGGGCTGACGCCGGACAGATCGTGCGCCGTCATGCTGTTGCGGTCGGCGACCGAGCGGCCTAGTGCGTGGTGCGGCCACAGGCCTCCGGCCACCCGGCGGCTGCGCTCGCCCCATTCGCGGGCCGCGGCGCTGCTGGTCTTGTAGTGGTTGAGGGCGTAGCCGCCGGAGTGGATCCTCAGCAGGCAGAAGCCGCCGGGATAGTCCTTGACGGCGCTGACCTCCTGCAGGGTGACGTGCGGGGCCTGCGGCAGGACGGTGCGCTTGTTGCGGTGGGTGTGGCCCGCGTGGTGCAGGAAGACACCGGGCGCGGCGGCATAGGCCTCGAGGATGGAGCGGGCCTGGCGGCGGCCCAGGCGCTGCCCCCGGGACACGGGGAAGAGGGAGTCCCGTACGGTCAGCGGATGGTGACCGAACACGATGGTGGGCTGGTCCCTGTGCTCCTTCAACCGGGCCCGGAACCAGGACAGTTGCTCGGCACCGAGCCCGCCCGCGTCGGCGCCGTTGCCGTCCTTCTCGTACGTGTCGAGCCCGATGATCCGCAGCCCGCCGAGGTCGCGGGCGAAGTACGCGGGACCCTCGCCGCCGAGGAACCCGTCACGGAAGGCGTCATCATCGCCGCGGCGACGGGGCCGGTCGTGGTTCCCGCGTACGACGAAGTAGTCCTGCCCGTGTGGGCCGAAGCCGTCCAGGATCCGCTTGGCCTCGGCCAGGTCCCGCGGCGCACCGCCGGCCGAGATGTCTCCCGCGGCCAGCAGCAGGTCAGCCCCACGCCGCCGGGCCTCCTCCACCAGGGCGCGGCTCATGATCTCCGGATACGGCGCGAGCCCCGGCTCCTGCGCCACCCCGCGCATCAGGGGTACGCCGGCCATGAGACCGGAGGTGGTCTCCCCGACATGGAGGTCGTTGCAGAGCGCGATCGACAGCAGATGCCGCCCCGGCGGGGGCTGCGGTGTGGTGAAGGAGTACGGACCCCCGCTCGAGCCGAGCCCGTAGAGGTTGGTGCCGACGGCGTTGCCGCGGATGAGGTGCAGCGGTGTGGGCGTGGCGGCCCTGCCTCGCGAGCGGGCCTGGTAATAGTACGTCTGCCCCGGCTCCAGGCCCGTGAGCTCCACCTGGTGGTGCGCGGTGGGCCGGTCTTCTGCCGCGCTGCGGTCCAGCCGGGCGGGGTGAGTGCCGTAGACGACCTCGCCCTCCGTGACGGCGGGGAGCATGTGGCCCAGCCCGTCGTCGGTGCCGGGTATACCCGTGTACCAGGTGATGACGGCGCTGTCCTCGGTCAGGGTGCCCAGCTCCAGGTGGACGGCGGCCAGGGTGTCGGGGTGACGGTGCTGGCTTTTGCGTGCGGGGCCGTGGAGGGCGGCGGCAGCGGCCCGCAGCAGAGTGGGGGCGAGGAGGGCGCCGGATCGTACGACTTCACACGGTGAGGGCAGGGCCGACAGGGCCGCGAGGGGGGCGGAGAAACAGCAGCGCATGCCTGAGTATGTGCCCGCGCGCAGTGAACACCGACGGCGGTGTCGGCGGCGGTGCCGGGTATGGAATGCGACAACTCCGCCCTGTTGCCGACTTTTCGATCTTTCTCCGTGCTTCGCGCTCTAGTTCACGCAGGCTCAACAGCGTTGTACCGCAAGGGGTTTGGCGGGACCTTGGGGGGCGTCCCGCACGCTGCTTCGGAGTGGCACACCGGCAAGCCGGCCGCGCCTCTCACCCGGACGTGTTTTTCGCCACCTTCTTCACGCGGTTGCCCTGGGCCATAGCCGGGTTGAGCGCGTCGCGCCTCGACAGCGCCTTCTACGAGGACTTCAAGCGCGTCTGCGCCAACTACGGCGGCGGGACGGTCCAGTCGTAGGACGACCGGGCCGGTTCGTGGTGGAGGCAGGCGCGGTCAGCTGTCCGGCGTGGTTTCGCGGGTGCTGCGGTCGGTGGGCAGGGGCTGGTCGCGGGTGGCGGCCCAGGAGGCGAGGAGCTGCAGGGCGTCGTGCTCGGGTGTGCCGGGAGCGGTGCTGTAGGCGGTGAGGGTCAGGCCGGGCTGGGCGGGCAGTTCCATGGCGTCGAAGTCGAGGGTGAGGACGCCGACGGCGGGGTGGTGGAAGGATTTGCGGCCGGTGTGGTGCAGGCGCACGTTGTGCTTGGCCCAGGCGGTGCGGAACTCCTCGTTGCGGGTGACGAGTTCGCCGATGAGTCCGGTCAGGTCACGGTCGTGCGGGGCGCGTCCTGCCTCGGTGCGCAGCAGGGCGACGGTGGTGTTCACGGACTCCTCCCAGTTGGGGAAGAAGTCGTGGCCGCGCGGATCGAGGAACTGGAAGCGGGCGATGTTGGCCGTCTTCGTGGCGTGGTCGGAAAAGAGGGGCGAGTACAGGGCGCGGCCGAGGCGGTTGGCGGCCAGGATGTCCAGGCGGCCGTTGCGTATGAAGGCGGGGGAGTCGGTCATGGACTCCAGGACGCGCAGGACGCTGTCGGGCAGGGGGCCGCGGCGTTTGGCCCGGCGGGCGGGACGCTTGGCGGCGGCGCGCGCCAGGTCGTAGAGGTGGGCGCGTTCGGCGTCGTCGAGCTGGAGGGCGTTCGCCACGGCGTCCAGGACTTCCTCTGAGGCTCCGGCGAGGTGTCCGCGCTCCAGTCGGACGTAGTAGTCGATGCTGACGCCGGCGAGGAGGGCGACTTCTTCGCGGCGCAGGCCCGGCACGCGCCGGTTGCCGCCGTAGGCGGGCAGGTCGGCCTGCTGGGGTGTGATCTTGGCGCGGCGGGAGGCCAGGAACTCGCGGATGTCGCCCTCGGTACTCACGCATTCAAGGCTAGATCGGGCGGCGTACGCGTGGGGGGTTCTGTCAGTACCGGTAACGGCAGACCCTTCTCCAGCTCATTGGCCTGCGTTTTCCTCGATGACGAAGCGGTCGGGGCCGAGGCCGAGGACCTCCTCGCCCAGGTCGACGCCTCTCGCGCGCTGGGCTCGGGCCTCGCCCACACCGACGCCGCCTGACCCATCCCCCAACCCCGCCCATCTGAGAGAGACACCATGGAATTCGTCAAGCAGCAGGCCACTGTCAAGGCTCCCGCGGACTGGTTCACCGGCGACGTCTGGTTCGACGTGATCTACGCGGGCCAGGAGCCGTCCCGGATGCGCGCCAACATGGTCCGCTTCTCCCCGGGCGCCCGTACCCACTGGCACTCGCACGTGCTGGGCCAGACCCTGCACGTCGTCTCCGGCATCGCCCTGATCGGCACCCGTGACGGCACCGTCTTCGAAGCCCATCCCGGCCAGACCGTCACCTGCCCCCCGAACGAGGAGCACTGGCACGGCGCCACCCCCGACCGCTTCATGGAGCACATCGCCATGTGGGAGGGCAAGGGCGACGGCAGCGAGGAGACCACCTGGAACGAGCCGGTCACCGACGAGCAGTACAGCCGCCCCCGCAGCCGCTGACCGGCCCGTGCCGGGAGGCGGCGGACCGGCTCCCGCTCTGTCACCCGGCCGACGTACGAGCCGGCGGCCCGAGTATCTGCGGCAGTCGGGGCGGCGCCACACCACCGACGAGGAAAGCAACGGTCCGTACGTGAGCACGGGCTCCCTGGGCCTGTGACCCGCGGATCGAACGAGAGGAACTTCGATGACCGACCAACAGAAGCAGATCGGCGGCGGACGCCGCACGATCGGTGATTTCGCTCCGAAGCTCGCCGAGCTCACCGACGACGTCCTGTTCGAGGACGTGTGGAATCGTACCGAGCTGGCCGCTCGCGACCGCAGCCTGATCACCGTCGCCGTCCTCGTCGCAGGCGGCGACGCGGACCAGCTCAGCTTCCACCTCGGACGAGCGAAGGAGAACGGCGTCACCGAGACCGAACTCATCGAGGCGATCACTCACCTCGCCTTCTACGCCGGCTGGCCCAGGGCGATGACGGCGATCACGACCGCGAAGCAGGTCTTCTCGGCCTGAATGCCAGGGTAGGAGCTGCCAGGGCGCCTCCCGGAGGCGAACCCGTACAGCGGCTTGGAAGAGAAGGAGGCACTCCCATGCGGGGAGCAGGCGTGCACGTTGCCGATGAGGCTCTCGGGCTCCCAGGGGTGGAGCCCGGCCGTGCCTCTCGGTTGCGAGGGGTGGTGCGATCGTGAGCCGGATCCTGGTGACCGGTTCCGCCGACGGCCTGGGACGTGCCGCGGCGGATTCGCTGCTGTCCGCGGGACACGACGTGGTGGTGCACGCCCGGAACCGCCGGCGCGCGGCGGGCCTCGACGCGCTGGTCGGCCGTGGGGCACAGGTCGTGGTGGGCGACTTCATGGAACGTGACGCCGTACGGGGCGTCGCCGCCGAGCTGAACGACGCCGAGCCGCTCGACGCGGTCATCCACAACGCCGGCGTGTGGAGCGGGCCGGCGGTCATGCCGGTCAACATCGTCGCACCGTACCTGCTCACGGCCCTGCTCCGCGGCCCCCGCCGGCTGGTGTACCTGAGCAGCGGCTCCCATTTCGGGGGGCGTCCCTCGCTCGACGGCGTGGACTGGCGGGGCGAGAGCGCGGGCTCGTACTCCGACAGCAAGCTGTTCGTCACGACACTGGCGGCCGCGGTGGCTCGTCTGCGCCCCGGGGTGCTGAGCAACGCCGTGGACCCGGGCTGGGTGCCGACGAAGATGGGCGGACCGGGCGCACCGGACGATCTGGAACTCGGCCATCGCACGCAGGAGTGGCTCGCCGCCGGCGACGAACCCGAGGCCCTGACGACCGGCGGGTACTGGTACCACCGCCAGCGGCAGCAGCCGCACCACGCGGTGAACGACGAGACGTTCCAGGACCGCCTCCTGGAGGCGTTGGCCGAGGAGACGGGCACCACACTTTGAGCGGTCACCGCCGACAGCGTTGAGGGACTCCACGTCCCTCGTGGTGTGTGGTTCATGCCGTGCACGTGGCGTCGGTGGTGTTGGCACGTCGGCCCCGGCAGGCGCCGGGGCCGACCCGGTCACGAGCCGGCAGCGGCCTCCGGGCGTGGTTGCCGGTAGGGCTTCACCGCGCGGCGGGCGATGGCGAAGCGGTGCGTCTCCGACGGGCCGTCGTAGATCCGAAACGGCCGTACCTCCCTGAGCAGGCGTGCCAGGGGAGCGTCGGCGGCCGAGATGCCGAGTGCTCCGCAGATCTGCACCGCCCGGTCGACGACCCGGTTCACGGCCTCCGCCACGAAGGTCTTGGACACCGACGTGAGTTGCGCGGCGGCGGCGGAGCCGGTGTCCAGTTCCCAAGCGGTGCGCAGGATCAGGGCGCGGCTCGCCTCGATGTCGATCTCGGAGTCGGCCAGCATCTGCTGCACCATGCCGAGGTCCCCCAGCACGGAGCCGAACGCCATCCGGGTGCCCGCCCGCTCCAGCGCGACGTCCTGGGCGCGACGGGCGGCTCCCAGCCAGCGCATGCAGTGGGTCATACGGGCGGGGCCGAGCCGGACCTGGGCGTTCTCGAAGCCGCGGTCCACGGCTCCGAGCACCCGGTCATCGCTCACCACGCAGTCCTCGAAGGCGAGTTCGCTGTGTCCGGCGAAGATGCTCTCGTCCAGGGTCTCGATGTCCCGGACGACGCGCATGCCCGGGGTGTCGGCGTCGACCAGGAACATGGTGGCGCCGCCCGGGTCGCCCGGACTGCCGGAGGTGCGGGCCATGACGATCGCGAAGCCGGCGCCATGGGCCCCGCTGATGAACCACTTGCGGCCGTCGATGCGCCACCCGCCGGGGACCCGGGTCGCGGTGGTCCGCAGGGAGCGGGGGTCGGCGCCCGCGCCCGGAGCCGGTTCGGTCATCGCGAAGCAGGACCGCACCTCGCCCGCGGCGAGCGGCCGCAGGAAGCGGGCCTTCTGCTCCTCCGTGGCCACCTTCTCCAGCAGATGCATATTGCCCTCATCAGGGGCGGCGCAGTTCAGCGCCAGGGGGCCCAGCAGCGAGTACCCGGCGGCCTCGAACACCACCGCCTGTCCGCGCAGGTCGAGCCCGTGCCCGCCCCACCGCGCCGGCACATGCGGCGCGAACACGCCTGCCTCGCGGGCACCTTTCTGCAGGGTCTCGCGCAGGGCCTCCGGAGCGTCGTGCACCGACCCGCCGCACTCGCGCTCGGCCGGGATGACCACCTCGCGTACGAACTCCGCGGTGGCCGTGGCGAGTCGGGCGACAGGTGGATCGACATCGAACTGAATGGGCACGGTTCCTCCCGCCGACGGGCTACGGGCACCGATGCCCGTCGCGTCCTAGAAACTGTACAGCGTCTTCAGTATCTTGCTGCGTGGCGCTCGACGTGAGGAGCGTTGGATCTGAGGAGCGCTTGATCTGGGGAGCACTCGGCCCGGCGGTCCTCGACGACGGAAGAAGACCCCTATGAGCACCCAGCCGGTCCGTGTCGTCCGTCATCCCGACGGAGTCGTCGAGCTGAGGCTGGAGGACCCCGGGAGAGGCAACGCCCTGGACCTCCCGACGGCCGAGGCGCTGCGGGACGCGACCGCCGAGGTGGCCGCCGATCCGGGCGGCGCGGTTCTGCTGCGGGCGGCAGGCGCCGCCTTCTGCGTGGGCGGTGACCTGCGTGCCTTCGCCGGCCGGGGCGAGGAGACGGGCGCCTATGTGCACGCCGTGGCGACCGCCGCACACGCGGCGGTGCGGACTCTGTACGAGCTGCCCGTGCCCGTGGTGACCGCCGTGCGCGGCGCCGCCGCGGGCGGCGGGATCGGTCTCGCCCTGGTCGGCGACATCGTCCTGGCCGCACGGTCGGCGCGCTTCCGGCTGGCGTACACGGCGATGGGGCTCACCCCGGACTGCGGGGCCACCTGGCTCCTGCCGCGCCTGGTGGGCCCCCGTCTGGCGACGGACCTGGTCCTCACCAATCGGGTCCTCACGGGCGACGAGGCCGAGCGGCTCGGCCTGGTCTCCCGGGCCGTCGAGGGCGGCGAAGTGGACGAGGTCGCGTACCGGACCGCCGCCGAACTGGCAGGTGGGGCGGGTGAGGCGCTGCGTGCCGCGAAGCGCCTGCTGCGTGACGGTGCCGACGACGGGCTGAGCCGTCACCTCGACGAGGAGGCGCGGCTGATCGCCGGCCTGGCGGGGAGCGACGAGGCGCAGGCGCGGATGACCGCGTTCCTGGCCCCGCGGGTTCGTACACGGGGGCGCAGTGGCCAGTCCGCGCCAAGCAGTCCGGAAAGTGTTTCTTGATTACCTCTTCACTAACACCTCCGCCGGAGCGTAACCTCCGGGCAACACAGAACTGAGGAACCGGGCGACAGCACCGGGGAAATGGTGTGGCGATGCAATCTGCTGCCGTGGGCCGGACGGACGCTCTCGACGAGAACCTCACCGAAGCCGTGGTCGACCTCGTTCTGCGTGGGATGTGGCGCGGCAGGCCCGAGTCGGACCACCGCCCTCTGGTCGACGCCGGGCTGGCCATGGTGAAGGGCCCGATGGTGCTGCCGACCGAGCCTGCCAGGGCAGCCGCGGCGCGGATCCTGCGGGTTTCCGCCGGTTCCGAACAGGAGCAGCGGATCACCGCCGCCTACGAGGCCTTCCTGCCCGTCAACAGGACACTCCGCGAGGTGTGCACGGCCTGGCAGTGCCGGCCCGACGGCACGGTCAACGACCACAGCGACAGTGTCTACGACGCCGGGGTGCGCGAGTCGCTGGAAGACGTGCACGAGGCCATCCAGCCCGTACTGCGCAGGCTGGACGGGCTTCCGTCGGGCAGCGGGAGTTATGTCACGGCGCTGGAGGAAGCCCTCGACCGCTTCGACGACGGCGCGGTGGAGTGGCTGGCCTCGCCCCTGTGCGACTCGTACCACACCGTGTGGATGCGGCTGCACCAGGAACTGCTGCTGGTTCTGGGGATCAGCCGGGCGCAGGACGAGGCGCTCGAAGAGGAACTGGTCACCAGGAGCCGGGGTTGAGCATCACCGACCGCCACTCCGGCGCACTCGCACAGACGTACACCCCCAGCCACGCCCTGGTGCCCTACGGCCAGGGACGGATCCGAGGGCTGGACGCCGGTGAACTGGGTACGCACGGCATCGCCATGGACCGGCTGGTGGCCCTCGGGCTCCCAGTGGTGCCCGGACTGACGGTGTCGGCGGGCTCGGCCGCGTCGCTGTGCGAGCCGGGTACCGCCCGCGCCGCCCTGGACCTCGTGGAGCAACTGTCGGGACGGCGGATCGGCGACCGGAGCAGGCCGCTGCTGCTGCGTCTGTCGGCGAGCGCGTCGACCGAGGTCGCCGGGCTGCCGCCGGAACTCGCCTGCATCGGTATCACCCCGGCCGACGCCGATGGCATCCGTGCCGTCATCGGCCGCGACGATGTGCTGTACGAGGTATGGGCGGCCACCGTCCGGATGATCGCAGAGTACGCCCTTGACGTGCCCGCACCGGAGCTCGACGACGCATCGCTCGACGCCCCTGATGCCAGGGCCCGCGTCGACGCACTGCTCTCGACGGTCGCCCGGCATGCCGAGCGGCCGTACCCCGACGACCCGGCCGAGCAGCTCGCGCTGGCCGCTCGGGCGGTGCTGGGGCGGTGGGCCTCACCCCGGGCCAGGCGATCCCGCAAAGCCCAGCGGCTCCCCGCGGAGCTGGGCATCGCACTGCATGTCCAGGCCGTGCGCATCGGACCATGGGACCACTCCGGCTTCGGCACGGCGGTCAGCCGGCACCCCGACAGCGGCCGCTTCTCGCCGCAGGGCTCCTTTTTCCGGGGCGTACGCCGCAGCGCGCCGCCCCCGCGCACGGGCGAGCCGCTGGAGAAGCTGGGCGGGAGTTCCGCGCTGCTCGAGCACTCGCTGCTCACCCTCGAACGTCATCTGCACGCCCCGGTCACCGTCGACTTCGAGGTGCGCGACGGCGAGATCTCGCTGCTGGCCGCCTCGGCGCAGAGCCGCCCGCCGCTCCGTGCGGCGGTGTGCCTCGCCGCGGACCTGGCCGGGGACGGAGCACTCGACCGGGAAGAAGCCGTACGACGGATCAGCCCCGCGCAGGTGCAGGAACTGCTGCACCCCCAGCTCCGGCTGACCGGCGGCGAGCAGCTCCTGGTGAAGGGACTGCCCGCCTCCCCGGGGGCGGCGACCGGCGCGATCGTCCTGTCGAGCGAACGTGCCCTCGAACTGGCCGCGGACGGCACGCAGGTCGTGCTCGTGGCCCACGAGACTTCTCCGGCCGACGTCCCCGGAATGCTGGCCGCGGCCGCCGTACTGACCGGCAGCGGCGGCATCGCCTCGCATGCCGCGGTCGTGGCGCGGGGCGCGGGCAAACCCGCCGTGTGCGGCGCCGAGGGACTGCGCGCCGACCGGGCCGCCGGCACCGTACAGATCGGGGACCGGGTGCTGCGCGAGGGCGACGCCGTCTCGCTGGACGGCCGTACCGGAGCCGTCTACGAGGGGACACTGAGCGTCAGTGTCGCCGGACCGCCGCCCGAACTGTCCACCCTGCTGGAGTGGGCGGACGGCATGCGCCGGCTGGGCGTGCGGGCCAACGCCGACACCGCCGCGGAGGTGAGCACCGCCGTCGCCCTGGGCGCGGAGGGTGTGGGGCTGTGCCGTACGGAGCACCAGTTCCTCGGCGACCGGCTGCCGCTGATCCGCCGGGTGATCCTGGCCGCCGACGCCGAGGCTCGCGACGAGGCGCTGTCGGCACTGGAAGAGGCTCAGCACGAGGACTTCAAGGCCCTGCTGGCCGCGGTGGGGGACCGGCCGGTGACCGTACGCCTGCTGGACGCCCCGCTGCACGAGTTCCTGCCTGCTGCCGGGGAGGCTCAGGATGCCGCCGAGGAGCAGCGGGCCGCCGCACTGCGCGAGGCGAATCCGATGCTCGGTCTGCGCGGCGTGCGCCTGGCCCTGTTGCACGAGAGGCTCTACCCGGCGCAGGCCGAGGCGCTCTTCACGGCCTGGGCCGATGTCGCCGCCACCGGAGTCCGGCCCGAGCTGGAAGTGATGATCCCGCTCGTCAGCCTGCCGGAGGAACTGGCCGCCGCGGCCGCGTACGTACGGGGCGCCGCCGAGGCGGTAGCCGCACGCACCGGCGTGCAGGTCCCGTACCGGCTCGGCACGATGATCGAGACACCGCGGGCCGCGCTGCTGGCCGCCGAACTCGCCGAACACGCCGAGTTCTTCTCCTTCGGCACCAACGACCTCACCCAGCTCACCTACGGGTTCTCCCGCGACGACGTCGAGCGCCAGGTACTCGCCTCCTACCAGGAACGCGGGTTCCTGATGGCCAGCCCGTTCGCCCGGCTCGATCCACACGGGGTGGGCGCGCTGATCGCCCTGGCGGTGGAGCGGGCACGGAGCGTACGCCCGGACATCAAGCTGGGCGTGTGCGGTGAGCACGGCGGAGACCCGGAGTCCATCGCCTTCTGCGACGAGCTGGGTCTCGACTACGTCTCCTGCTCCGCGCACCGCGTGCCGGTCGCCCGGATGGCGGCGGCCCACAGTGCCGTGCGGGAGCAGCGCGACGAGAGCGGGAGCGCATGATGACGAGCACCGTGACCGACGGCACGGCCCTGTCCGACGCCGAACTGGACGACCTGCGCGAGACCGTACGGTCGGTGTGCGCCGACGCGGGCGGTACCGCCGCGGTGCGCCGGCTGTCCGAGCAATCCCCGGGCATCGACGCCAAGTTGTGGGACACCCTCGGCGGGCAGGTCGGCCTCGCGGCCCTTGGTCTGCCCGAGGCGACCGGAGGCATCGGCGGCCTCGCCGAGATCGCTGCGGTGTGCGAGGAGTTGGGCCGGACCCTGACGCCGGTGCCCCTGCTGTCGTCCACCGTGCTGGCCGGGCAGGTGCTGGCAGGCTGCGGCACGGCCGAGCGGGCACTGGAGGAGCTGGCCGAGGGCAAGGTGCACGCCCTGGCGGTGGCGGCGCCCGACGGAGTGTGGCGGCCGGACGCGGTGCCGGTGGCCGTCACCTGGCGGGGCGGCGTCCCGCTCCTCGACGGCACCGCTCCCTTCGTACTGGACGGTGCCGACGCCGAGGGACTGGTCGTCGCCGCTACCGGAGCCGACGGCCTGGACCTCTTCCTCGCCGACCCGCGCGAGCCCGGGATGACAGTCCGCCGGGTACCCACCCTGGACCTCAGCCGCGGACAGGCGGTGGTCTCCTTCTCCGGCGCCCGTGCCCGGCCCCTGACCGCCGGGGGAGAGGGAGCGGACATCGTGAGCCGCGCCCTGGACGTGGCCATGGTGGCCCTGGCCGCCGAGCAACTCGGCGGCGCGCAGGCCGCGTTGGACATGACGGTGGCCCATGTACGCGACCGCACACAGTTCGGCAGGGCCATCGGCGGCTTCCAGGCGATCAAGCACACCTGTGCCGACATGCTGCTCCAGGTCGAAGCCGCGCGGTCGGCGGTCGTGCGCGCGGTCCGCGCGGCCGACTCGTCCGAGTCGCTGGCCGAGGCGGCGGCGGTGGCGCAGGCATGGTGCGGCGAGGCGTTCGTGTTCGTGGCCGCCGAGTGCGTCCAACTGCACGGCGGCATGGGCTTCACCTGGGAGCACGACGCGCACCTCTACTTCCGGCGCGCCCAGTCCGACGCCGTCCTACTGGGCGGCGCCGCACACCATCGGGAACGGCTGGCCGGACTGCTGGGCTGGTGACTTCACCCGCGGTCACCGCACCACCGCACGACGACCGTGCAGAAAAGGGCAGGACGGCATGATCAGCAGACTCATCGACGAGGGCCTGTTCGAGAGCGCGAATCCACCGTGCCTCACGGGTGCGCGCTGCTCCGGCTGCGCCACCGTGGTCTTCCCACGGCAGGACTCGTGCCCCAAGTGCTCGGACGGAGCCATGTCCGCGCACGTGCTGCCGGTGAGCGGGCGGGTGTGGTCGTGGACGCTGCAGGCGTTCCAGCCCAAGCCGCCGTACCGGCCGCCGACCGGGGGCTATCGCCCGTACCACGTGGGTTATGTCGACCTCGGTGAGGTGCTGGTCGAGGCGCGGCTGGAGGTTCCCCGCGCCGAGATACGGATCGGGCTGCCGGTCCGGCTCACCACGGTGACCGCCTACCACGACGAGGACGGGACCGAGGTTCTGACCTTCGCGTTCCGCACAGACGGGGAGGGGGAGCGATGAGCCGGAGCGACGAGGTCTATGTCGTCGGCTGTGGCATGCATCCCTTCGGCCGCGACGAGACCGTCACCGGGATGGACATGGCGGAGCGTGCGGTACGCGAGGCCCTGGCCGACGCCTGTGTCGCCTGGGAGGACATCGGTTACGCGGTGGGCGGCTCCGACGTGTCCGGCAAGCCCGACACACTGGTCGGCCGTCTGGGCCTGACCGGTGTGCCGTTCGCCAATGTGCAGAACGGCTGCGCCACCGGTGCCTCGACGGTGCTCGCGGTGGCCAACGCACTGCGCGCCGGCGAGGCCTCGCTCGGACTTGCCGTGGGCTTCGACAAGCACGAGCGGGGCGCCTTCAACGTCTCCGCGGCACGCTACGGACTGCCCGACTGGTACGCCGAGACCGGCATGATGCTGACCACTCAGTTCTTCGCCCTCAAGACCCAGCGGTACCTGCATGAGCACGGGATCTCGGAGCGGGCGCTGGCGAGGGTGGCCGCGCGGGCCTTCCGTAACGGCTCCCAGCACCCCCTGGCCTGGCGGCGCAAGGAGCTGACGGAGGAGGAGATTCTCAACTCCGCCGAGGTCAGTCCGCCCCTCACCCAGTACATGTTCTGCTCGCCGGGGCAGGGCGCGGCGGCTCTGGTGCTGGCGCTCGGCGACCGTGCCTTCGACCTGTGCGAACGGCCGGTCAAACTGGCGGCGTTGGCCTTCAGGACCAGACGGTTCGGCTCGTTCGAGGTGTTCTCGCCCTGGCTGCCGCCCGGACCGCACCGCAGCCCGAGCGTCGACGCCGCGGAGTCGGCCTTCCGCACCGCGGGGCTTCGGCCCGTGGACGTACAGGTCGCCCAACTGCAGGACACCGACAGCGGATCGGAAATGATCCACCTGGCGGAAACCGGACTGTGCGGCCACGGCGAGCAGGAGGAACTGCTCGCCGGCGGGGACACCGACCCCACGGGCCGCATCCCGGTCAACACCGACGGCGGCTGCCTGGCCGGTGGCGAGCCCGTCGGCGCCTCCGGGCTGCGCCAGTTCCACGAGGTCGTACGGCAGTTGCAGGGCCGGGCGCCGGGTGTGCAGGTGCCGGGCGCTCCCCAGGTCGGCTTCACCCATGTGTACGGGGCGCCCGGGATCAGCGCCTGCTCGGTACTGACGATCTGAAAGGCGGCAAACGCACCATGTGGCACGGCGACAGAACCGCACTGGTCACCGGCGGAGCGCGCGGCATCGGCCTGGAGATATGCCGACAGCTCGCGGACCGGGGGCTGAGGGTCCTGGTCGGGGCGCGAAGTTGGGAGGCAGCCGAGGAGGCGTGCCGCGCCATCGGTCCGGCGGCACTGCCGCTGGCCCTGGACGTGGCCTCGGCGAAGAGCGTCGCCGAAGCGGTCCGGGAAGCAGGGGAGTTGACTGGCGGGATCGACGTCCTGGTGAACAATGCGGGAGTGTCCCTGGACGGAGATCTACGGCCCCCGTACCTGGACGAGGAGATCCTGCGCACGACCCTGGAGACGAACCTCGCGGGTGCCTGGCGCATGGCGGAAGCCGTCGCGCCAGGCATGGTGGAGGTCGGCTACGGACGGGTCGTCAATGTCACCAGCTCCTACGGCTCGCTGGCGCTGATGGACTCCGGCCGCCACCCGGCCTACCGGATCTCCAAGACCGCCCTCAACGCCCTGACCCGTATGCTCGCGGCCGAACTGGCGGGCACAGGCGTCCTGGTCAACGCCGCCGACCCCGGCTGGACCCGCAGCGGCATGGGCGGTTCCGCTGCCCCGCGCGGTCCGGAGGAGGGGGCGGACACGCCGGTCTGGCTGGCCACCCTCCCCGAGGGCGACGGGACGACGGGCGGGCTGTTCGCCGACCGCAAGCCTCTGCCCTGGTGAACCGGCCCTGGTGAACCGCCTCAGGCGGATGCGGAGGCCGGCTTCTGCTCGGCGGTGACGATCCGCAGCGCCAGCGATCTGACCGCCTCCTGCACGGACCGGGAGGGCAGCTGGGACAACGGCCCGCCCTCCGCTCTCAGCGCGGTGACCAGCATGGTCGTACTGATCAGCGTGCGGACCGCGAGCGCCTGCGCCGCGTGCCGTGACTTGGCCGCCCGGGGACTGCGCGTGGTGCCCTCCGGCAGATAGTCGTACGCCCGCTGGATGTGCCGCTGCTCGAACTCGTCCCGCAGCACCTTGACGTTGCCGTTGGCGGAGGCGATCTGTACCTGGTACAGCCGGGCCTCCTCCGGGTTCTGCTCCACCCAGTCCCACACCGCGTCGATGACCCGCAGCAGACCCTCCGCGCTACCGGGCTCGGACTCCGGGCGGGCCGCCTCCACCACCGCGTTCAGCTGGTCGAAGACCCGCCGCATGGCGAGTTCGAGCAGCTCGTCCTTGCCGTCGAAGTGGTAGTAGACGGCTGTGGGCACCACCTGGGCCTCGTCCGCGATGTCCTGGATGCTGGTCTCCGCGACTCCGTTGCGTCCGAACACGCGCACGGCGGCGGTGATGATGTGCTGCCGTCGCGAGGGTCGGTGGGCGGGCTGCTTGCCGTTCTGCGTGGTGGCCATCATGCTCCCTGGCGGCTGCCGCGAACCCGCGTCTGTGGGCCCTGTTCACTAACCATGCTATCCAGTAACTCCGCCAGGTCGATGGCGTAATTCCTGCTACACGTGTGCCGTCGGAGTACGAAGATCGCGGCATACTTGACACCATGACGACATCCGGAACCCGTGCCGCGCACCGTCCTTCGCGCAAGCAGTGGGTGATCGAAGCGGCCACGGAGTTGTTCGCCACCCAGTCGCCGGACGAGGTGACGGTGGCCGACATCGCCGCTCGTGCGGAGATGACCTCGGCAGCGGTCTACTACCACTTCTCCTCCAAGGACAAGGTCCTGGTGGAAGGGATGCGGGCGTTCGCCACCGCGCTGCGCGAAGAGCTGCATGCGCTCACGGAGGCCCACACGCCCGGTTCGCCCGTCGGCCCTGCCCTCACCTCGCTGGTGGCCTGGCTGGGCGAACACCGGTCCGCCGCCACCGTGTTCTTCACGTCCTCGGCCGGCATGAGCCAGGAGGCGGAGGCGCTGCGCCACGAGAGCCGGACGCAGTTGCTGGAGGAACTGGTACGGCTGACCCGCAAGGCCCGTGAGTCGGTGTCCGACGCCGAGGCCGCCGTCATCGCCCTGGGCCTGTTGTCGCTGCTGGAGACCTCGGCGATCTCGCAGGTCCGCGGGGACGACGTCTACCGCTCCCTCGGACACCGCTCCTTCGTCCGCGAGGTCGGCCGCCTCGCCGAGCGGATCGCCGACCCGGCGGCGGCCGAATAGCCCTCGTACCAGGGTCAGCTCTCCGCCCAGGATCAGACCAGCAGCCGCAGCGGCTTGCGCAGCAACTCACCGACCGTGCGCAGATACTCGGCCGCCGGTGCCCCGTCGACGGCACGGTGGTCGAAGGTGAGGCTCAGGGTGAGCACCTGCGTCCGCAGCGGCCGGTCGTCCACCCACTCGACACCGTCCCTGAGCCTGCCCACGCCGAGGATGGCGACATTGCCGGGGTTGATCACGGGGGTGAAGAAGTCGACGCCGTATCCGCCCAGCGAGGTGACGGTGAAGGTGGCGCCTTCCAACTGGGTCGGCGAGATCCGCCCCTCACGCGCGGCCTCGGCCAGGGTTCTCGACCGGCGGGCGATCTCGGGCAGGGGCAACCCCACCGCGTCCTCGATCACGGGGACCATCAGGCCGCCCGGAACGGCCACCGCGAAGCCGAGGTGGATGTCGCCGAGCAGATGGATGCCGTCTTCCCGCACCGTCGCGTTGAGCAGCGGATGCTCGCGCAGGGCCAGGGCGGCGGCCTTGAGTAGGAAGTCGTTGAGGCTGGGGACGGGCAGATCGCTGTCGGCCCATTCGTCCTTGAGCTGGGCCCGCAAGGACACGACGGCGTCCATCCGCACCTCATAGCCGTGCGTCAGCTGCGCCATCTCCTGGAGGCTGGCGTGCATCCGGCGGGCGATGGTGCCGCGCATTCCGGTCAGGGGGAGGACGTCTCCCGGTTGGGGTACGGCACTGCGGCGGACGGCCGCTGTTGCGGGCGCCGGTTCGGTCGCCGTGGGGACGGCGTCGAGGTCGGACCTGCGGACCCGGCCGCCGAGCCCGGTGCCGGTCACCTCGGACAGGTCGATGCCCCGCTCCTTCGCCAGCCGGCGTACCAGCGGCGAGACGGGGACGACGGAGTCGCCGGGCAGAACGGAGGGCGCCGGTGCCGTGGGTGCCGCCGAAGAGGCGGCAGCGGCGGCGAGGAACTCCTCCACGTCCTCGGAGACGATCCGGCCGCCGGGCCCGGTGCCGTGTACGACGGCGATATCGACGACGGCCTCGGCCGCCACCCGCCGGGCGTTCGGGGAGGCCAGGAGGCGGCCCCCGGAGCCGTTCGGCGCAGCGCTGCCGTTGAGGGAGAGCGCGCCGGAGGAGGCATCCACGGTCGTGGGCGGCGCAGCCGTACCCGTGGCCCCGGATTCGGCGGGCATCGGCGAACCGGCCAGGTCCGACGGCTGCTCGCCCTCGGCCAGCAGCCAGCCGATGAGCGCCCCGACGGGGAGTGTCGTACCGGCCGGGACCGTGGGATGGAACGTTCCCCCGGCCTCCGCCTCGACATCCACGTCGACCTTGTCGGTGGCCAGCCGCAGCAGTGCGTCGCCCTCCGAGACAGCGGCTCCGGTGGGCACGAGCCACTCGTCGATCGTGCCTTCCTGCATCGTCAGGCCAAGCTTCGGCAGGAGAACCTCGACGGCCACTTCGTCACGACCTTTCGAGGAGACGGCGGCAGCCCTGCGCGATGCGGCCGCGGTCGGGGACATAAGCCTTCTCCAGCACCGGAGAGAACGGCACGGGAGAGAAGGGGGCGCCGATGCGCAGGATCGGCGCGTCCAGATAATCGAAGGCCGCGTCCTGGATCTGGGCGGCGATCTCCGCGCCGAGTCCGCCGAAGGTGACGGCCTCGTGGACCACGAGGGCCCGGTTGGTGCGGCGGACAGAGGTGATCATGGTCTCGGTGTCCAGGGGCTGGACGGTCCGGGGGTCGATCACCTCGATCTCGATGCCCTCGGCGGCGAGTTCGTCGGCTGCCGCGAGTGCCTCGCCCACCATGCGGCCCAGCGCGATGACGGTGACGTCGGAGCCCTGACGCGCGGTGTGGGCCTGCCCGAGCGGGATCCCGTAGATCGGTTCGGGTACCTCGCCCTTGCTGCCGAGCAGGACCTTGTTGAGCATGACGACGACCGGGTTGTTGTCCCGGATCGCCGAGACCGTCAGGCCCTTGGCGGTGTACGCGTCGGACGGCATGACGACCTTGAGGCCGGGCACGTGGGCGAGCCAGGCCTCCAGGCTCTGGCTGTGCTGGGCGGCGGCGCCCAGGCCGGCGCCGGAGGCGGTGGTGATGGTGAGCGGCACGGAGAGGCCGCCGCCGAACATGTACTTCATCTTGGCGGCCTGGTTGACGATCTGGTCCAGGCAGACGCCGATGAAGTCCATGAACATCAGGTCGACGACGGGGCGCAGACCCCGGGCGGCGGCGCCCACGCCCAGGCCGACCAGCGCGGCCTCGGAGATCGGCGTGTCGATCATGCGGCGCGGGCCGAACTCGTCGAGCAGGTTGTCGAACATGCGGAAGACGCCGCCGTATCCGGCCACGTCCTCGCCGGCGACGAAGACGTTCTCGTCCTCGCGCATGGCCTGCGCCAGTCCTTCGTTGAAGGCCTTGACGTAGGTCAGTTTGCGGTCCGTGGCGTCCGGGGCGGCGGTGGGTGCTTCGGTGATGGTGGTCATGGCGGTCACCCCGAGTAGACGTTGAGGAGCAGGTCGGCGGTGTCGGGCAGCGGGCTGGCCTCGGCGTACGCGATGGCGTCGGCGATCTCGTCCCGGGTGCGCTGCCAGGTGTCGTCCAGCTCCGCGCGGGTGGCGGTGCCGTCGGCGAGGGCGCGGGCTTCCAGCAGGTCGATCGCGTCGCGGGCCATCCACTCGTCGACCTCCTCCTGCGAGCGGTAGGGGTGACGCAGTCCCTTGACGCCCTGGTGGTCGTAGAAGCGGTAGGTCTTGGCCTCGATCATCATCGGGCCCTCACCGGCCCGGGCACGTGCGACGGCCTCGGTGGCGGCTTGGTGGACGGCGGCCGCGTCCATGCCGTCGACGATCACACTGGGCATGCCGTAGGCCGCTGCCCGGTCGGCGACGTCGGTGATCAGCATGTGCTTCGACTGGGGCGTGAACTCGGCGTAGCCGTTGTTCTCGCAGATGAACAGCACCGGCAGGCGCAGGATGGCGGCCATGTTGGCGGCCTCATGGAAGCTGCCGATGTTCGTGGCGCCGTCGCCGAAGAAGGTGACGGCGACGCTGTCCTCGCCCTTGTACTGGGCGGCGAAGGCGGCGCCGACGGCGATCGGAATGCCGGCGCCGACGATGCCGTTGGCGCCGAGCATGCCGAGGCTGAGGTCGTTGATGTGCATGCTGCCGCCGCGCCCGAGGCAGGCTCCGGTGACCCGGCCGTACAGCTCGGCGTACATGTGCCTGAAGCTGACGCCCTTGGCCACGGCGTGCCCGTGTCCGCGGTGGGTGGAGGTGATCTGGTCGTCGTCGCGGAGTGCTGCCATCACCCCCGCGGCCACGGCTTCCTGGCCGACGTACAGGTGCAGGAAGCCGGGCAGTTTGCCGGCCTCCATGAGCTTGCCCGCCTCGGTCTCGAACAGCCGGATGCGCACCATGCGCTCGTGCAGGTCCCTGATGACCTGCGCGGATGCCTGGTTCGCGACCGGATCGGCCGACTTCTTCGATGCCCTGGATGTGCTTGATGTGCTTGAGGCCCGTTGAGCCATCGTCCGCCCCTTCGCCCGAGGGAGGTGTGCTGGTGTGCCACGCAATCGGACTTTGTAGTGCCGGTCTACAGTAAGTAGCAGTGGGCACCTTACTGAACAGGCTCTCTAATTACTACGCCTCTGTCCGATCCGGTCCCGGATCCCCGCCCCGCCCGTCGACCAACTCCACCGCGTTGCCTTCCGGGTCCGCCCAGAAGCTGATCCGCCGCCCCCGCGCCCGGACGACGACCGGAGACGACAGCGGGCGAGCACCGGCAGCCGGCAGTGCGGCGACGACCGGCGCGATGTCCTCCAGGTGGAACGTGAGATAGGACAAGCCGCGGTGTGCGGTCAGCGGCACGGCCGACGAGGCGGGGGCGGGTACGGCACTCACCCGAGGCTGCACCAGCTTGATCCGCCCGCCGGAGGGCGTCCCGGACGCCGCCCCGACGGGCACCTGAAGCCATACGACCAGAAGCGGTCCGCCCAGCCCGGCGGGGCCACCGATCGATTGCGGGATGTGCGACCGGTGCACCGGAACGCAGCCGAGCGCCTCACGGTAGAAGCGCTCCATCAGCTCCAGGTCGCGCACCACGACACCGGCCTCGAAGGGTTGGGTCATCGCCGCCCTCAGGGCGGCCCTGGCCGGATCGGGCGCGTCATGGGTCACCGGACCACCTTCCGTCGGGCCATTGCCCACCGTACTCCCGCAGCTGGAGCCGATCCCTAGAAAGATCGAGTCGGGCCAGGGCTACCCTCGCAGCAGATAGCGAAGATGACCTGCGGAATGTCGTGCAGCCGACTTCGGCACTTTCTATTGACACACAACACTAACTCCTGTTGTTGTGGCGATCGCAGCGGAGCTGTAGCACCAGAACCCTTCACCAGCTCGCGGCTGGGAGGATTGAGGACATCGTGGTCCAGATCAATTCACCGGAGACCCGAGCGGCAGGCGACGAGCGTCCCCTGCCGCCCGCCCCGGAATACCACTCATGGATCGGCCAGAACCACGCCACCGATGCCGCGAGCGCGGCCATGCGGCAGGACGCGGCCGAGCTCGCCGAGCGTGTCATCGAGCACTACCGCAACAACACGACCCATGAGGTCGAGGAGCAGTGGACGGAACCCGTCGACAACTACCTCGACGCCGACCGCTGGCTGCGGGAGATGGACGCCGTCCACCGGAGTGTTCCGCTCCCCCTCGCCATGTCGGCAGAGCTTCCCAAGCCCGGGACCTACAAGGCGTTGGACGTGCTCGGCGTCCCCATCCTGATCACCCGGGACCGCAAGGGCGAAGTCCACGCGATGATCAACGCCTGCCGGCACCGCGGCGCCGAGCTCGTCGAGCCGGGCTGCGGCGTGGCGAAGCGGATCACCTGCCCGTACCACGCCTGGTCCTATGACCTGTCGGGGGAACTGCGCGGCGTGCACGCCGAGAAGACCTTCGGCGACGTACCGCGCGAGAAGCGCAGCCTGATCCAGCTCCCCGTTGGTGAGCGTGCCGGCATCGTCTTCGTATCGCTCGATCCGAACGCCGAGCACGACCTGGACGCCTGGCTCGGAGACCTGCAGCCACTGCTGGAGGGGCTCCGCTTCGCGGACTGCCACCACTACGCCACCCGCGAGCTGACCAGCCCCAACTGGAAGGTCACGCTCGACGGGTACCTGGAGACCTACCACTTCGCCTCGCTGCACACGAAGACGGTCTTCGAGACGAACTTCTCCAACATGATGGCCCACGACACCTGGGGCCCTCACCAGCGCCTCGGCGCCGCCCTGCGGCCCGTCGCGGACGTGGTGGACCTGCCGCCGGACAAGCGTGACCCCGGCGACGTGGTCGGAGCCATCTACTGGCTCTTCCCCGGCCTGGCCATCGCCGGCACCTGGCGCAACAAGATCGCCGTCTCCATCGTGATCCCCCGGACAGCCACCGAATCGGTGACCCAGCAGATCATCCTGCTGCGCGAGCCGGCCGTCACCGAGGAGGAGCGGCACGCCGCCGACCAGTTCGGCGAGTGGTTCTACGAGGTGGTCCGCGACGAGGACTACGCGACCACCTACGGAGTGCAGCGGGGACTCAAGGCCCTCGCCGGGACCGACTTCGTCTTCGGACGCAACGAGCCCGGACTCCAGCACTTCCACCGCACCATTCACGGCCTCCTGGACGAAGCGTCCAGATGACGAACCCTCAGAACTCGCAGGAGAACAGCATGGTGGCTACGGGCAGCCTCGACGGACGTGTCGCGGTGATCACAGGCAGCACGCGCAGTATCGGACGCGCCATCGCCGAGGCCTTCCTGGCCGACGGGGCCACGGTCGTACTCAGCGGCCGCTCCGAGATCAAGGGCAAGCAGGCGCTGGAAGAACTCCAGGCCGGCGACAAGGCCGTCTTCCACGCCTGTGACTCGAGCCGCCAGGCGGACATCGAGGCGCTGATCGACTGGACGGTCGAGCGGTTCGGCCGACTCGACATCATGGTCAACAACGTCGGCGGCACCGAGGGGTTCGCCCCGGTCCACCAGCTCAGCGACGAGGCGTGGCACAAGGCGCTCGACCTGAACCTCAACGCCTACTTCTACGGCACCCGCCGCGCACTGGGGCCCATGCTGGAGGGTGGCTGGGGCCGTGTCATCAACATCTCCTCGGTCGAGGGCAAGCAGGCCAACAAGCCGGCGATCAGCCACTACATCACCAACAAGCACGCCATCCACGGACTGACCAAGGCGACCGCCTTCGAGTACGGCACCCAGGGCATCACCTGCAACGCCATCTGCCCCGGCGCCGTCGACACCGACCTGATGCGGGCCGCGGGCCCCGCCGCGGCCGAGGCCGAGGGCATCTCGTACGAGGAGTGGCTGGGCCGGTTCGCCGAGCACGCCGCCACCAAGAAGATCACCACCGTGGAGCAGATCGCGGGCGTCGCCTCACTGCTCGCGAGCGACGCCGGCGCGGGCATCACGGGCACGCTGATCAGCGTCGACGGCGGAACGTCGCAGTGGTGAGCGAGGGAACGGACGGCGGGAGCCCCATCGCCATGAAGCACTGGATCACCGACTGGCAGCGCAGCGAGCGACTGCCCCACTACACCCGGGCCAACGCGGGCGAGACCCTGCCGGAGCCGGCCAGTCCGCTGGGCTGGTCCCTGATCTGGGGGCGCGGTCTGCAGGGCTGGCGCCGCGGCTTCGTCGAGTTCGGCATCTACCGCGGGGACGAGATCACCGGCGACCGGCCTCCGTTCGTGGGAATCTTCGGCGGTTACTTCTATCTCAACCTGTCGCACCTGCGGCTGTTCGGCATCCGTATGGGGCAGACCGCGGCCGACATCGACGCGGCCTTCGTCGGCCAGCGCTCCGACACACCGGTGTACGTGCCGCATCCCGACGATCAGGACCCGGAACTGACGGCCAAGGCCGGGGGGACGCTCCAGCGGATGCTCGGCCAGGCCGACTATCCGCAGGGCGACGCCGACCAGGAGCGGCTGCGCCGGATCCGCCGCGAGCGACCCGAACTGGCGTCCCTGTCCGACGTAGAGCTGGTGGCGTACGCCCGCTCTTTGCTGGACGAAGTGGAGACGACCTTCCAACGGCACGTCGAGACCTCCCTGCCCGCGTCGGTCGGACCGGCGATCCTCGGCCCGCTGTGTGCGAGCGTGGACCGTCCGGGAACCATGCTGGACCTCATCAGCGGTCTCGGTGATGTCGATTCGGCCTCCCCCTCGACCGGGCTGTGGACGCTGTCCCGCCAGGTGGTGGCCTCGGCCGAGCTGACCGCGCTGTTCGACCAGGGTCCGGCCGCGGTGGAGGGGGCGCTCGACGGGGCGAGCGGGGACGTGAAGGCGTTCCGCGACTCCTTCGAAGAGTTCCTGGCCGCCTCCGGCGACCGCGGGCCCAACGAGTGGGACATCCACGCGCTGTCCTGGGAGGCCTCGCCCGTCCAGGCGCTGACCCTGGTCGACCGGATCCGGCACAGCGCCGACGACGACTCCCCCGGGGAACGTCACCGCCGGCTGGCGGAGAGGCGCGAGCAGATCGCCTCGGAGATCCGGGCCCTGCTCCCGGAGGACGCGCAGCCGATGTTCGACGCCGGAATGCACGCCTCCCAGGTGTGGATCCCGGCCCGCGAGCGGACCAAGGCGAACTGTGTGACCGTCATCAACGAGATCCGGATGACGGTACGTGAACTCGGCCGCCGCGGCGTCGAGGCGGGGCGCTTCGCCCGGCCGGAGGACGTGATGATGCTGCTGGACACCGAACTCGACGACTATGTCGCCGACCCGGAGTCCTTCGGCCCCGTCATCGCGCAGCGCCTCGAGGAGTACGCCGGGCTGCACGAGCTGGAGCCGCCGTTCTTCGTCGCCGGTGACGCGGAGACCGAGATCGACAGCTGGCCGCGGCGCGCCGAGGGGCGGACCGAGGCCGCGACCGAGGGCGATGTGCTCAGCGGAGTGGGCGGCAGCCAGGGGACGTACACCGGAAAGGTCCGCGTCGTCACCGACCCGGCCTCCTGCGAGGCGCTGGAGCCGGGAGAGGTACTCGTCGCGCCGATCACCGACGCGGCCTGGACCCCGCTGTTCCTCGTCGCCGGAGCCGCCGTCGTGGACGTGGGCGCGCTCAACAGCCACGCCGTCGTGGTCTGCCGCGAGCTCGGCATTCCGGCCGTCATCTCCGTCGAGGGCGGTACGCGACGGCTGCGGGACGGCATGGTGATCACGATCGACGGCGACAAGGGAACGGTCACCGTGGACAGCGTCCCGGCGGCGCTCGTCATCTGAACCGCCGCGGGCCCGTCGCTTCCCCTGACAGGGGCGACGGGCCCGCGCGCATGACCCGAGGAAAGGACCACCGTGTCAGAGGAAGTCATCGTCGCCGGCTGGATGGACTACGAGGCCGGCGACCGCGACACGATGCTGGGGCAGCTGGTCGAACTGGGGCACCGGACTCTCGAAGAAGAGCCCGGTTGTCTGGACTACGCCATGACCGCGGACCCCAGCGACGAGCGGCGGATCCGTGTGTACGAGCGCTGGGCCTCCCAGCAGGCCCTCGACGAGCACTTCACCACCCCGCACATCAAGGACTTCCGGGCCGCCGTGGCCGGGCTGACCCGCGTGGGCGTCTCCTTGCAGGCCCACGTGGTCGCAGCATCCCGCTCCATGCGCTGACGGCGAACCCCCTGCGGTTTACGCGGAATCGCCCAGCCGGACCAGCATCTTGCCGACGTTGCCACCGTCCAGCAGGGACAGCAGCGCCCCGGGAGCGTTCTCCAGACCGTCAACCACCGTCTCGCGCGCGGTGATCCGGCCCGTACGGAGCCAGCCCGCGACCCGCTCCTCGAACTCCGGCCGCAGGTCCTCGTGATCGCGGACGATGAAGCCGCGCAGCGTCAGCCGCTTGAGCACCGCCTGGATCAACTGGTTGATGTCGGCCGACCGCTGGCTGCTGCCTGCGGACCGCCGCTCCCCGCCGAACTGCGACATCATGCCGCACAGGGCGACCCGGCCACCGGTCCGCAACGCGTGCAGGGCGGCGGCCAGTTGTTCCCCGCCCACGTTGTCGAAGTAGACGTCGACGCCGTCGGGCGCCATCCGGGCCAGCGCCTCGCGCACCGGCTCGGCGCGGTAGTCCGCGGCGGCGTCGTAGCCGAACTCCTTCACCAGCAGGGCGCACTTGTCCGGCCCTCCGGCGGTCCCGACGACCCTCTCCGCACCCAGCAGCCGCGCGAACTGACCGGCGGCACTGCCCACGGCCCCGGCCGCCGCCGACACGAAGACGGTGTCTCCGGGGCGTACCTCGGCGATCCGTGCCAGCCCGACGTACGCGGTGAAGCCGGTCTGCCCGAGCAGCCCCAACCAGGTGGGCAGCGGCGCGATTTCGGGATCGATGCGACCGGCGCCGTCGGTGTCCGCGGCGTCCAGCACGGCCCGCTCCCGCCAGCCCAGCTGGTGGCGCACGTACGCCCCCGCCGGCACGGAGGCGCAGCGGCTCTCCTCCACGACGCCCAACGCCCGGCCGTCAAGCGGTGATCCGGGCGTGAAGTTGTGCGTGTAGTGCTTCTCGGTGCTCTCCAGCCGCCCGCGCATGGACGGGTCGACGCTCATGTAGAGGTTGCGGACGAGCAGTTGACCCTCGTCAGGGGAGGGGAGCGGGCGTTCCTCGACGGCGAAGTCACCGGGGACCGGTTCTCCGTCGGGCCGGCGCAGGAGACAGACCACGCGGGTCGTACGGGGCGTCACGGGGTCACTCCTCCGGCTGCTCGGGGACGCGACGCCGGGCGAGGCGGCCCACCCAGCCGGCCATCTGGAGGTCGGCATGGCGCAGCTCGCCCGACTGCCAACGGGCCTGGAAGTCGAAGATGCCCCGTGCTCCGGACTTCGGGTCCGTCACCTCGACCAGACCGTCCTCGGTGAGCCGGTACACATGCCCGGTCAGCGGATGGATCACTTGCTTGGACATGGGGCTCACTCCTGCACTCGGCGGCGTACGCCGCGCTTGGTCACGGTCACCGGGCCCTCGACCCTGAGCCGGCAGGCGAGCCGGGTCAGGCCGTCCACGGGTTTGCGCAGGGCTTCGATGCCCTCGCGTTCCAGCGGGTCCACAGGTGAACAGTTCTCGGTGCCCTCCTCGACCGCCACGAAGCAGGTACGGCAGGTGCCCTTGCCACCGCAGACGGTGGGCCAGCGGTATCCGAGCCGCTGGGCGGCGCTGAACAGGTCTTCGCCGTCGAGCACTTCGAGTTCGACGCCGGAGGGCCTGACCGACACACGATGGGCCGCCACACGGTGGGTCACGTGTTCATCCACCGGTCGAGCGTCTGGTTGAAGTGGCGGATGCGGCTCTCCTGGTAGTTGGCCAGGGTGATGCCCGGCTTGCGCATCGCCTTCAGCCCCTGCTGGACGTAGGGGAGGTTCTCGCAGTCCTGGTCGAAGACGGGCCCGAGGACACCGAGTTCGGGGATGTCCGCGAAGAGCATCTCCTCCGGTACCCAGCGGATCTTGGCCGGGGGCGGCATCTCGCCGGGCTTCTTCGGGGCGGACATGAAGATGATCTCGGCGGTGCAGGAGTCGGGGTCGAGACCGTTGGGTTTGAACCGGTAGATGATGTTGGACTTGGCGCCGCCCCAGGGGTTGAAGTTGGGGAACAGCAAGTAGTTGATGGCGTCCAGCAGTTCGGTGTCGGCGGTCTGGGAGAAGTCCTGGGTCGAGGTGGCCGCCAGCTGTGCGCGCATCCGCTCGGCGAGGACCTGGCGGGCGGTGCCACCGGCCGGGATCGCCGGCATTTCGTCCCCCTCCTGCATCACCAGGTCACGGCCCTGGGCCGCCGCGTAGAACGCACGCGAGTCGTAGAACGTCTCCAGGACGTCCTCCTCCGTGACGGAGTCCGCCACGTGGGGGCTGGGGGCGCCCTGGATGTTGATCATGCGGTTCCAGTTGGGCTGGTCCGCCATGACGTCGTACTGGGAGTTGGCGTCTGCCAGCCACGGCAGCATCTGCGGGTGGGTGGCGATCACATGGAAGGACTCGATGAACGCGTCCTGGGCCACCTTCCAGTTGCAGGGCAGCACCTTCGCGATGTGCAGCGACTTGTAGCGGTCCTCCAGCGGCCAGATGTAGTACTCGTCGAAGGTGCCGCGGTAGCTCTCGAAGGACTCCGCGTACGGGTCCATGTTGATGAAGACGAAGCCGCGCCAGGTCGCCACCTGAGCCTCGGGGAGCGCGAACTTCTCCGGAGTGACATGTGGGAAGTCCCAGGAACAGGGCGGAGTCTGCATGGTGCCGTCGAGGTTCCAGGCGAAACCGTGGAACGAGCAGCGGAACTCGCCGACGTTGCCGCCACTGGTGCGCAGCTTGCGGCCGCGGTGCAGGCACACGTTGACGTACGCGCGGATCTCGTCGGGGGCCGTCCGTACGACGATCAGCGAGTCGTCGCCGATCTCGTAGACCTCGTGGTCGCCGACCTCCGGGATCTCGCTCTCCAGGCAGGCGAACTGCCACACGCGCCGCCACACCTGCCGCATCTCGCGTTCCGCCCATTCGCGGGAGACGAAACGCGCGGAGTCGATGTCCTCGCTGCCGATGTAGTCGTTCCTGTCGTGCCTCAGCGCGGCGGGAACGGGGCGGCTGTCCTGGTCGAGGTAGTCCTGGACGGTGGGCCCGGGGCACCGCGCGGTGACCGACTCCGACGTTTCGTCCATCATCTCTCCTCTGGCAGAAACTTTAGAGTGAGTGTAGTTAGCGGGTGCGGCCGGGAGCAACACTCGCGACGCTGTCCGGATCCCGCATCGGTCGAGGTTGTCGAGGAAAAGTCCCGTACTGGCTTGAATTTGTGGTGACGAACCTCTCCCCAAGGCCGCCGGGGCGTGTCACACTCCGACGCACTTGAGGCTGTAGTGCCTCATAAGTTTCTTGGCCCGAGCGGAGTTGCGCCGCCTTGGCCGCAGTGCCGCACGGTCACCCCGGCGGCCCGCGCCGTACCCCACGACGGCGGTTCACGCAGCCTTCTCGACCCTTTATGCGTGGGAGCACTCAACGATGAGTTCCAGACCCCGTCGCGCGGTCCGCCGCGCCCTCACCGCGATCGTCCCCGTCACCGCTCTGCTGACGCTCTCCGCGTGCGGCGGCGGTGCCACTCCGGCCGCCGAATCGAAGCCGGAGGCGGCGTCCGACTCCCCCGGCCTGGCCGCAGCCTCGAAGGCCATGGAGCAGTACACCCAGCGCCCGGCCAAGATCCCCGTCACCGAGCCGGTGGGCAAGAAGATCCCCAAGGGCAAGAAGATCGATTTCATCCTGTGCGGCGTCCAGTCCTGCAAGGACCTGGCCGACTACTTCACCGCCGGAGCGAAGGAGCTCGGCTGGGAGGTCAAGCAGATCCCCACCCAGGGCACCCCGGAGTCCGTGCAGGCCGCCTACGAGCAGGCGGTGCGTGACAAGCCGGACGCCGTCGTCGCCTCCGGGTTCCCGCGCGCGGTGTACGCCAAGCAGTTGGCAAAACTGAAGAAGGCCGGCATCCCCGTCATCCAGTCGAACGCCGACGAAGTGGTGGGCGACGGCATCTCCCTGCTGAAGAACGGGCCGGCGGACGTAGACGTCCAGGGCACGATGATCGCCTCGTGGGTCGTGTCGAACAGCGGCGCGAAGGCCGACACCGTCTACTTCGACCTGCCCGCGTACACGATCCTCAAGCCCGTCAGGGACGGGTTCGAGACCAAGTACCGGGAGTGGTGCGAGGGCTGCGGCCTGGACACCGTCGACGTGCCGATCACCGCGATCGGCAAGGACATGCCGGACCGGGTGGTGTCGTACCTACGCTCGCACCCGAAGGTGACCCACGTCGTCTTCTCACTGGGGCTGCTCAACGTGGGCGTCCCGGCCGCGCTGAAGACCGCCGGCATCAACGGCAAGCGCATCATCGTCAACGTCGGTGACGCACAGAGCTACCAGTACATCGAGAGCGGTCTCACCGACGCCGCCATGGCCCTGAACACGTACGAGACCGCCTGGATCCAGGTCGACGCGCTGGCCCGCCACTTCACCGGCCAGCCCATGGACGCGGACCAGAAGGCGGAGCTGCCCAACATGCTGATCACCAAGGAGAACCTGCCGTCCGCCGACGGCGACTTCCCGCTCGTCGAGGACTACCAGAAGCAGTTCAAGGCGCTCTGGGGCCTGAGTTGACCGGCACGGCCCGCCGCCGGCCCCGTGCCGGCGGCGGCGCCATCCACGGATGGAGGAGCGGTGCACGCTGACACGTCGGCGCAGACGTCGCACGGGCGGCACGCCGGGACGGCGGAGGCGGACCGCCCGGTACTACGGGTGGAGGGGCTGTCGAAGCGATTCGGCGGAACCCAGGCGCTGAAGGACGTGGACCTCGAGATCACCCACGGCGAGATCCACGCGCTGATCGGGCCCAACGGTTCCGGCAAGTCCACCCTCATCAAGATCCTCGCCGGATATCACGACGCCGAGCCCGGAGCGGTCGCCGAACTCGACGGCGAGCCGTTCGACCTGGGCCATGTCACCGGTTCGCGGCACGACCGGCTCCGCTTCGTCCACCAGGAACTGGGACTGGTGGAGGAGCTGAGCGCCACGGACAATCTCGCGCTCAGCCGCGGCTTCGCCCGTACGGCGTTCGGCAACATCCGCTGGCCGGAGATGGAACGGCGGACGACCGCACTGGTCGAGCGATTCGGCCTCGGCATCGACGTACGCCGGCCGCTGGCCACGGCCACCCCCGTCCAGCGCGCGGTGGTGGCCATCGCCGCCGCGCTGCAGGGCTGGGAGGGCCGGCGCGGCGTGCTGGTGCTCGACGAGCCGACCGCCGTGCTGCCGCCGGGCGAGGTGGCCCGCCTCTTCCAGATCGTGCGGGAGATCCGCGACGCGGGTGCCGGCGTGCTGTACGTCTCGCACCGCATGGACGAGATCTTCGCGCTCGCCGACCGGGTCACGGTGATCCGTGGCGGACGCCGGATCGCCACCCGCCGGGTCGCTGAGCTCACTCCCCGGTCACTGGCGGAGCTGATGGCAGGTCAGGAGGCGGAGACTGCCCACCGGCCGCAGCCGCCCTCCGGCGCTGTCGGCGGGGCCGGCAGGGTCGGCGAGACGGGCGAGGCCGCGCTGGAGGTCAGAGATCTATGGGTCGGCCCGCTGCGCGGCGTCGGCTTCGATCTGGCCAGGGGCGAGCGGCTGGGCATCACGGGCCTGGTCGGCTCCGGCCACGAGGCGGTGCCGTACGCGGTGTGCGGGGCCTGGACCGGGCCGGTACGCGGCCGGGTGCGGATACCGGAACGCTCCCCACGGTGGGTCGACGCGCGGGACGCCGGCGGACTCGGCATCCCTTTGGTGCCCGCCGACCGGGCGACCGAGGGGGTGATCGGCGACTTCTCGGTCGCGGAGAACCTGACCCTCCCCCTGCTCGACCGGCTCCGCGCCCGCTTGGGCCGACTGCACCGGGGGCGGGAGAGCGCCCTCGTCGAGGAGTGGATCCGGCGCGTGGAAGTGCGTACGGCCGGACGCGGGGCCCCGATCACCACGCTCAGCGGCGGCAACCAGCAGAAGGTCGTCATGGCCCGCTGCCTGGCCCAGCGGCCGCCGGTGCTGGTGCTGTGCGAACCGACGGCGGGCGTCGACGTCGCGACCCGGCAGCAGCTGTACGAGCTGATCGAACGTCAGGCGGGCGACGGCATGGGGGTGATCGTGTCCTCGTCCGACACGGAGGACCTGCTCACGCTGTGCACCCGCGTCCTGGTGGTACGGGACGGCCGGATCGTGCGGGAGATCAGCGGCCGGGACATCACCGAGCCCGCGCTCGTCCACGCCATGGAAGGAACCGAGTGAGAAGGAACCGAGTGACATGACATCCACCCCGACCCGGGCGGCGGAACACCGGCCGGTCACCGAACCGGACGCCTCCGCGGTGTTCACCGCGGGGACGCCCGTCGCGCTGGGCCGGCGGGCGGCGGCCGCCCTGTCGTTCCGGAACATCGGCGCCGTCTACGTGTGGCTGCTCATCGCCGTCATCTTCTCCGTGTGGGCGCCGGAGACGTTCCCGACCGCCACCACGGTCAAGCAGGTACTGAACGGCAACGCCGTGGCCGGTCTGGTGGCGCTCAGCGTCGTCGCTCCGCTGGCCGCACGCGTCTTCGACCTCTCCGTCGCCTTCACCATGTCGCTGACCAGCGTGCTGACCGCCCATTTCCTGGTCAACGCGGGCCTCGGCTCCGGCACCGCGATCACCCTGGCGATGACGGCCGCCCTGCTGGTCGGGGTGATCAACGGAATCGTGGTGGTGGTGCTGCGGGTCGACTCGTTCATCGCCACGCTGGCCACCGGCGCGCTGATCCAGTCCCTGATCACCATGGTGACCAACGACAGCTCGATCACCGGCCTCCAGCTGCTGGCCAAGCCGTTTGCCAGCATCGCCCAGCTGGACGCCGGCGGCATCACGCTGCCCGTGCTGTATCTGCTCCTCGCCGCGATGGCCATCTGGTTCATGCTGGAACACACCGCCACCGGCCGCCGGCTGTACGCGACCGGCTTCAACGAGAACGCGGCACGTCTGCAAGGAGTACGCACCGGCCGACTGCGCTTCATGACCCTGGTGACGTCCGCGCTGCTCTCCGGTTTCGCCGGGGTCGTGTTCGCGTCCTCCGTCGGATCCGGATCGCCGACCGCCGGCACGCCGTACCTGCTGTCGGCCTACGCGGCGGCCTTCGTCGGAGCGACCCAGCTGCGTGCGGGGCGCTTCAACGCCTGGGGCACAGTGATCGCCGTACTCCTGCTCGGCACCGGAATCACCGGGCTCGGCCTCGCCACCAGCGCGCAGTGGGCCACGAGCCTGTTCACCGGCTCGGTCCTCATCGTCGCGCTGGTCCTCACGGGTGGGCGGATCGCACTACCGGCGGTTCTGCGCCGCCGGAAGTCACCGCCCGCCGAACCTGTCACCACCCCTGACAAGGAGGTCTCATGATGAAAGCGGTTCAGTACCGGACGGTGGGAGCCGGGCCCGAGGTGGTCGAGGTTCCGGTGCCCGAACCGGGCCCGGGCCAGGTGCTGCTGAAGGTGACGGCCGCCGGGCTGTGCCACTCCGACCTGGCGGTCATGAGCTGGCCCGAGGAACAGTTCCCCTACGCGCTGCCGATGACGCTCGGCCACGAGGGCGTCGGCACCGTCGCGGCTCTGGGCAACGGTGTCACCGAGGTGGCGGAGGGCGAAGAGGTGGCGGTGTACGGACCGTGGGGCTGCGGCCGCTGCCGTACCTGCGCCGAGGGCAGGGAGAACTACTGTCCGCACGCCGCCGGGCTCGGCATCATGCCGCCCGGTCTGGGCTCTCCCGGTGCCCTCGCCGAGTACATGGTCGTGGACTCGCCCCGCCACCTGGTGCCGTTGGGCGGACTGGACCCGGTGCAGGCGGCACCGCTCACCGACGCCGGGCTGACGCCGTATCACGCGATCAGGCAGGCGCTGCCGAAGCTGGTGCCCGGCAGTACGGCGGTGGTCATCGGTGTCGGTGGGCTGGGGCATCTCGCCGTGCAACTGCTCCGTGCGCTGACTCCCGCCCGGGTCCTCGCCGTTGACGTGAGCAAGGAGAAGCTCGAGCTGGCGCGCACGGTTGGCGCGCACGAGGTGCTGCTCTCCGACGGTGAGGCGGCGGCACGGGTACGGGAACTCACCGGCGGCACCGGGGCGGAGGTCGTGCTGGACTTCGTGGGGGCCGAGGCGACCTTGGCGGTGGCCGCCGCGTCGGTGGCGGTGGCGGGGGATGTGACCGTCGTCGGTATCGGGGGTGGGACTCTGGCGGTCGGCTTCGGTGGGGGACTGCCGTTCGGGGTGTCCGCGTCGGCGCCCTACTGGGGGAGCCGGGTGGAGCTCATCGACGTTGTCGGGCTTGCGCGGGAGGGGCTGGTTTCCTCCCATGTGGAGACGTTTTCGATCGAGGATGCTCCCTTGGCGTACGAGCGCCTGCATGCCGGGGAGATCAACGGCCGTGCGGTGGTGCTGCCGCACGGGTGAGCCGGGGCGGCCGCGAGGGTTTTTCGCCCCCGCCGCCCCTTCCCGTCCCATCTTTCTGAGGCTCCGCCCCAGACCCCGTCGGGGGCCAGCCCCCGAACCCCCGCTCCTCAAACGCCGGAGGGGCTGATTTTCCGCGGCCTGGGCTGATTTCCGCAGCTGAGATTCCGCTGCCCAAGCGGATCCTTGCCCAAGGGGCACTTTGCAGCCCAGTCCCGCATCAATCAGCCCGTCCGGCGTTTGAGGACGAGGCCGTTCAGGCCGAAAGCGGGGGTCTGGGGGCGGCAGCCCCCAGGGACGGGACGGGAAGGGGCGGCGGGGGCGAAACCACCCTCTCCACACACCGCCGCAACACCGTCACGAACTCCGGCGTCTCCCAGGGCCCCCGGTCCACCCGCCCCGTGTCATCCACACCAAGGTCCTGCACGTCGTACCGCCCCCGGCAGTGCCCGAGAGTGAAGCAGCACACCTCCCCGGAACCGTGCCGCTTCAGATACAGCACAGGCCGCGGCGCGTCGTCGAGCGCCGCCGTGTCGCCCTCGGCGAAACCGCGGCACGGCCCCGTGTACTCGGCGTGCAGCAGCACCTCCAGCTCCCCGTGCAGCTCACAGACGTACAACTCGTCGGTGACCGTGAACGGCTCGATCCCGGCGACCAGCGGATGGCCGGGCCGGGTGACCTGGACCTCGTACGGCTCGATCGGCGGATGCGCGACGAACTGGCTGCCGAGCACCTCGGCGAGCTCCCCGAGGAGCCGCGGTGTGCTGAACACCCGCGGCCCACCGGACGCCGGCGCCTCGATCACCGCATTGGTGCCGTGCAGGGCGAGCCAGCGCCCGCCCCGCTCGACGAAACGGGCCAGCGCGGCCCGCTGGGCCGGGCGGGGCCGTACGTCGCAGGTGTAGGTGACCAGCAGGTCGGCCTTCTTCAGCGCGTCGACACAGTCGTAGTCCTGGTGGACGGTGGTCCGCACCCGCGGGTGATCACCGAGCAGTTCCAGCAGCCGCAGCCGCGCATAGTCGAAGTCGTGCCATTTGCCGCCGCAGACCAGCACGGCGTCCAGGCGGCCGGCCGGGCCCGCCACAGCTCAGTACTGGACGCGGGTCAACAGCCCGCCGTCCACCACGAGGTTGACGCCGACGCAGAAGGAGCCGGTCCGCCCGAGCAGGAACGCCACCGCCGCGGCCACGTCCTCCGCGGTGCCGTAACGGCCGACGGGCAGCTTGGCGAGGACCTCCTCGTAGACCTCCGGGCGGCTGGTGCGGATGGTCTCCCAGGCGCCGCCGGGGAAGTCGATCGGGCCGGGGGAGACCGTGTTGACTCGGATGCCCTTCGGAGCGAGGGAGTGCGCCAAAGCCGAAGCGTGCTGGACGACAGCCGCCTTCATGGCGGAGTACGAGTTGGCTCCGGCCGGCCGGGCGGTGTCGGAGGCGTTGGTGGTGCCGATGGCGACCACGGCGGCCCGGTCGGAGGCCTCCAGGAAGGGCATGGCTGCCTCGACGAGTCCGGCGAACGGGACCAGGTCACCGCGCAGGCTGGCCTCCCACGACTCGGGGCCCTTGACGTTGCCCGCCGAGACGTTGGACACCAGCAGGTCCAGGCCGCCGAGTTCGCCGGCTGCCCGCTCCACGAAGCCCGCGAGTGCGGCCGGGTCGGTGACGTCGACCGGCTCGGCGAACACCGTCGCCCCCTCGCCGCGCAGCTCGGCGGCGGCCTTCGCGAGTGCCTCCTCGCCCCGGGCGCACAGCGCCAGCGCGCAGCCCTCCGCAGCCAGGGTTCCCGCGATCGCCCGCCCGATGCCGCGGCTCGCACCGGTCACCAATGCCTTCGCACCTGTCAGTCCCAGATCCATTTAGGTCACTCCTTTGTGATGACGTGATGGCGTGGTGGCCGTAGCGGCCGGTGTGTCAGTTGCCGGGAAGCTGTGAGAACGGCACCCGGTCCACCCGCGGTTCCGGCGGCAGTTTCAGTACGCGCTCGCCGATGAGGTTGCGCTGGATCTGGTCGGTGCCACCGGCCAGCCGGTACCCAGGGGCGCCGAGCAGGTGCTGGGTCCAGGCGAACGTGCCCGGTTCCCCGGTGTCGGCGCTGATCCGGGCGCCCATCAGTTCGGCGGCGACCTGCCCGGTGCGGCTCAGCAGGTCGGAGGCCATGAGTTTGGTCAGGGACGCTTCCGGGCCCGGCTTGTCACCGGCGGCGCTAGCCCTGGCGACGCGGTCCACGGTGGCGGCACGGAGCGCGGTACGCACGTACAGGTCGGCGAGCTGCTGGCGAACCAGCGGATCTCCCGTGCGGTCGAGCGAGCGCGCGAGGGCGAGCACATCGTCGAAAGTGCCGCCCTTGCGCCGATTGCCGCTGCCGGAAGCGGTCCGTTCGAAGGCGAGGGTGGTCGTGGCGACCTCCCAGCCCTGCCCCGGACGCCCGATCCGCAGCCGGTCCGGAACGCGTACGCCGCTGAGGAACACCTCGTTGAACGAGGCACCGCCGCTCATCTGGCGGATGGGGCGCACCTCCACACCGGGCGCGTCCATCGGGACCAGGAACGCGGTGATGCCCGCCTGCTTCACGACGTCCGGATCTGTGCGGGCGAGCAGTAGCCCGAAGTCGGCGAACTGGGCTCCCGAGGTCCACACCTTCTGACCGTCGATCACCCACTCGTCGCCCTCCTGCCGGGCGCGCGTACGCACCGCGGCGAGGTCGGATCCGGCGCCGGGCTCGCTGAAGAGCTGGCAGGCCAGCAGGTCCGTACGCAGAAACGCCCGTGCGTACTCGTCGCGCTGCTCGGCCGTTCCGAACAGGGAGACCGACATTCCGACCAGGCGCACGGTGACGCTGATCAGCTCGGTGGAGGGCGGAACCTCGAAGGCCGACTCCTCCTGGGCGAAGGCCGCCACGTGGGCGGCGGTCAGGCCTGCGCCGCCCTTGTCCCCGGGGAGGGTCAGGGCCTGGTACCCGGCGTCGAAGCGGGCGCGCTGGTAGACGCGGCAGCGTTCCAGCAGCAGGCGTTCCTCGTCCTCGGGGAGGTTGTGGAAGACGGCGAGGTCACCGGTGGCCTCGGTTTCCCGGACCGGTTCGAGCACGGTGGCCAGCCACTGCCGGACCTGTGTGCGCCATGCGTCCAGATCGGGCTGGGACATGGCTCCTCCTCAAGTGCAGTTACGAGATGGCGGGTTCAGTAACGGGGAGGGCGTGTGCGGCCCCTTGCCCGCCGGAGCCATGGGCGGATGCTTCCGGCTCGGGTCAGAGTGTTCCGTACTTTCTTGATAAACGCTACAGTCTCGCCATTGACTCTCCCACGCACCGGGAGGGGCCCGAGGAGCCGCCGGAGGAGCCATGTCTCTGCTACCACTCGACCGTCGCGCCCAGGAGACACCCCATGAGCCCGCTCTCGTCGACGATCAGGACGTGCTGACCTGGTCGGAGCTCGCCGACCAGGTCGCGCGGGTGGCGGCACGGCTGCTGGAGATCGCACCCGGTCCCGACGACCGGGTCGCCGTCCTCGGCGACAACGCGATTCCCACCCTGGTGGCCCATCTGGCCGGTCTGCGCGCCGGAGTGGGAACCGTCGCCACCTCCCGGCACCTGATGGTGGGCGAACTCGTCGACCAGATCACCGACGCGGGCGCGACCGGGATCATCTCCGGACCCGCCGGTGCGGTCCCCGCCCTGGAGGCGGCCCGCGAACTGGGCCTGCCGCTCGTGATGCACGGAGCCCCGGCCATCGGGCACGCCTTCGAGTGGGACCTGTGGCTGGCGGCGGCGCCCACCGGGCAGACCTTGCCCACGGGCCGGGCCGCCCGGCCGCCCCTCGTCTACACCTCCGGAACCACCGGCCGGGCACGCGGCACCGAGGTGCGCTGGGTGAGCGGTCCGGTCGCCGACAGCTCCGCGTACCTGGCCGCGATGGCGGCCCGTCCCGGATTCCCGCCGGGACCGCACCTCGTGTGCGGCCCGCTGCAGCACAACGCGCCGCTGACGTCCCTACGGCACCTGGCGGCCGGTCAGCAGGTGGTCGTACTCGGCGGATATGACGCGGAGGCGTTCCTGCGCCGCGTCGAGGAGTGGCGGGTCACCTCCACGGTCATGGTGCCCACCCACTTCCAACGGCTGCTCGCCCTGCCGGAAGAGGCGCGCAGCCGGTACGACGTCTCCAGCCTCCTCCAGGTCTCCCACACCGGGTCCGCCTGCCCGCCGGACGTGAAGCGGACCATGATCGAATGGTTCGGGCCGGTGCTGACCGAGTCCTACGGTGCCAGCGAGGCCGGCACTGTGGCACGCATCAGCAGCACCGAGTGGCTGGAGCATCCCGGTTCGGTCGGGCGCGTCCAGCCCCCGTACGAAGTCCTGGTGACCGACGACGACGGCCATCCGCTGTCGCCCGGCGAGCTCGGACTGCTGGCGTTCCAGGCGCCTGAGGGCGGGGGAGTGCGGTACCACGCGGACCCGGACAAGACCAAGGCCGCCTATCTCGCGCCGGGCGTCTTCACGCTCGGCGACATCGGTTACGTCGACGCGAGCGGCTACATCTTCATCACCGACCGGGCCGCCGACGTCGTGGTCTCCGGCGGGGTCAACCTGTACCCGGCCGAGAGCGAGGCCGTGCTGCGCGGGCACCCTGCGGTCGCCGAGATCGCAGTCATCGGTGTGCCCCACCCGGACTTCGGCGAGTCGCTGCGTGCCCTGGTTGTGGCCACTGGGGACGAGCCGTCGGCCGAGGAGCTGGACCGGTTCTGCCGCGACCGGTTGGCCGCCTACAAGTGCCCCAAGTCGTACGAGTTCGTCCCGAGCCTCCTGCGCAACGCGATGGGCAAGCTCGACAAACGCGCGATGCGCCGCCCCTACTGGCGCTCCGAGCGGACCATCGCCGGCTGAGCCACCACAAGCAACCTGTGCCCGCCCCTCGTACGTACGAAGGATCCCCATGACTGAACTCCTCCTCATCCGGCACGGCCTTCCCGTGGCGGGCGTCTACGACCCGGGCCTGTCGCCGGAGGGCACCGCCCAGGCCGAGCGCCTCGCGGCCTGGCTCGTGCACGAGGACGTCGACGCCCTCTACACCAGCCCCTTCCAGCGGGCCCGCGAAACGGTGGCCCCGCTGGAGCGGCTCACCGGCATGACCGCCGCCGTCCTCGACGACCTGCGCGAGTGGGACACCGACGTGTCGCACCCTTACACGCCGCCGGAGCAGATCAACGCCGACGACCCCCGTTCGGTGGCGCTCTCCGAGGGACGGTACGAGGACTTCGTGCCCGACCTGGACTGGGACGCCTTCCGGGAGCGGGCGGCGCGGGCCATGGACACCATCCTGGACGCCCACCCCGGCGGGCGGGTCGCGGTCGTGTGCCACGGCGGCATCACCAACACCTACCTGGCTACGGTGCTCGGCCTCTCCCGCATGTTCTGGTTCCACCCCGGCTACACCTCGGTCAGCCGGGTGCGACGGATGCCGGGCGGACGCATCGTCCTTCACTCGGTGAACGAGACGGCCCACATGGTCGCCGAGCGCGCCGTCGACGCAATCGCCTGACTTGCCCCCATCCCCTTCAGGAGGTCCCGTCCGTGCCCGGATCCGTCATCGTCGCCGGCGCCAGAACGCCCATCGGCAAGCTGATGGGCGCCCTGAGCCCGCTGTCCGCCGCCGACCTCGGCGCACACGCCATCAGCGCCGCCCTGGCCGCCGTACACCTGGACCCGGCCGCGGTGGAAGCCGTCGTCATGGGCCATGTCGTCCAGGCCGGAGCCGGTCCCAATCCCGCACGGCAGGCCGCCGTCAGCGCAGGCATTCCGTTCGCCGTACCGGCGAGCACCGTCAACAAGCTCTGCCTGTCCGGCCTGCACGCCATCGCCCTGGCCGACCTCATGATCGCCTCCGGCCGCCACGAGGTGGTCGTCGCGGGCGGGATGGAGTCCATGTCGGGGGCTCCGCACCTGCTGCGCGGAGCCCGCACCGGCTGGAAGTACGGGCCCGCCGCGGTCGAGGACGCCCTCGACCGGGATGCCCTCGTCTGCGCCTTCGACGGGGTCTCCATGGGTGCGGCCACCGAGCGGTACCAGCAGCCGTTCGGCTTCACCCGTGAGGAGCAGGACGAGTACAGCGCACGATCGCACCAACTCGCCCTGCGCGCCCGGGAGTCCAGCGCACTGGCCGCGGAGATCGCCCCGGTCACGGTGGCCGGGCGCCGGGGCGGCGAGACGGTGGTGGCGACCGATGAAGGGATACGGCCGGGGAGCACCGCGGAGAGCCTGGGGCGCCTGAAACCCGCCTTCTCCGCCGGGGGCACCGTCACCGCGGGCAACTCCTCACAGCTCTCCGACGGCGCCGCGGCCGTCGTTGTGATGAGCGCGGAACGCGCCCGGCGGGACGGACTGACCCCTCTCGCGGAGATCGGCGCCTACGGCACCGTCGCGGGCCCCGACCCCTCCCTGCTCGTCCAGCCGGCCGGCGCGATCCGTGACGCCCTGTCCCGGGACGGCCGGCTGAAGACCGTCGACCTCGACCTGTTCGAGATCAACGAGGCGTTCGCCGGTGTGGCCCTGGCCTCCGTACGGGAGCTGGACATCCCCCTGGAGAAGGTGAACGTCAACGGCGGCGCGATTGCCCTGGGACACCCGGTCGGCATGACCGGCACCCGGCTGGTGCTGACCCTCGCGACAGAACTGGGGCGGCGTGGAGGTGGTACCGGAGCGGCGGCCCTGTGCGGGGGCGGCGGCCAGGGCGACGCACTGCTGCTGCACGTACCACCGCGAGCCTGACCCCGCACCTCCCGCCCGCGTCCGTCCCCCCATCCGTACGAGACCAGGTTGACCCACCATGACCGACCAGCTGCCCCTGGACGAGGAGCCCCTCGTCGTGGCGACCCGTACCCACGTCGCCGACGGCGTCGTCTCCCTCACCCTGCGCCGCCCGGACGGCCGGCCGCTCCCGTCCTGGACGCCGGGAGCGCACATCGATCTGTTCCTGGACGGCGGCCTGATCCGCCAGTACTCGCTGTGCGGGGACCCCGCCGAACCGGACGCGTGGCGCATCGCCGTCCTGCGTGAGCCGCAGGGCCGCGGCGGCTCCGCGTACGTCCACGACCACCTGCCGGAAGGCACCGCCGTGCGCGTCCGCGGGCCGCGGAACAACTTCCCGCTGCGGCCGGCGACGCGCCATCTGTTCATCGCCGGCGGCGTCGGCATCACACCGATCCTGCCGATGGTCGAAGCCGCCGAGGCGGCCGGGGCCGACTGGCGTCTGCTGTACGGCGGCCGAACCCGTACCTCCATGGCATTCGTGGACCGACTCACGCCCTACGGGGACCGTGTGCTCGTCCGCCCACAGGACGAGTACGGCCTGCTGGACCTCGGCGCCTTCCTCGGCTCACCCGAGGAGAGCACCCTGGTGCACGCCTGCGGCCCCGAACCCCTGCTGCGTGCGGCACAGGAGCAGTGCGCCGACTGGCCCGCCGGCACGCTGGGCGTCGAGCGGTTCGCCCCGGTGCAGGCAGCCGAAGCCCGCCCCGCCGTGGCCTTCGAGGTGGTGCTCGCCCGCGCCGGGCTCACTCTCACCGTGCCGCCCGACCGCTCGGTGCTCGAATCTCTCGAGGAGGCAGGCGTCGACGTGGACTTCTCCTGCCGCGAAGGCACCTGCGGCACCTGCGAGACCGACGTACTCGACGGCACGCCCGACCACCGGGACTCCCTGCTCAGCGAGGACGAGCGGGCCACCGGCGACACCATGCTCATCTGCGTCTCCCGCTCCTGCGGGCCGCGCCTCGTCCTCGACCTGTGACCGGCCCGGCACCGCCCGCTCGCTCGGTACCGCGAAACCGCGACTGTGCGCTGACTGTCCGGATTCCGCCCCAAGTGCGACGCTTGGGGGCACGAGAGGTATCCGCCGAGGGAACTCGGGAGGGGCCACTATGGGACGTGACGTGCCGGCCCTGGTGTTCACGCGGGAGGACCGGCGTCGGTACCGGGACAAGATGCACACCTGCCTCGATGTGCTGACGCAGATGTTGCGCGAGTCGGCTTTCGAGAGCGAGCGCCCCCAGGTCGGGCTGGAGATCGAGCTCAACCTGGTGGATGCCGACGGGCGGCCGGTGATGCGGAACACCGAGGTCCTCCAGGCGATCGCCGACCCCGCCTGGGCGAGCGAACTGGGCCGCTTCAACCTGGAGATCAACATCCCGCCCCGGCAGCTGACCGCCGGGGGGCCAGGCGACTGGGAGCAGGAGATCCGTGACGCGCTCAACCACGCCGAGGAACGCGCCTCGGCCGTGGGCGCGCACCTGATCATGATCGGTATCCTGCCGACCCTGGGGGAGGCGGACGTGGGCGAGGCCGCCCTGTCCGGTGATCCCCGGTATCGGCTGCTCAACGAGCAGATCTTCGCGGCGCGGGGTGAGGACCTGCGGATCAGGGTGGACGGCGTGGAGCGCCTGTCGATGTACGCCGACGCCATCACGCCCGAGGCGGCCTGCACCAGCACCCAGTTCCACCTGCAGGTCGCTCCGAAGCAGTTCGCGGACTACTGGAACGCGGCCCAGGCCATCGCGGGCGTACAGATCGCCCTGGCGGCGAACTCGCCCTTCCTCTTCGGCAGGGAGCTGTGGCGCGAGACCCGTATCCCTCTGTTCGAGCAGGCCACCGACACCCGCCCCGAGGAGATCAAGGCTCAGGGGGTACGACCCCGGGTGTGGTTCGGAGAGCGCTGGATCACCAGCGTCTTCGACCTCTTCGAGGAGAACGTGCGGTACTACCCGGCGCTGCTGCCCCTGTGCGACGACGAGGACCCGCAGCAGGCGCTCGACCAAGGCAGCGTCCCGCAACTGGGAGAACTGACGCTGCACAACGGCACGATCTACCGCTGGAACCGCCCCGTCTACGCCGTCACCGACGGCCGGCCACATCTGCGCATCGAGAACCGTGTCCTGCCCGCAGGCCCCACCGTGGCCGACATCATCGCCAACGGCGCCTTCTACTACGGCCTGACCCGTGCCCTGGTCGACGAGGACCGGCCGGTGTGGACACGGATGTCCTTCGCGGTCGCCGAGGAGAATCTGCACACCGCGGCCCGCGACGGCATCGACGCCCGCCTCTACTGGCCCGGCGTCGGCGAAGTACCCGTCACGGAACTGGTGTTGCGGCGCCTGCTGCCCCTGGCCCACCGCGGCCTCGAGCTGACCGGCATGGACGCGGAGTGGCGCGAACCCCTGCTGGGGATCATCGAGCAGCGCTGCGTCACCGCCCGCAACGGCGCCCTGTGGCAGGCGGAGACGGTCCACCACCTCGAGAAGGCCGGCACCTCCGACCGGTGGGAGGCGCTGCGGCAGATGACCACGACGTACATGGACTACATGCACATGAACGCGCCCGCGCACACGTGGCCCGTGGACTGACACCCGCCGGCTTCACCAGGCGGCGTTTCCTCGCCACTCCTCGGCAGCCGTCAGCGGAACCGGAACAGGTGGCTCTGCCGACGTCGTCAGCTCGATCCGGCGCCCCTCGGCCGACGAGCGCAGGAGGGCACTCATCGTCTCCAGCACGTGCAGGGCGAGATCGCCGTTCGCGCGAGGCGCCCGCCGCACGTCGGCGGCGATGAAGTCGAGCAGCCCGACGCCCCGTGCGCCTCCGGCGTAGCCCGCCGACGTCGGAAGCGTGCGCCACTGAGTGTCGCCGAGTTCGAAGAGCCGCACCTCGCCGTCGAAACCGTTCGGATCCGGAACCGTGAGGGTCCCCGTCTCGCCGTGGACCTCGATCGGCGCGGCCGTGGTGGCCACGCCGTCGAAGCTCGTCGTGATCGTCGTCAGGGTCCCGCCCACGTGCTCGAGCACACCGGAGACATGACTGTCCACCTCGACCGGTATCCGCTCGCCCGCACGCGGGCCGGAACCGATGACGCGCTCGGCACGGAGCCGGCCGGCCGCCCCGATCACGGCACGCACCGGACCCAGCAGGTGGACGAGCGATGCCAGGTAGTACGGGCCCATGTCCAGCAGGGGGCCACCCCCGGCGGTGTAGTAGAAGTCGGGGTGGGGGTGCCAGCGTTCGTGCCCCGGGGTGACCATGACGGCCGAGGCGAACAGAGGGCGCCCGATGCTTCCCGCCGCCACGGCCGCCCGCGCCGTCTGGATTCCGGTGCCCAGGACGGTGTCCGGCGCGCACCCCACACCGACGCCCGCCTTCGCGGCGGCCTCCATGACGGCGTGGGCGTCGGGGAGGGTCGCGGCCAGCGGCTTTTCTCCGTATACGTTCTTGCCGTGGCCGATGGCGCCGAGGGCGATCCCGGCATGGGCCGCGGGCACGGTGAGGTTCAGCACCGTGTCCACGTCCGGGCTGCTCAGCAACTCCTCGACGGTCAGCGCCTCGACGCCGGGCAGTTCGGCGGCGACCGCCGTAGACCGGGAGGCGTCGAGGTCGGCGACCGCGGTGACGCGCACGGCGGGATGGCCGCGGAGCGTGTCCAGGTACGCGCGGGAGATGACTCCGAGACCTACGACGCCTATGCGGTGCGCGTCGCCCACAGCATGCCCCTTTCGACGATGGTGCGGACGTTGGGGTTCTCCAGCACGTCGGGGCTGTGTCCCGGTGTCGTCACCACGATGCGCCCGGCGCCCCACTGACGGGTCCAGACCGCCGGCGAGCGGACCGGCCGGTGCCAGGGCTGCCACGACTGGGCAGGATGGGTGGTGGTGGCCAGGACGTCGATGAGGTCGTCGTGGAGCACCCAGTACTGCTCGGTGTCCAGCTCGAAGTCCTCGATGCCCGCGGTGACGGGGTGGTCGCGGCCGGACTCGGTGATGTCGATGGTGTGCGGCAGGTAGTTGTCCTCCGCCTCACCCCGGCGCTCGCACGGTTCCTTGCCCGGGTGGGTCGCGAACTGGCCTCCCACCAGATGGAGATAGTCGGAGGAGGCGCGGAACGAGTCGGCGATGCCGCCGTGCCAGCCGGTCAAGCCGGTGCCCGCCACGACCGCCGCACTCAGTCCCGCCAGCTGCTCGGGGGCGATCTCCGACATGGTGATGCACTGCACGACGAGGTCGGTGGCGGCCATCTCGGAGCTGTCGGCGTAGACGTCGGTCGACTCCTCGACCCGGACGGTGTATCCGTTGCTCTGCAGGAAGGGCAGAAACAGCTCCGTGGCCTCGACCGGCTGATGCCCCTCCCACCCGCCTCTGACCACCAGGGCTTTCTTCCGCGTCATCTTGTCCCTTCATGGGGGCCGGTAGAACAGCGCCATCACTATGCGTCAGCTGCCCGCGCCCCCGAAAGGGGTGCCGGACATCGCGAAAGTTTCGCAAACCGGACGGGCCGCCGACCCGGGTCCAGTTCGCCAAGCACTGACCCCGCTGGCGGCCGCTGTCTGCTGCGGAGTTCCGTACTCCGATCCGTTGACATGCTCAAAACACCTGATTAGCATTCAGGAAATCTTGGAAAGCGCTTTCTCCCTGCTCGTGCCTCTGCATTCACACCTCCGCGCATCCGGCGCGCGGGGTGCATCTCCTGACGGGAGAGTGCCGACATGCACTCGAGGAACCGTACGAAGGCGTCGTTCCCGAAGACGCCCGCAAGGAAGCGTCCGTTACGCACCGCCCGCGGCGTTCCCGCACTTGCGCTCGCCCTGTTGCTCGGCGCGACGATGGTGCCCGCAGGCAGCGGCAGTGCCACCGCGCAGACATCGACGCCACGGGCCGAGACGTCGCCCACCGGCTTCGCCGCGGTCAACGCGCTAGGCCAGAACGGCACCACCGGCGGAGCCGGAGGGCAGGTCGTGACCGCCACCAACACCGAGCAGTTCCTGGAGTACATCGACACAACAGGTCCGCTGGTCATCCAGGTTCAGGGCACCATCGACATCACCAGCAAGCAGGGTGTACGCCCCAACAAGACCATCGTCGGAGTCGGTTCCTCGGCCGTCATCAACGGTGGCGGCCTGGACTTCTATCGCTCGTACAACGTCATCGTGCGGAACATCAAGTTCACAGGCGCTGAGGACGACGCCGTGAACGTCGGCCAGGAGTCGCACCACATCTGGATCGACCACAACGAGTTCGTCGGGGCCGTCGACGGGGCGATCGACATCGTCCGCGGCTCCGAGTACGTCACCGTGTCGTGGAACTGGTTCAACAAGACCGACAAGAGCATGCTGCTCGGCCACTCCGACAGCAACAGCGGCCAGGACACCGGCAAGTTGAAGGTCTCCATCCACCACAACTTCTTCGACGGCTCGCGGCAGCGTCACCCGCGCGTACGGTTCGGCGAACCGGTGCACGTCTACAACAACTACTACAAGGGGAACGCCCTGTACGGCGTCGCGTCGACCATGAACGCGGGGGTGCTGGTCGAGGGCAACCACTTCGAAGGCGTTGAGTACCCCTGCTACTCCGCCTCCGGGTACGACGAGTCGGGGCCGGGCCGGCTGGTGCAGCGGAACAACGTCTTCACCGGGTCAGGAACGTGCGAGACCAACGGCACCGTGACCGAGCCGCGCACCTACTACTCGTACACGCTGGACCCGGCTGCCGACGTTCCCTCGCTCGTACGGGCAGGGGCGGGCGTCGGAAAGATCGGTGGCTGAGCGTCACGAACCCGGCATACGACATTCCGCCGCAGCAAGACAAACGGACCGGACTGACCTGCCGTCATCCCCACACCCGACGGCCCACCCCCACAGGAGGACCCTTCCATGAGCCGCAGACGGACGCCGGTGCCCACCGAGCGCGCATCCATACCCTGGCGCAACACGGTGGCCGTGGCCGCACTGGCAGCCGCAATGCTGGCCGGGCCCGGCGTTGCGCAGGCCACCCCGCAAGCCGCTCCGCAGGCCGCACCGGCAGCGCAGCAACGGGTGGCGGCGGCCAGCATCACCTGGAGCCTCGAGCGGGCGAGCAACCCGACGCAGGATCAGCTGGCGGCGTACGACCTCATCACGAGGGCGATGAACGCGGCGGTGGCCCGATACAACAACATCAGCGACCTCGGCAAGAACATCACCGTCCGCTACGACCCGGGCGTGCCCACCGCTGACGGCAACATCAACGGAACCATCCGCTTCGGCAATCGCGCCTACATGACCGAGCGGACCGCTCTGCACGAGATCGCCCACACCATCGGCGTGGGGACGAGCTCTGGCTGGTCCCGCCTCGGCGGCAGCGGCACCTGGACCGGTGCGCAGGCCACGGCACTGGTCAGGCAGTTCGACGGTTCGGGTGCCAAACTGTCCACCGGTGGTGGCCACTTCTGGCCGTACGGACTGAACTACGAGAACGAGTTCTCGAACACGGCGGCCGACCGTCACGTCCAGATCGTCGCCGCAATGGTCCGCGACGGTATGTGACCCAAGGGGTCCTGAGGGCCCCAAGGGGCCGGTGCTTGGGAGCGGCCTCCGCTCCCAAGCACGTCGGCGGGAGAACGGTCAGTCGGACTTCGGTTCCGCCTGCTGCAGGACCTCCATGGTCCACACGGTCGAGCCGCTGGCAGCAGGCTTGGGCCGGTCGCTCCCGCCCTGGTGTGCTTCCTTCATCGAACCCTCCATCCAGGCCTGGAACGACGCCTCGTCGCGCCACCGGGTGTAGACGAGGTAGTTGTCCGTGCCGTCGACCGGGCGGAGGAGCTCGAACCACTCGAACCCGTCGGCACTCTCGACGAGTCCGGCTCGCGAGGCGAAGCGCTTCTCCAGCGTCTCGCGCTGCTCGGCCGGCACGGTGAGGACGTTGATCTTGACGATGCTCATGGGTTCATCCTGCCGCACAGAACGTCAGCGATGGCGGGCGGCCCAGGCGTACGGGACCTCCAGTGCACCCGGCCGGATCAGTCCCCCAGCACCTGGCGCAGATATGCGTTGCCGAAGCGCCGGTCGGGATCGAGGCGGTCGCGCAGTTCGGTGAACTCGCCGAAGCGCGGGTACGCCTTGGCGAAGTCGTCGGCGCCCCGCGTATGCAGCTTGCCCCAGTGCGGGCGGCCGTCGTGGGCGGTGAAGATGCGTTCCGCGGCAGAGAAGTACTGGTGGTACGGCGTGCCCCGGTACACGTGGACGGCGATGTAGGCGCTCTCGCGGCCCGACGCCGTGGAGAGCGTGATGTCGTCGGCGGGTGCCGTACGGACCTCCACGGGGAAGCCGATCCGCAGGTCCGAGCGGTCGACCATGGCCTTCAGTTCGCGCAGGGTCTCCACCAGGGCCTCGCGCGGGACGGCGTACTCCATCTCCGTGAAACGCACCCGGCGCGGCGAAGTGAACACCTTGTAGGGGATCTCCGTGTACGTGCGGGCCGACAGGGCCCGGCTCGAGATCTTCGCGATCGCCGGGATGGTGGCCGGCACGCCACGGCCCAGCGAACTGACCACCTGGAACAGCCCGTTGGAGAGGAACTCGTCCTCGAACCAGCCGCTCAGCCGTCCCACCGGGGCGAGCGGACCCGCGCTGCGGTTGTTGCGCTTGGTGTTGCAGCTGTCGGTGTGCGGGAACCAGTAGAACTCGAAGTGTTCGTTCTCCGCGTGGAGTTCGTCGAAGGTGGCGGTGACCTGGTCGAAGGTCATCGGTTCTTCGCGTGCGGTGAGGAGGAAAAGCGGTTCCACGGCGAGGGTGACCGCGGTGACGACTCCCAAGGCGCCCAAGCCGATTCGAGCAGCGGCGAACACTTCCCGGTTCTGCCGCTCCGAGCAGGTGAGCAAAGAGCCGTCCGCTGTCACGAGTTCAAGGCCGCGGACCTGTGCCGCTATCGAAGCCGACTCACGGCCGGTGCCATGGGTGCCCGTACTGATCGCGCCCGAGACGGTCTGCTCCATGATGTCGCCCATGTTCGTGAGCGACAGGCCTTCCCGGGCCAGGGCCAGGTTCAGTGTCTTGAGCCGCGTACCCGCATCCACGGTCACCGTGCCGGCCGCACGGTCGATGGCACGGATGCCGGCGAGGTGGTCGAGCCGTATCAGGATGCCGTCGGTCACGGCGGCAGGGGTGAAGGAGTGGCCGCTGCCGACGGGCTTCACCGTCAGTCCGTCCTCGGCTGCCTGGCGTACGACGGCGCGGAGTTCCTCGACCGAGGCGGGAGCGATGTCGCGTACCGGGCGGGCGGTGACGTTGCCGTCCCAGTTCTGCCACACCCTCCTGCGCTCGTGCGCCTTGCTCCGGGGCGTACGGTAGCGGGTTGTCTCCACGACCTTCCTTCCTGCTAGCGGCGTAACTGGCTACGAAAATCGACGAGTTGGCGGGTCAGGTGAGTTGGCGGGTCAGAGGAAGGCATGTCCCTCGCCGCGGTACGTCGGGACCTGGTCGACGACCTCCCCGCCCGCCACCAGGTGGAGCGTGTTCACGCGCTCGCACAGCTCGCCCGCCTTGGCGTGCCGGAACCACACGTGGTCACCGAGCCGCAGTCCCTGCGCCGCCCTGCCGAGTACGGGTGTCTGGACTTCGCCCGCGCCCTCCATGGGGTTCATCCGCAGGCCCTGGGGCCAACTCAGGGTGGGCAGACGGTCTTTGCCGTGCGGGCCGGAGGCGACCCAGCCGCCGCCGAGGACGGTGGCGATCCGGTCGGACGGGCGGCGTACGACGGACATGACGAAGTAGGCGGCGGGCCGCGGGCGGAAGTGCCGGTAGAAGTCGAACAGTCCCGGCCCGTAGAGCCCTGATCCCGCACCGACCTCGGTGATCACGTGCTCCGACGCGGTCTGCTCGATGGAGCCGGTGCCGCCGCCGTTGACGAACTCCAATGGCTGCACGGCCTCGACGGCGGCGATGGTCGCGGCGCGCCGCTCGGCCAACTCGCGGGCGGAGAAGCGCTGCATGGCGCGGAGCGCGGCACGCTTGAGGGGAGACCCCGGCTGGTTGTCGCCGAGTCCGGCGATCTGGCCCTCGTACGACATGACCCCGGCGAGGTGGAACCCGGGTCGGCCCACGATCGTCCTGGCGAGTTCCGCGGCCTGCCCCGGAGTGTGTACGGGGGAGCGGTACGGGCCCAGGTGGAGGCGTCCACCGGCCAGTTCCAGCGAGGCGTCCAGGTCGATGCATAGGCGGAGTTCCGGTCGGCCCCCGCCCAACACGGCGTCCATGAAGTCGAGTTGGCTGACAGAGTCGACCATGAGCGTGATACGTGAGGCCGCGCGCTCGTCCTTCGCCAGTTGCCGCAACGCGGTGCGGTCCGTGGTCGGATAGCCGATGACCACGTCTTCGTGCTCCTGAGCCAGCCACAGGGCTTCGGGCAGCGTGAACGCGAGAATGCCGCGGTAGCCCTCCCGGTCGAGCGCACGCCGGATCAGGTGGCGGCTGCGGACCGACTTGCTGGCCAGCCGGATGGTGGCGCGTGAGCCGGTCCGGCGTGCCAGATCGGCGGCGTTGGCGTCGAAGGCGTCCAGGTCCACCACGGCGAACGGCGGGTCCAAGTGCTCGGTGGCCCGGTCGAGTTGGGCCATCCGGACCTCGCTGAGACCGAGGAGGACGGAGGTTGCCGATGCCGTCTGTTGCATTCCAGAGGCTCCCTGCTGGCACGGGGCTTACGTCGCCCGGGCTGAGTTGGTCATACGTACAGGACGCTTGACTCGTACGGGTGACCGTCTCATTCCGAATGAACAGAAGTCAACGTTCTGGAGGCGCGGAGACAGGAAGCCATGGAGACAGGAAGTCACGGAGACGGGGAAGCGGGCATGGCGAAGCTCTTCGCCTCCGGAGCGGAGTATTGAACAGAGGAGTGTCAGTCGTCCTCGCCGGCGAGGGTCATGAGGTGCTCGCCCGCCAGGCGGAGGACCTCACGGCTGTGCTCGCTGTTGCGGTCGGCCAGCCAGCACAGCGTCACGCCGTCCAGCACCGCGTTGAGGTAGCGGGCCAGGACGGGAAGGGGCACGGTCCACCGGATTCCCGCGCTCTCGGCGGCTTTCACGAGGAACTCCTGGTGGACTTCCAGGTAGTGGTCGTACTGCCGACGGGCCAGTTCCTCGAATCCGGCCTGGCGCAGGGCGTAGTGGGTGAGTTCGTAGCCCACCTGGTGCTCTCCCGGGCTGAGTTCCACACCCTCCCAGAAGGTGAACAGGGTCTTGGTGACGCGCGCGCCGAGGTCGTCGCCCTCTGTCGCGAACACGTCCCTGGCTTTGGCGACGCTGCTGTCCGTGAGGCGGGTGATGACCTCTTGCAGAAGCTCCTCGCGCGAGTTGAAGCAGTAGTGGAAGACGCCGAGCGGCATGTTCGCCTCGCCCACGACGGCGCGTGTCGTGGCCTTGGTGACGCCGTCGCGGACCATGACGCGGATCGCCGCGGCGATCAGTTCTTCCCGTCGGTCCTTCGCTGCCATGCGAGCCATTCGGCCGCCGCTCCTTCAAGCATTCAAGAGGGGATGCGTACGAGCATGCTATCGCGGCGTCTTGGACGCTCGACCAACATAACGGCTTCGGCGCGCTCGCACAGCAGCCGGTCGACCGCGGTCTCTCCCGCAAGAACACTCAGCCGGCCCATCCCCGAGCAGTGCGCGACGATGGGGCCATGTCAGCCATCCAGTCGGCCATCCGGGGAGAGCGCGGCGTGAGCCATGTCGAGAACGAGCTGAACAGTCAGCCCGAGTGCTGGATCCGGGCGGCAGAGCAGGCCGCGGAGCACACGGCCGTGCTGCCCGCCGCGGGGGAGCGGGTCGCGATCGTGGGCTGCGGTACGTCGTGGTTCATGGCGCAGGCTGCCGCGGCGCTGCGCGAGCAGGCGGGCCAGGGCGAGACGGACGCCTTCGCCGCCTCCGAGTTCCCGTACGGGCGGACGTACGACCGCGTCCTCGCCCTCACCCGCTCCGGCACCACCACCGAGGTGCTCGGACTCCTCGGCCGGCTGAAGGGGCGTACGCGCACCGTCGCGATCACCGCGGATCCGCGAACTCCCGTGATGCAGGCGGCGGATGACGTGATCGTGCTCGACTTCGCCGACGAACGGTCCGTGGTGCAGACCCGGTTCGCGACCACCGCGCTCACGCTGCTGCGGGCCCACCTCGGCCTACATACCGAGGCTGTCGTCGCCGATGCCCGCACCGCACTGTCGGTGCCGTTGCCTGAAGGGCTGGCCGACTGTGTGCAGTTCACGTTCCTGGGCCGCGGCTGGAGCGTGGGGCTCGCGAACGAAGCCGGGCTCAAGATGCGCGAGGCCTCGCTGGCCTGGGCCGAGGCCTATCCGGCGATGGAGTACCGGCACGGCCCGATCAGCATCACCTCCGCCGGAACCGCGACCTGGATGCTCGGCGGGGCGCCGGACGGTCTGGCCGAACAGGTGCGGGCCACGGGCGGGTTGTGGGTCGAGGGCACCCTCGACCCGCTCGCCGAACTCGTCCGCGCCCAGCGACTCGCCGTGGCCGTCGCCGCGGCCCGCGGCCTCGACCCCGACCGGCCGCGCCACCTCACCCGCTCGGTCATCCTCACCACGCCCTGACCGGCGAACCCGCCACGCCGAAAGGAGAGGCGCCATGCCCCTCGCAGCAACCGGTGAGCTGGTCACCCGGGCGGCCACGGAACGCACCGCTGTCGCCGCGTTCAACATCATCACGCTGGAGCACGTCGAAGCCGTCGTCGCCGGTGCCGAATCCGTGAACGCACCCGTCATCCTCCAAGTCAGCGAGAACGCCGTGAAGTTCCGCGGCGGAAGGCTGCTCCCGCTGGCCCGTGCCGCGACCGCGGCGGCCGAACAGGCCTCCGTGCCCGTCGCGTTGCACCTGGACCACGTGCAGAGTGACGGCCTGCTGCGACAGGCAGCCGAGGCCGGATTCAGCTCCGTGATGTACGACGCCTCGCGGCTGCCGTATGCCGAGAACCTCACCGCCACGCGGACCGCCGTCCAGTGGGCGCATGACCAAGGACTGTGGATCGAGGCAGAGTTGGGAGAGGTCGGCGGCAAGAACGGCCGGCCACCGCTGGACGCCCACGCCCCCGCGGCTCGGACGGATCCCGCCGAGGCACGCGCCTTCGTCGCCGACTCCGGCGTGGACGCTCTCGCCGTGGCGATCGGCAGCGTCCACGTCATGACCACCCGCACCGCCGTCCTCGACCACGACCTCCTCAAACGCCTCACCGCCGCCCTCGACGTGCCCCTCGTACTGCACGGCTCGTCCGGCCTCCCTGACGCCGAGCTGACGGCAGCCGTCGCGGGCGGCATCACCAAGGTCAACTTCGGAACAGCCCTGAACCTCGCGATGACCGGCGCGATCCGCGACTTCCTCACCGCACACCCCGAGACGGTGGACTCACGCAAGTACCTCACGGTGGCGCGCGAGGCGATGACGGAGGAGGTGGCGCGGATCATGAGGGTGGTACGAGCCTGCTGAGCTCCGTACAGAAGCACCGCGAAGGCCGATCGAGTGGCTGGTAGTGCTCGGTACCGTTGGTAGTTTTTCACCATGCGAGAGACGCAGGTCCACCTCGGGGAGCCGCCCGTCGTGGTGAACGCCGGAGTGGGCGTGCACGGCGTCGCCAGCCGTACCGATGTGTTCCGGCTGCCCGAGCTGTGGCAACTGCACCTGTACCAGTACGACGCCGAGCTGATCGTCGACGGCACGTCGCACGCCGTCCGTCCCGGCCGGGTCAGTCTCGTACCGCCCGGCACGGCCGTCCGTTTCCGCTACCAGGGCCGCTCCGAACACCTCTACGCGCATCTGCGCATCGCCCCTGCCGGACCGCCGCGCACCATCCCTGTCATGCAGGACGCGGGACCCGAACTCCCCACGCTCACCGGCCTGTTGCTCCAGGCGATCGCCTCCGTGCCCGGCGCGCCCGAACGCACCCGGGCCGAGATCTGGACGGCCCTGTGGCGCATCGCCCACCTCACGCCCGACGCCGGCCTCCCGGGGCCGCATCCGGCCGTCACCGCCGCGATCGCGTACATCGAGGCGAACCTGGCCGCCCCGCTCACCGTGCCCGCCGTCGCACGCGCCGCGGGCGTCTCGCACAACCACCTCACCCGGCTCTTCCGCACCACGACGGGCGACACGGTCGTCGCGTACGTCCGACGCCGCAGACTGGATCGTGCCCACCACCTGCTGCGCGCCTCGACCCTCTCCATCCCGGCCGTCGCCGCGTCCGTCGGCATCCCCGACCTGCAGGCCTTCAACAAAGCGTGCCGACGCGAACTGGGAGCCTCGCCACGTGCCCTGCGCGGCGAGACCGGCCCGCTGCCCGGTGCTACTTCCTGACGGCCTTCAGAATCACGAACTTCGCATCGCTTGCGACGACTTGGCTGTTGCCGAAGAGGCGTCGCAGCTTCACGTGGTAGCCGAGGTGCCGGTTGCCGACCACCCACAGCTCGCCGCCCGGCCGCAGCGCCCGGCGCGCTTCCGTGAACATCCGCCAGGCCGTGGCGTCGGTCGTCGCCTGGTGCGAGTGGAAGGGCGGGTTGGTGAGCACGAGGTCGACGCTCGCGGGCGGGACGCCGGTCAGTCCGTCGCCGACCCGGAACTCCGCCTTGCCGACACTTCCCTCGGCGCTTTCCCGGTACGTCGCCTCCGCCGAGGCCACCGCCGGGTACGACTCGTCCACGAACAGCACCTCGGCCTCCGGGTCGGCCAGCGCCATCGCCGTACCGACCACGCCATTGCCGCAGCCCAGGTCCACCACGCGCCCGGCCCCGGGCCCGTACGGCAGATGCTGGAGGAAGAACCGGGTGCCGATGTCGAGACGCTCGGCACAGAAGACGCCCGCGTGGTTGACGACGGTGCGGCCGGAGACGGGACCGATGCCGTCGGGCAGCGTGTAGGTGTGCGGCCAGGGGTTCTTCGGCCGGGTGAGCGCGGGGTCCGGCTCGCAGAAGATCAGCCGGGCCTTCTTCTCGGCCAGGGAGGTCCTGGTCGGGCCGAGGATCCGCTCGAACAGCCGCAGCGTCGAGGTGTGGATCTCCTTGACCATGCCGGTACCGACGACGACCGTCCCCTCGTGCACTCCGGGCGCCAGACGCAGCAACTGGTCCTCCAGGAGCGCGAGGCTCTTGGGTACGCGGATGAGGAGCACGTCGATCCGATCGGGCGGCGGATCCTGGGTGGTGAGCAGGCGCACCGAGTCCGCGTCGACTCCGCCCCGTGCCAGATTCGCGCGGGTCGCCTCCCGGGCGAGGAACGAGTCCGTGATCTGCACCGGCCGCAGCGAGTGAAGGGCGGTGACGAGAGCGCCCCAGCGGTCGCCCACCACGACGACGGTTCCGTCCAGTGGCTGTCCCCGCTCCGCGAGTTCCGCGAGATGCTGCAGCAGATACGTGTCGGAGGCGTCCCAGGCGCGCAGCCGCTCACGGGGGTCCTCGGGGAAACGGGCCAGCTCGTGCTCGCCCCATGGTGTCGCCATACGCTCGGTCATCGTGCGCCCAGGCTAGCCGAGCCCGCAGCTCATGACGTTTTTCGCCCGTACGTCTCCGAGCAGTGCGCGACCATGGAGCCATGAACGCCGAGCTGTTTCCCCGGAGTCGCACGGAGGTCGCGCCGGGCGCGGTGCATGTACCGGACTGGCTGGAGGCCGGACGCCAGCGCGAACTGCTCGAAGCCTGCCGCGACTGGTCGCGCCCACCCGCCGGCCTGCGCACGGTCCACACACCCGGCGGCGGCACGATGACGTCCCGGCAGGTCTGCCTCGGCTGGCACTGGTATCCGTACGGGTACGCGCGCACGGTCGTCGACGGTGACGGCGCGCCCGTGAAGCCGTTCCCGGAATGGCTGGGCGAGCTCGGCCGTCGCGCGGTGGCCGATGCCTTCGGGGGCGACGACGCCTTCGAGGGCGAGCCGACAGCTCCGTACGACATCGCCCTGATCAACTTCTACGATGCTGACGCCCGCATGGGCATGCACCGTGACAGCGACGAGAAGTCCGACGCCCCGGTGGTGTCGCTGAGCCTCGGCGACACGTGCGTCTTCCGCTTCGGTAACACGGAGTCGCGTACGCGCCCGTACACGGACGTGGAGCTGCGCAGCGGCGACCTCTTCGTCTTCGGCGGCCCCGCCCGCCTCGCGTACCACGGCGTACCGCGCGTGCACCCGGGCACCGCACCCGAGGAACTCGGCCTGACGGGCAGGCTCAACGTCACGCTGCGGGCCAGCGGTTTCTAGCCCGTCCCCCATCAGACCGGATCATGGGAGACTCCCCTCATGAACGGCAAGCCGACGCCCCGAGCAGCGGGAGAAGGAAGCACGCGGACCCGGCTGGACCGCGGACGCGGCGCGCTCGGGCCCGCGTTGGAGCTCGTGCACACGGGACGCGCGCCGACGCGGGCCGTGCTCACCGCCGAACTGGGGGTCACGCGGGCGACGGCCGGCGCGGTGGCCGCGGAGCTCGAAGCTCTCGGGCTGATCCGGGTCGACGCGCGCCCCGGCGCCGCCGCCGGCTCGCAGGGCCGGCCCTCGCACCGGCTCCGGCTCGCCGAGGACGGCCCCGTCGCCCTCGCCGCCCAGGTGCACGCCGACGGCTTCCGCGCGGCGCTGGTCGGGCTCGGCGGTCGTATCGTCGCGACCGCGCCCGGCTGCGAGATCGTCGACGCCGACCCGGCGAAGGTGCTCGGCTCGGTCGTCGACGCGGGCGCCCAGCTGCTCCAGGAGACGGGACGCCACTGCGTGGGCGCCGGACTCGCCGTGCCGTCCGCCGTCGCCGAACCCGAGGGCACAGCCCTCAACCCGCTCCATCTGGCCTGGCCGGCGGGCGCACCCGTACGGGAGATCTTCGCGGAGCGGATCCACGCGGCCGGGATCACCGGCCCGGCGTTCGCCGCCAACGACGTCAACCTCGCCGCACTCGCCGAGCACCGGCACGGCGCGGGCCGCGGCGCCCGCGACCTGCTGTGCGTGGCCACGGGACACCGCGGCGTCGGCGGCGCGCTCGTACTCGACGGCCGTCTGCACACGGGCAGTTCGGGCCTGGCACTCGAAGTCGGCCATCTCACCGTCAACCCCGAGGGCCGCCCCTGCCACTGCGGCAGCCGAGGCTGCCTGGACGTCGAAGCGGACCCGCTCGCCTTCCTCACCGCGGCGGGCCGAGACCCCGGCCCAGAGGTCTCGCTCCTCCAGGAAGCGAACGACCTGATCCGCGACCAGTACGCCGACCCGGCCGTCCGCACGGCCGCCGAGGCACTGATCGACCGGCTGGGCCTGGGACTCGCGGGGCTGGTCAACATCCTCAACCCGGACCGCATCATCCTCGGCGGACTCCACCGCACCCTCCTCGACGCCGACCCGGAGCGCCTGCGCGCCGTCGTCGCCGACCGCAGCCTGTGGGGGCAGAGCGGCGGCGTACCGATCCTCGCCTGCACGCTCGACCACAACAGCCTGGTGGGAGCGGCCGAGTTGGCCTGGCAGCCGGTGCTCGACGACCCGCTCGCCGCGCTCACGCCCCAGTAAGGCTCCAGAGGGCTGACACCAACGGCCGCCGCAGATCGGCGCGTCGTACGCACAGGCCGATCGGGAACGGCTCCGGTGGGGGAGTGGCGGGCAGCACGGTCAGCCGGTCACGCACCGCGCTGTTCTCGAGCACGAGACGGGGTACGACACCGGTGCCGCAGCCGAGGGCGACCAGCGTCAACAGCCCTTCGTGGCCGTCGGGTTCGGCCGCCACCTCAGGTGTGACACCCCGCGCGCGGAACCATCGGTCGGCCGCCTCGCGCACCAGTCCACGGTGCGGCAGCACGAACGGCCCACCGAGACCGGCGTCCGCACGGTCGCGGGCCGTCACAAAGACCAGCTCGGTCACCGCCACCGTCCGACTGACCAGCGGCCCCGGCAGCCGCGCCGGAATGCCTGCGACCGCCGCGTCGACCTCGCCCTCGTCGAGCCGGGCGAGCGCGGCAGCCGCGTCGCCGGTGCGCAGGTCGAGACGTACCTGCGGATGTGCGGCGCGAAAGGGTGCGAGAAGGTCGGGCAGCAGAGCCTGACATGCCGTCACGGTCGCGAACACGGCGAGCCTGCCGGTGAGTTCGGCCGGATCCGGGTGCTCCTCGCGGTACGTGCGCCACAACTCCAGCGCCTCGATCGCGTACGCGCGGAAGCGGTGCCCCTCCGCCGTCAGCGACACCCCGCGCGGACCACGGTCGAAGAGCCGGTGGCCGAGCCCCGCCTCGAGGCGCTGCACGGTGCGGGTGAGCGTCGCGGGGCTGACATGACAGTCCAGACTCGTCCGGCCGAAGTTCAGCGTCTGCGCCAGATGAAGGAACAGCCGCAGCTCGCGATGGTCATTGAGCATGCCTTCACCTGTGCCTTTCATTTACCACAACGCCCCGCTCCATAAGTTGCGCTTGCCGCAACACACGGGCAGAGCCTACAACTCGACCATGACCCCGACCGTGACTTCGACGTATGCCTCCACCGTCTTCCCCCTCGAAACCATGACCGTCCCCGGCGGCACCGAGACGATCCTGCGCGGCGGCCGCCACCTCTTCCCCCTGCTGCCGAAGGCCTTCGCTGGCGTCCACCGCATCGGCATCATTGGCTGGGGCCCTCAAGGCCGCGCCCAAGCAAGCAACTTGAGGGACTCCCTCGCCGGTACGGACATCCGCGTAGCAGTCGGACTGCGCCCCGGTTCCGCCTCGGCCGCCGACGCCCGCGCGCACGGGTTCACCGAGGCGGACGGCACGCTCGGCGACTGGCTCGCCGTCACCGCCGAAAGCGATCTGGTGATCCTGCTGATCGCGGACGCCGCGCTCGCCGCCCACCACCGGGAACTCTTCGCGGCGCTGAAGCCCGGCGCCACGATCGGCCTGTCACATGGCTTCCTGCTTGGTCACCTCCGGGAAACCGGCGGCGAGTTCCCGGCCGGGCACGGCGTGATCGCCGTCTGCCCCAAGGGCATGGGCGACTCGGTGCGACGGCTGTACCTGCAGGGCGCGGAGATCAACGGTGCCGGAATCAACAGCAGTTTCGCCGTGCACGCCGACCTCGACGGTCACGCCGTCGACCGGGCGCTGGGCTGGTCGGTCGCGCTCGGCTCCCCGTACACCTTCCACACCACACTGGACAGCGAGTACCGCTCCGACATCGTCGGCGAGCGCGCCGTCCTGCTCGGCGCCGTCCACGGCATCGTCGAGAGCCTGTACGCGCGCTTCCGCCTTGACGGCGACGACCCGGTGACCGCGTACGAACGGTCCTGCGAGAACGTCACCGGCCCGATCGCCCGCACCGTCTCACGCTCCGGCCTGCGGGCGGTGCGCGAGAACCTCGACCCGTCGGGGCGGGACACCTTCGACCGCGCGTACACGGCGACCTACGGCCCCGCCCGTGACCTCGTCGCCGAGATCTACGACGAGGTCGCCGACGGCACCGAACTGCGCAGCGTGATCCTCGCCGAACAGCGCCTCGGCACCCGCCCGATGACCGAGATCGGCGGCTCGCCCATGTGGGTGGCGGGCGACGAGGTACGCGCCCGGCGAGCCCAACGCGCGCTGCCTGTCGACCCGTTCACGGCAGGCGTCTTCATCGCCACCATGACAGCCCAGATCGACGAGTTCGCCGAGCGCGGCCACCCCTGGTCGGAGATCGTCAACGAGTCGGTCATCGAGGCCGTCGACTCGCTGCTGCCGTACATGCACGCCCGCGACGTCGCGTACATGGTCGACAACTGCTCGCGCACGGCCCGCCTGGGCGCCCGCCGCTGGGGCCCACGCTTCCAGGCGGCGTATGAGCAGATCGCCTTCCCCGCCTCCGAAAATCCCGCGGACCAGGCCCTGCTGAACGCCTTCACCACGAACCCGGCGCACGAGGCGCTGGCCGCGGCGGCCAAACTCCGGCCGTCCGTGGACATCGCCGTGGTCTAGGGGCCTCTAGGACGAAGGCCCGGTCGCAGCGGAGGAGACGGCGTACTGCGCCACGCCTTCGCCGAAGGACCAGTCGATCGGCTCGTTCTCGATCAGGTTGACGAACACGTTCCGCGGCTCGGTCCCCGCATAGGCCAGGGCGAGTTCGGCGATCCGCCGGTACAGCGCCTGCTTCTGCGCGGGGGTCCGCCCGGAGCGCAGGGTGATCGTGACGTACACGAGGCCGTCGTCCCGGTGGATCCCGAGGTAACCGTCGTCGTAGCGCAATGTGCTGCGGCTGCCGTCATGGCCGACCAGGACCTGGAACCGGTCGTCGGGCGGGATCCCTATGGCCTCCACCAGGGCGTCGTGCACGGCACGGCCGAGGGCGTCGAGCCGATCGGGGTCGGCTCCGAGGGCGTCTATGCGCACGAAAGGCATGGCTCTCCTTGTCGAAAAGGGTACTTACAGGGCTTGCGGCAGCCGGTCCCGTCCCGGCGCCGACACGTGCAGCACCTCGTACGCGTCGCCGTCCGCCTTGGGCATCTCGTGCTCCCAGAGGGAGAAGTGGACGAGCTCCCAGCGGCTGGTGTCCACGGCAGCCGCCGCGAGCAGCGCGCCGTCCTCGCCGGCCAGCCGACGGGTCTCGCGTACGGCCTCCTCCGCGATCTCGGTCAACGGCACGCCGTCCGCCGCAGGTTGGCGCCGCAGCACCGCGACGCGCGCGGGGGAGCGGGCGGCGCCACCCTCCTCGTACGCCAGCCCGGTCCACTGCCGGACCGACGGCCGCCCGAAGTCGTCGACGATGCCCTGGAAGGGGCCTTCCCAGAGGAAGGAGTTCATGCCGGCCACGGTGTTCCACAGATAGAACGGGGCGTACTGGTTGACCGGCGACCCGTGTACGCCGCGCTCGCGCATCAGGTACGTCTTGAAGCCGAGGCCTTCCCAGCCGTCCAGTAGGTGCCCCTTGCGGGCGACCCGGTCGCGGATGACGGCCATGTCGTAGTCGGCGGGGAGGGTGAGCGCGTACTGCATGGCGTGCAACGAGTGCCTCCTCAGGCGGGACGGGCGGGACGGTCTTTCGGGGCGGCGGTCGCGAGCAGGGAAAGCAGCCCCCGTACACCCGCGTCGAAGGCCGCGGGTGAACCGGACGCGCGGGCCAGGACATAACCGCCCTGGACGGTCGCGACGACGGCTGCCGCGATCTCCTCGCCGTCCAGCGAGGGCGCGAACTCGCCCTGTTCCTGGCCCTCTTCGACGATCCCGGCGAGCCGTTCCCGCAGCCAGTCGAGCGTCTCGTCGACCGGTACGCGCAGCTCGTCGCTGGCGATCACGTCGGGGTCCATCGTCAGCCGCCCTATGGGGCAGCCGCGCAGTACATCGCGCTCGCGCCGCAGATACGCCTCGATGCGCTCGTACGGGGTGCCCGGCCCGTCGAGTACTCCCGCGGCGGTAGCACGCATCTCCTCGGCGGTCCGCCGGATCGCGGTCAGGGCGAGGTCCGGCTTCCCCTTGAAATGGTGGTACATGCTGCCCTGCCCGGCGCCCGCGCGCTCCAGGATGGCCTTGGGGCTGGTGCCCACGTAACCGCGCTCCCACAGCAGCTCACGGGTGGACTCGATCAGACGCTCCGGCGTGCTCATACAGGAACTGTACATACTAGTAGTTACAGAAGTCGATCCCCGTGAGGAGCAACGGTGAGCAGCCCGCGTACTCCCTCGGAGGTACGCGCACTGCCGCTGGCCGTACGACGACCCAGGACCCCCTGCGGGACGACTCTCGGAAGCGACACGCAAGGACATCGCACAGCACATCGCTACTGAGGAGTTGACCGATCATGCAGACTCTCGCGCACTTCGGCGACGGCGGGCCCGGCCCGTGGATCCTGTTCTTCCCGGTGATCTGGGCACTGGTCATCGGCGGCGGCATCGCGCTGCTGCGCCGCACGGTGTGGCGTGGACGCCGCGGCCCCTGGCGGCCGGCCGCCGAGGACAACTCGCCCATCACCGTGCTCGGCCACCGCTTCGCCTCCGGCGAGATCGACGAGGACGAGTACTGGCGCCGGCTGTCCGTCCTGGACGAGCAGTTCGGCCGGACCGGCAAGGGCGGTGCGACATGACCGCGACGACGACCACCACGCGTACCGCAGCCAGCGTCGTCGACGCCGTGAAGGTGTACGGCAGCGGCGACACCAGCGTGCGGGCCCTGGACGGGGTGAGCGTCGACTTTCCGGTCGGCCGCTTCACCGCGATCATGGGGCCCTCGGGCTCCGGCAAGTCCACCCTGATGCACTGCGCGGCCGGACTCGACACGCTCACCTCGGGCACCGCCCACATCGGCGACACCGAGCTGAGCACCCTCGACGACCGCCGCCTCACCCTGCTGCGCCGCGACCGCGTCGGCTTCGTGTTCCAGGCGTACAACCTGGTGCCGACGCTGACCGTGGCGGAGAACATCACGCTGCCGCTGGACCTCGCGGGCGGCAAGGGCGACAGCGGCGACAAGGAATGGATCGACGCGCTGATCGACGTCGTCGGCCTGCGCGGCCGGCTGCACCACCGGCCCTCCGAGCTCTCCGGTGGCCAGCAGCAACGCGTCGCCGTGGCACGGGCGTTCGCCGGCCGGCCGGACGTCGTCTTCGCCGACGAGCCGACCGGCAACCTGGACTCCCGCTCCGGCGAGGAGGTCCTCGGCCTCCTCGGCCGCACGGTGCGTCAGACGGCCCGCACGGTCGTCATGGTCACCCACGACCCCGTGGCCGCCGCGCACGCCGACGAGGTCGTGTTCCTCGCGGACGGGCGCCTGGTCGACCGGATGACCTCCCCGACCGCCGACAAGGTCCTGGACCGAATGAAAGCCTTCGAGGTGCCGTCATGAACGCGTCTGTGCGCATCAGCGTGTCGTCCCTGCGCGCCCACAAGCGGCGCTTCGCCGGTACGTTCCTGGCGGTGCTCCTCGGAGTCGCGTTCCTGACCGGCACCCTCGTCATGGGCGACACCCTGCGCGCCAGCTTCGACACGATGTTCGGCAACGCGACGAGCGGCACCGACGCCGTCGTCCGCAGCGCCGACACCATCACCACGCCGGGCGAGAGCCAGGGCGTACGACAGCCCGTCGACACCGGCCTGGTGAAGAGGATCGAGGACACGCCCGGCGTCGCCGCCGCCGTGCCCAACATCGAGGGCGCGGGACAGCTCATCGGCGCCGACGGCGACCCCATCGGCGGCGCGGGCCCGCCCACGCTCGCGGGCAACTGGATCGACGACCCGAAGCTCAACCCGTACCAACTCGCCGAAGGACGCGCCCCATTGAAGTCCGGCGAGGTCGTCGTCAACCGAGGCACCGCCGAGCGGGGCGACCTGAAGATCGGCGACACCACGACCCTGCGTACGCCCGACCCGGTCAAGGTGACGATCGTCGGTCTCGCGACCTTCGGCGGCGAGGACGGCATGGCGCAGGTGACCTTCACCGGCATGACGCAGGCCGACGCCGAGAAGTACCTGACCGCGAAGCCCGGCGAGGCTGCGACCATCCAGGTCCGGGCCGGTCCCGGCACCAGCCAGCAGGAGCTGGTGGAGGCCCTGACTCCCGTACTGCCCAAGGGAATCGAGGCGAGCACCGGCCAGGAGTCGGCCGCGGAGAACACGGAGATGATCTCCGGCCAGTTTCTGAGCCTGTTCACCACCTTCCTGCTGGTCTTCTCGGGCGTGGCGCTGCTGGTCGCGACCTTCTCCATCCACAACACCTTCGCGATCGTGGTCGCCCAACGCGCCCGGGAGAACGCCCTGTTGCGTGCACTTGGCGCCTCGCGCAGGCAGGTCACCGTCTCGACGCTCGTCGAGGCGAGCGCAGTCGCCGTCGTGGCGTCCGCGGCGGGTCTCGCGGGCGGTGTCGGTATCGCGGCCGGGCTGCAGGCGCTGTTCCCGGCGATCGGATTCCCGTTCCCGGACGGCGACTTGGTGATCAGCGGCATGTCGATGCTGCTGCCGCTGGTGGTCGGCATCGTGGTCTGCCTCGGCTCCGCGCTGCTGCCCGCCGTCCGCGCCGGACGCACCGCACCGCTCGCCGCGCTGCGGGAGACGGCCGTCGACCAGTCCGGCGCGTCCCGTACCCGTGCCGTCGTGGGTGGCGGACTCGGCGCGCTGGCCGTAGCGGTCACCCTGACCGGGGTGTTCGTGAGCCCGTCCCTGTGGCTCGCCGGCTCCGGCGCCCTCCTGGCGCTCGCCGCCTTCGTGGTACTCGGCCCGGTAGCCTCCACCACGGCCGTACGCGCCCTCGGCAGCCCGCTCGACCGGCTGCGCGGTGTCACCGGCGGACTCGCCCGCCGCAACGCCCTGCGCAGCCCGAAGCGGACCGCCGCCACCGCGAGCGCGCTGATGATAGGCGTGGCCGTCGTCTCGCTGTTCACGGTGTTCGGCGCCTCGCTGAAGGCCACCATGGACCAGACCGTGTCGCGGTCCTTCGCGGGCGACGTCGCCGTCAGTACCCCGTCGTTCGGCGCGGGCGGCAGCGGACTGAGCCCGCGGCTCGCCGGCGCCATCGCGGAGCGGCCCGAGGTGGACACGGCTGTAGGGCTCGGCCGCGGTGTCGCCGAAGTCGACGGCAAGGGGCGCGCGTTGACGGTCACCGACCCGGCCGCGCTGGAGCGCACCTTCGACCTCGGCACGGTCCAGGGCTCGATGCGGAACCTCGGCACGGACGGTATCGCCATCACCGAGAACGAGGCCGCCGAGCAGGGCCTCAAGACCGGCGACACGGCCCGACTCACCTTCACCGACGGCAAGAAGGAGACCTTCACGGTCCGGGCGCTCTACGGTCAGTCGGAACTCGCGGGCGAGTACGTCATCACCCGCGAGGCCTGGGCCCCGCACCGCACCCAGGACTCCGACACCCTCGTCGCCGTCTCCTTCAAGGACGGCGTGAGCGCGGCCGACGGCAAGGCGGCGGTCGAGAAGGTCGCGGCGGCATACGGCAACCCCGAGGTGCAGACGCGCGACGAGTACGCACAGTCCTCGGCCGGCGGCATCGACATGATGCTCACCCTGGTCTACGCACTGCTCGCCCTCGCGGTGCTGATCGCGCTGCTCGGCATCGCCAACACGCTGACTCTCGCGATCCATGAACGCACCCGCGAACTGGGCCTGTTGAGGGCGGTCGGGCAGACCCGGGCGCAGCTGCGCGCCATGGTCCGCTGGGAGTCGGTCCTGGTCGCCGCGTTCGGCACGGTGGGCGGACTCGTCCTCGGCGGCTTCCTCGGCTGGGTGCTCGTCAAGGCGTCCGACGGCGCGAGCGACAGTGCGTTCGCTTTTTCGCTGCCTCCGACCCAGCTCGCGCTGGTGGCGCTCGTGGGCGTCGCGGCCGGAGCGCTTGCCGGCCTGCGCCCGGCCCGGCGGGCCGCACGCCTGGACGTGCTGCGGGCCATCGCGACCGAATGAGGAGCGACGTCCTGGTCACCGCCCGGTCAGCCGGCAACGGCCGACCGGGCGGGAGCGTGTCCGGACCTGACCCTGCCCGCCACATGCTCCACCTCCGCGAAGCTGCGGGACACGGCAGACGCAGTCTCCGCGGCTGCCCGGTACGACGGACGGGCGGGTAGTTCCACCGCGGGGCAGGGCGCCGCGAGCGTGAACCACACGACCTTGCCCGACTCGCCGTCCGGCCGAACCCCCCAGCTCTCGCTCAACGCGGCGACCATCGCGAGGCCGCGACCGCAGGTGGCGGTGACGTCGGCGTCCCGTACCTCGGGAAGCCGGGGATCGTGGTCCCGCACCGAGACCGTGAGACGGTCGAGCAGCAGTTCGATCTCCACGGTGCACAGCTTGTCGGGCTCGGCATGTCGGTGAACATTGGTCAACAGCTCGGTCACACCGAGCGCGGCCCGGTCTATCAAGGGGTCGAGATGCCAGTAGCGCAATTGCGCCGAGACGATCCTGCGGACCTGGCCGATCCGCGACGGCAGGGCTTGGAGCTCCACCGTGCAGTGCCTGCTTGGCTGACTGATCACGGCTGCGACTCCCCGAATTGAGGTCCGGAAGAAGACGAGTACGGATCCAGCAGGGTGCCTGCGTGCAACGGCCGCCTGCTGTTCATGACCGGCGTGCGCTGATTCGCAGCGTAATCGCCGGTGAACCCAGAGTGACGTGGGATCAGCGTGACTCAGGGGATGGGGTCCTGCAACTCGTGGCACTCTCAGTGCCCGCGCCCCGCCGCCCTGCGCACCGCTTCGATGAACCGGCGGGCGGCGGGCGGTCCGGGCTCCCCCGGAGCGGGGTCGTGTTCACCCAGGGTGAGCGTGTAGCGGGTGCCGTTGACGTCCGCCAGGGCGCGGTCGTCATGGGCGAACCACGGCTTCGACGCGCGGACCGCCTGCACCGGGGCGCTGTCGATCTCGCTGCCGTAACTGGTGAGCAACTCCAGCCTCCCGTCGCTGATCCGGACCTGTCCGGCCCGGGTGAGCGAACGCAGCCTCTTCCCGATCCGCACGCCCGTGGCCGTGAACTCCGGCTCCGCCATGATGCCCCGCCCCCTTGTGCGCTACGGCTGTGCTCCGGTCCTGATCCAGTGTGCGTCGCGCTCGGGATCGCCGTCTCGTACTCATGCGTCGGGTTCGCCGTCCCCTGCGGTGCAGTCTGCACGTCTCCCGCGTCGAGCACCAGTGCGCACGCGGGCGTCAGGCGCACGGTCCGGCGCACTCGGACGGATGCGCCCCCCACCGCTGTGTACCAGTGATTCCTTTGAGGTGCTCAAAGGTACGTTTATGCAGGTGAGAAGCGTGCGGAAGCTGTCTATGATCGAGGCGTCCGACCCGCCGAACCGGCGTCGGCCCACCCCTTAAGGAGCCCGGCCGTGATAACCCCACAGCAGGCCCGCACCCACGAGCCGATGGCCACACTCGACGTCGACCACAGCGACACGGAGTACCGGAGCTGGCTCAAGGAAGCCGTACGCAAGGTCCAGGCCGACGCCAACCGCTCCGCCGACACCCACCTGCTGCGCTTCCCGCTGCCCGAGAAGTGGGGCATCGACCTGTACCTCAAGGACGAGTCCACCCACATCACGGGCAGCCTCAAGCACCGCCTGGCCCGCTCGCTGTTCCTGTACGGCCTGTGCAACGGCTGGATCCGGCGCGGCCGACCCGTCATCGAGGCGTCCAGCGGTTCCACGGCCGTCTCCGAGGCGTACTTCGCGAAGCTGATCGGGGTCCCCTTCATCGCGGTCATGCCCCGCACGACCAGCGCCGAGAAGTGCCGACTGATCGAATTCCACGGCGGGCAGTGCCACTTCGTGGACGACCCACGCAAGATGTACGAGGAGTCCGCCGCCCTGGCGTCCGAGACCGGCGGCCACTACATGGACCAGTTCACCTACGCGGAACGGGCCACGGACTGGCGCGGCAACAACAACATCGCCGAATCGATCTTCCGTCAGCTGAAGTTGGAGCGCTACCCCGAGCCCGCGTGGATCGTCGCCACGGCCGGCACCGGCGGCACGTCGGCGACCCTCGCGCGCTATGTGCACTACATGCAGTACGACACCCGTATCTGCGTGGCCGATCCGGAGAACTCCTGCTTCTTCGAGGGCTGGACGACGGGCAACGCGGACGTCACCACCGACTGCGGCTCACGCATCGAGGGCATCGGCCGGCCACGCATGGAGCCGAGCTTCGTACCGGGCGCCGTCGACCGGATGATGAAGGTGCCGGACGCGGCGAGCGTGGCCGCCGTACGCGCACTGGAGGCGTCCATCGGCCGCAAGGCGGGCGGCTCGACCGGCACCGGGCTGTGGAGCGCGCTGAAGATCGTCGCCGAGATGGTTGCCACGCGCCGCACGGGAAGCGTTGTCACGCTGCTGTGCGACCCCGGGGACCGCTACCTGGACAAGTACTACTCGGACGAGTGGCTGGCCGGGCAAGGGCTGGACATCGCACCGTACGCGAAGGCGATCGAGTCGCTGCTGGCTACGGGGATTTGGCCGGACTAGCGAACTTGCCGAAGTCCGGTGCGGTACCACGCCTCTTAGGGCGCGGGGCTGTATCGATTTGCGGCTCCGCCGCGATGGGGGTCCCCCCGCTCGAGCGGAGCCGAGAGTGGGGGGAGCGACCAGCCACAACGTACCCGCAACTTCGAACCGCCCTTCCAGCGGAGCGCCTACGCAGGTGTTGACGCGAGCCGCCGGTCCAGCTTCACCACCGCGTCCCGGAACGCGCGCCCCAACCCCGGTCGCCCCAGCTTCACCGCGAAGTGGAACGCCGCGGTTCCGTCGGCGGCAAAGGTCCACTGCACCCGCGTACCCGTGCCGTGCGGGGTCAGCCGCCACTCCTCGACGAGGGCACGGACGCCGGGGGCGTTCGTCTCGTCCACGCGGTACGTGTACACCTCGGCGGGCTCGGCCGCGAGCACCGTCTCCTGGAAGCGCGTACCGCCCTTGAGCCGGATCTGCCGCCCGGCGCCGCCCTCGGTCGGCCGGGCCAGCGTCACCGCCGAGAACCACTCCGGCCAGCCCGCCACGTCCTCGGCCAGCGCGCGGAAGACCGCCTCCGGAGGCGCGCTCACCACTCTCGCGAACACCAGACGCACAGGAGCGGCCTGGACGAAGTCGAGCCCCACCGGGCGCAGTTGGCGAGCCACGTACGAAAACCCCCTCGCGAGAACGGAATCCGGACAGCGTCAAACCCGAGGTGAATGGTGGAACAAGGGCGCACGGGCACGATAACTGGCGGCCCGTCAGATGTCTGTACCCTCCTCGGGCTCGCCCGCCACCACCAGGCGCCGCAGATGCTCGGAGACCTCCGCACGCGCCTCGGCGGGCAGCCCGGCGTCCGTGACCAGCGTGTCGACCTGCTCCAGCGCGGCGAACGAACTCAGCCCCACCGTGCCCCACTTGGTGTGGTCCGCGACCACGACGACGCGCCGCGCGGACTGCACGAGCCGCCGGTTCGTCTCGGCCTCCGCCAGGTTCGGCGTCGACAGGCCCGCCTCGACCGAGATGCCGTGCACACCAAGGAACAGCACATCGAAGTGCAGCGCCCCGATCGCCTGGTCGGCGACCGGCCCCACGAGCGAGTCCGAGGGCGTACGCACACCACCCGTCAGTACGACCGTGGCCGCACCCTGTCGCTGTCCGGAGGTGCGCTGCGCCGCATGGAAGACATCGGCCACGCGCACCGAGTTGGTCACGACAGTCAGGTCCGGCACATCGAGGAGCTGATGGGCGAGTGCGTACGTCGTCGTGCCGCCCGACAGGGCGATCGCCGTGCCCGGCGCGACCAGGCTCGCCGCGGCCCGCGCGATGTCCTCCTTGGCGGTCAGCTCCAGTCCCGACTTGGCCTCGAAGCCCGGCTCGTGGGTGCTCGCCTCGACCACCGGGACCGCGCCGCCGTGCACCTTTTCCACCACGCCCTGCCGGGACAGCGCGTCCAGATCGCGGCGGACCGTCATGTCGGAGACGCCGAGCTTCCTGGTGAGTTCGTTGACGCGGACGCCGCCGCGCCGCCGGACCTCGTCGAGGATCAGAGCGCGGCGCTGCTCCGCGAGGAGGTTCTGATTCTCACTCACGTCCGCTCCGGTCCCTTCGCCTTGTCCTGCCCGACACTGCCTCGAACCCCCTCCGCCCCGTCCGACCCCCTCCGACGAGGACATTCTCCCCGACTGAGGCCCCAAGGGCGTCCCATACTCGCACGGGTGACCACCTCTTGCGCCACTGCCTGTGTCCACACGCACACGTCACGCGGGCAACGCAGAGCCGTCACTGTCACACGGATCGGGGAGATTCGGTGACCAGGGGTGCGCACCGACCCCGGAGCCGGGATTCTTGTACCTGCACATGACACATGCCCACAGGCATCACGCCCACAAGGCATCACGGGGGAAGCGAAGACAGTGGAGCGTTCACAGGAGCGTGCCTCGACGGGACCGGCGACCAGCGCCGAGCGGCGGCCCGAAACGGCCGACACCGCACTTGAACTCCTGGTCCACGGCGTGGGCGGCACCACGCCCGAGGAGATGCTGAACGATCCGCGCACCGTGCGGATCACCGGCGACGAGACGGCCGCCGTCTTCCGCCGTATCGACGACGCCGACGCGGAGAAACGGCCCGACGACTACCGCGGCAAACCGGTGCCCGAGGCGTACGTCTGGTGCAACCTCACCTCCGGAAACGGGTCCCGCGCTCTGTGGCTGCTGCTCCTTCCGTTCATGGTGGTCAATCTCGCCCACTGGATGCGGCCCACGGTGAGCGACAACCGGACGAGGACGGTACGCCTCTACGGCCTGCTCGTCCGACTGGTGAGCCTCACCCTCACGGTGCTGCTGGTCGCCGCCGCCTGCGAGGTGGCCCTCGACCTGGCCGCCTGGCAGTGCGCGGGCACGCGCGCGTGCGCAGCCGACCACTCCTGGCTGGGCTTCCTGGCACCCGTCGAGTCCGGCGACGGCTGGTGGAGCCAGCCCGGCCGCCGCCTCGCCCTCGCCGCCCTGGTGCCGGCCGCCCTCACCGGCCTGTTGTGGTACCTCTCCCACCGCACCTGGAGCGCGTACGAGTCCCAGCAGCCGATGACCGACGGGACCGACCTGGACGAAGACACCAGCCGCCTGGGCCTGGGCCGCCCCGGCTTCTGGTACGGGCGCCGCCTGGTGGCCCGGCTGCGCGCCGCCCACACCGCCGCGGGCCTGCTGACGGTCACCGCCGGCGTCGGCACCTCCGCCGCCCGCCACGACCGCGGGGGCGGCGGGCCTGTCGTCCTGGAGGCGCTGGGCTGGGTCCTGAACGCAACTCTCGTGGTGGGTGCGGTCGTTGTGGTGTGGGTCGTGTGCCGCAGGGGCCGCAGCGAGCGCCGTCTCGACCGGCAGCTCGACGGGGCCCTGGTGCGCTGGCTGCCCGTCGGTTCGCTGGTCCTGCTCGTCCTCACCATCGTGTACGCGGGCTGGTCGCGTCCTCAGTGGCGATCAGCCGCGCGGCTGCCGGGCGACGCGACCTTCGGCGGCATCGTCCTCGCCCAGGGCGTGCTGGTGATCGCGATCGGCGTGGTCGCCCACCTCCTCTACCGTTCCCACCCCGACCCCCGCACCGCGATGCGCGGACTGGCCGGGCCCGCCGTCGCCATGCTGGCCTGTGCGCTCGGCGGCGTGTTCTCCGGGGGCGTGGCCCAGCGCGTCGCCGACTGGCTGGATGGCACCGGAGGCTCGATCAAGGGCCCGCCGGTGTTCCTGACCTGGCAGGCGTCCGTCATCCCGCCCCTCCTCGTCGTCCTCCTGGCGCTCTTCGCCTGGCTGGCCCGGCGCACGGTACAGCTGCGCCGCGTCGCGATGAGCGAGGTGGAACAGGACTACCCCGCCGAACCCAAGGACACCGAGCGCACCCGGCGCATCGCGCGCACGCGCGCGATGGCCTCGCTCACCGACCGGGCTCCCCGCATCATCGGCATCACCTCCGTGGTGACGCTCCTGTTGGGCGTCGTGGCCCTGGTGGGCGCCATGACGGCCGACGAGGTGCCGGGCGAGGCCGCGCAAGGGACGTACGCCTTCGTGGAGGGCGCGGCCGAGACCGCGCAGGCGCTCGGCTCCTGGCTGATCGGCGTCGGCTTCATACTGTTCGTCACCTGGGGCCGCCGTGCCTACAAGGACCCTTCCGCCCGGCGCACCATCGGCATCCTGTGGGACGTCGGTACGTTCTGGCCGCGCGCGGCACATCCCTTCGCGCCCCCCTGCTACGCCGAGCGCGCCGTGCCCGACCTGACCTGGCGCATGGCCACCTGGACGCGCACCACAGGCGGACGGCTCGTCATCTCCGGGCACTCCCAGGGCAGCGTTCTCGCCGCCGCGGCGGCCTGGCAGCTCACTCCGTCGGTCCGTAAGCGAGTCGCGCTGCTGACCTACGGCTCACCCCTGGAGCGCCTCTACGGGCGCTGGTTCCCGGCCCACTTCGGCCAGTCCGCGCTCAGCGGCCTGCACCGCGAGATCGACTGCTGGCGCAATCTGCACCGGGCCACCGACCCCATCGGCGGCCCCGTCCGGCTGCCCGGCGACTGCGGCCCGAAGGTCGACCGCGAGCCGCTCAAGGACCCCCTCGCATACGGCCGGACCGCCGAACACCCGCTGCCCGCGCCGATCCTCGGGCACTCCGACTACCAGGCGGACCCCGCCTTCGCCGAGGAGCGGCAACGGCTGCTCACCCGGCTCAGGCCGGATGTGCCGGGACCGCGCCCGGAGGGCGAGCCTCCGCCTGGTCCTGGTCCTGGTGCGGACGGTGAGCCTGAGCCCGATCCGGGCGCGGACGTCGAGCCTCAGGGCAACTCGGGCAGGTCCTCGGCGTAAAGCAGGGTGAGGTCGTCCGTGCTCGGCTCGGTGAACTGGGCGACCCGGCCCGCGTGCCGCTCCACCATCGCCTCGAACGTCTGCCGTGCGGTGCGGCCGTTGCCGAACGCGGGCCCCTTCGGGATGGCCGTGAAGTACTTCAGCAGCGCCTCGCCCGCGCCCGGCGCCAACCGGTACTCGTGCTCCTCGGCCTGCTGCTCCACGATCCGCAGCAGCTCCTCGGGAACGTAGTCGCTGAAAGTGATGGTCCGTGAGAAGCGGGACGCCACCCCGGGGTTGACGCGAAGGAAGCGCTCCATCTCGGCCGTGTATCCCGCGACGATCACCACCACTGCCTCCCGGTGGTCCTCCATCAGCTTCACGAGCGTGTCGATGGCCTCGCGCCCGAAGTCGCGTCCCGAGTCCTCCGGCGACAGTGCGTACGCCTCGTCGATGAACAGCACGCCTCCACGCGCCTTGTCGAAGGCCTCCTGCGTACGGATGGCCGTGGAGCCGATGTGCTCGCCGACCAGATCGACCCGGGACACCTCGACGAGATGGCCCTTCTCCAGGACGCCCAGCGAGGCCAGGATCTCGCCGTACAACCGGGCGACGGTCGTCTTGCCGGTGCCGGGGGAGCCCGTGAAGACCAGATGGCGCCGCACGGAGGCCGCCTTGAGGCCCGCCTGCTGGCGGCGGCGGCCCACCTCGATCATGTCGGTGAGGGCCCGCACCTCGCGCTTGACGCTGTCGAGGCCCACCAGCGCGTCGAGTTCGCCGAGCACGGCCTTCGATGTGCGTGCGGGCTGCTCCGGCTGCCCGGGTTGCTGCGCGGTGACGAGCGGCTCCTGCTCGGTCGTGCGCTGGCCCGGGATGGCGCCCAGCAGACCGGGGGAGTGGCTCGTCGTCTCCACGGCCGTCTGAGCTGCCGGAGGCCGCACCCCGGCGCTCTCGTCGCTCGTGCAGTCCTCGACGACGGGCCCGCTGCCGGAGGCCTGGTCGCCGCCCGCGTCCGCGAACTCGTAACCTCCGCGCGCGCAGCGCTCCGTACGGCATTTCCTGAGCGTCGTACGGCAGCCGTCGATCACATGGAAGCCGTAGCCCCCGCTGCCCGTGACCCGGCAGCCGTGGAAGCTGCCGCGGCCCCCGGCCGAGACGTAGAAACCGGCCTCCGCGGGTGAGTCGACCGTGCAGCGCTCGACGGTGGGGTCGGCTCCCTTGGTCACGATCACACCCGTCTGCGCACCGTCGATGGTGCAGCCCGAGAGCGTGCCGCCGCTGCCGTGATCCCGGAACCAGGCGCCGGTGGCGGCGTCACGGATACGGCAGTCGTCGAGCTGTGCGGTGGCGCCGTCGCTCACCGACACCGCGGTGTTGCGCACCTGCCACAGATCGCTGTCGACGACATCGGCGCGTGAGCCGCGGTCGAGCACGAAGAGGGCGTCCGGCACGTCGTGCACCCGGCACGAGTCGAGTACGACGGTCGCGCCGTCGCTGACCCAGACCGCGGGGTAGTCGCCCGTACTGTCATGGATCTCGCACTGGTTGGCGTCCACGCGGGTGCCGGGGTCCCACACCGAAAGGCCGTTGCGCCCGAACTGCCGCACCGTGGAACGGGTCATCGTGAGGACCGAGCGGGAGCGAAGATCGACCGCGTTCTCCGGGATGTCGTGGATCCGGCAGTCGGCGAGCGTCAGAACGGCGTCCGTGTCGAGCGTGACACCGTCCGCCGTGGTCCGGTGCACCACGCAGTCGGTGAGATGCGCCGTCGCCCGCGCGGTGACCTGGACGCCGCTGCCCCTGACTTCGTACACCTCGCAGCCGACGGCCTCCAGCGCGGAATGCTCACCGGTCACCGACAGGCCCGCCCCCGAGGCGTGGTGCACCCGGCAGCGCTCCAGGCGCGGGTGGGCGGCGCCGCGCACGGCGATGCCCGACTGGCCGGCCGCCATGACCTCGCAGTCCTCGAACACCCCGCCCCCGCTGTCCAGTACGGCGATGCCGACGCCCGCAGGATTGTCGACCGTGCAGCGCCGCACGGTCGGACGCGCACCGCCGCGCACCTCGATCCCGGCCGCGGAACGCGTGACGATCCGGATGTCTGTGAGTTCCGGCGCTCCCTCCTCGACGAGCAGCGCGGGCGCCGCCGCGTCCTGGCCCTCCACGAGCAGGTCCTGGACCACGGCGGACGCGCGCACCGTGAGCGGCACACCGTCGACGGGCGCGATGCGCACGGAACCGGGGGAACCCTCCGGGCCACGCAGAGTCACCGTTCGCTGGACGACGAGGTTCTCCCTGTACGTACCGGGTGCGACAGTGAGCACATCACCGTCGCCCGCGGCCTCCAGGGCGGCGGCGAGCGATGCGTACTCACCCGTGCGGCGTCGCCACCGAGACGTGCCGGTGTGCGTCACCTGGACCGTGCCCTGTGCCATGGCGCTGTTGTGCCCCCACCTCGTCGTACGCGGGTCCTGAGAGGCTCCTCGTCGCTCCCCCTCGCCCCCGACCGGTCAGCTCACGGGGGTTCGGAAACAGCCTCTCACGACGATGCCGAACAGTTCGGCCGGTCCACCGTAGCGTGCGCGGGCAGGGGGAGTTGACCGGAGCGGGAGGCTGTCAGCTGCCCGTGCCGGTCCTTCCCCAGTCCGGTCCGGCCTGCGACCACGCCAGGTCCCAACGGGAGTACCGGCGGCGCACCATGCGCCACAGGACCAGCCTCCGGGAGCCCTCGACGAGTCCGGCGCAGACGGCTGCCGCGCCGAATCCGGCGAGCACGGCGTGCGTCGTCGCGGTGGCGGTGTCCAGGGGGCGGCCCACTATTCGGCCCTGCTCGTCGGTCCACAGCGTGAACCGGTCGCCGGCCTGCGGGGACTCGAGGGCGGCCATGACCGTGCCCTGTTGCTCGGTGCCGTCCGGGCCCTTCCAGTTGGCGAGCACACGGTTGTGGGAGTCGCGCGCCGAGGATGTCTCGGGGTCGGGGTCCAGTGGGGAGCTGTCCGCCTTCTTCACGACGGTCGCCTCCACCAGGTGACGGTCCAGGCGCTGCTGCCGTACGGACTCCCGCAGGGCGTCCTGGGCGACCGAGCCGACCCACGCACCGACCACGGGCGCGGCGACCAGGATGAGCAGCAGAGCAGCCATGGCCACCCAGGCCTCGACGAGATCGGTCGTACGGCGCAGCGGATTGCGCCGCCAGCGCCAGAGTCCCCTGATGGCCCGCAATGTCCCGCACCCCCTTCCGCGTCCGTGATAACCCCCGGCGGAGCCGTCCACGCACGGGGCCGGGGAAGAGAGAGTGAAATCACCCCTCGCGCCGACCCTTTCATGAACTTCTCACAAGGCCTCAACGGGCGTGCCCAGCGCCGTGGTTCCCCACGCGAGGGTCTATTCGAGGATTCTGACCGGATCTCCCACGCGCACGGTGCCGAGGGACTCCGGCACGAGGTTCTGCCCGAAGACCAGCTTGCCGTCGAGGCGGCGGTGGCGGCCGAGCGTGCGCAGCGGTTCCCCGCCGCGCACGGCGGTGTCCTGGTCGGTGGTGGTCACGACGCAGCGCCCGCACGGCTTGGCGATCCGGAAGGTGGCCTCGCCGACGGCGATCCGCGACCAGCCGTCCTCGGCCCAGGCGTCGGCACCGTCGACGACCACGTTCGGCCGGAAGCGGTTCATGGGGAGCGGGCCCTCGTCGGGCCGCTCCCCCCGCGCTATCAGGGAGTTGAGGGCGTCGAGGGACGCGAGGGTGGTGAGCAGCAGGGGATAGGCGTCGGCGAAGCTGACGGTCTCGCCCGGACGCGCGTACTCCGGATCGAGGGGCCGGCGGGTGGCCGGGTCGTCGAGATGCACGAGACGCACGTCGAGCCCGAGATACTCGCTGAACCATGCGTGCGCCGCGGCGTCGGCGGGAACCCCCTCCACCTTGTCGCGCACCATCTCGACCGTCGTCGTGCCGATCGGCTCGGGCACGGGAACGGCCAGCGATTCACGGCCGGGTCCGGACAGCAGAACACCGCCGCCGGGCTGTGGCTCGGCGGCGGCCAACGCCATGCGCGGATGCGCACGTTGGGTGATGACCTTGCTCGTCTCGTCGATCAGCACCCAACGCCGGTCGCCCGCCAGGCCCCATGGCTCCACGACGGCCTCGCGTGTGGCAAGGCCCCTGGCCGCCTTGAGCGGATAGACGTGGACCGAGTGCAGCACCGACATCGACATGAGGTCATCCTGCCAGCCGGCACTGACAACCTCCTCCGAGGGAGCCGGCAGATCGGAGCGAGGCCTCAGTATCCGCCGCGGTATTGCTGCTGCTGCCCGTTGTACGGATCCTGATACGGCGCCGGAGCCGGGCGGGGAGTTGCGGGGCGCATCGCCTCATAGCCCGTACCACCCGCCACGGGACGCTGCGGCTGTACCGGACGCTGAGGCTGCTGGCCCTGGGCACCCGGGTAGCCGCGCGGCCCGGCTGCCTGCTGCTGCGGGATGTACGGCGCGGCGGCCTGCTGCAGCGGCTGGGGCTGCTGGGCCTGCGGGTAGCCGTACGACGGCATCTGCGCAGAAGGGCCGGCCGGCAGGGCGGGCAGCGCTGCCGGAAGCGCGGGCAGGTGGCTGCCCGTGTCGTACGCCGAGGGGACCCGGATCGGTGCGATCTGCGGGGTACCCCGCTCTGCGACGAGCGAGTCGTAGATCGGAGTGTCCGGGAAGGAGGCGGAGTAGTAACCGCCGCCATAGGTGGAGCGGAGGGAGGTCATGGCACATAAGTTAAGCCCACGATGTGCTGGTTGGGGAGACCGATAAGAGGGTTGTTTTTCGTGTCGGCAGTGACGGGCCATCCCTAATGTGAGCGAACTTGTAGAAAAGGGGCAGCGGTTGAAGTTGAGATCTGGTAAAGGCCGAGTTCCGGAAGGGTTACTGGCGAGTCGGGTGACCTTCCCGCGAACCGGGTCATGGGCGTTCGGTGTTCGCTGGAATAGGTTGGCGAAGAACGGCTTCTTGTACTGAACTGAAGCGCGATCCGGCGCGGAGACACCCGATGGGGGCGGACATGTCAATGCCTAAAGGTTCGAATGTTCCGGTGCCGACGTCCGGACTTCGCGTCGAATTGGGGTGGGGTTCCGGCCCCGGTGTCCCCGACGCGGATGCCTCGGCGCTGTTGCTGGTCTCCGGGAAGGTCCGGTCGGACGACGACTTCGTCTTCTTCAACCAGCCGACGCACGCGTCCGGCGCGGTGCGACGCGAGGGCAAGAAGGACGCCGGCGGCCAGGTGACCGACACACTCATCGTCGACCTCGCGCGCGTGGAGCCCGCGATCGAGACGGTGGTGCTCGTCGCCTCCACGGACGGTGGCACGTTCGGGCAGGTGCCCGGCCTGTACATCCGGGTCCTCGACGCACAGCAGGGCACGGAGGTCGCGCGCTTCGACAGCGAGGGCGCGACCGTGGAGACGGCCTTCGTGCTCGGGGAGTTCTACCGCCGTCAGGGCGCCTGGAAGTTCCGTGCCGTCGGACAGGGCTACAGCAGCGGACTGGAAGGGCTGGCCACGGACTTCGGGATCACGGTGGACGAACCGCAGCAGGCGGCGCCGCCCGCGTCCACGACGCCATCGCCCGTGCCCTCGACGCCACCGCCACCCGCGCCCGTCGCCCCGCCGGTCACGGCCGCGCCCCCGGTGACGCCGCCGGCCGCGCCGCCCGCCCAGCCCGCCGCCCCGGTACGCCTGACCAAGGTCACGCTCACCAAGGAGGCCCCGTCGGTCTCACTCACCAAGCAGGGCGGCACCTCCGGTGCCATGCGCGTGAACCTCAACTGGCAGGTGCGCAAGCAGTTCTCGGGGTGGCGCAGCAAGCTGGGCCAGGCCGTCGCCATGCACGCGGACCTCGACCTCGACCTGTGTGCCCTGTACGAACTCTCCGACAGCAGCAAGGGCGTCGTCCAGGCGCTGGGCAACGCCTTCGGGGCGCTGCACCAGCCCCCGTTCATCCATCTCGACGGTGACGATCGCACCGGGGCCTCGGCGAGTGGCGAGAACATGAGCATCAACCTCGACCACCAGCAGTACTTCCGCCGCATCCTCATCTTCGTCACCATCTACGAAGGGGCGCGATCCTTCGCCGACCTGGACGCCACGGTGACCCTCCAGCCGCTGCACGGTGCGCCCATCGACTTCTCGCTCGGCGAGTGCACCGTGCCCTCGACGGTGTGCGCGCTGGCTCTCATCACCAACACCGGCAGCGATCTCGTCGTCCAGCGCGAGGCCCGCTTCCTGGTTCCCGAGCGCGGCGTGAGCCCGCAGCGCACCGTCGACTACGCCTACGGGTGGGGCATGAACTGGACCCCAGGCAGGAAGTGACCCCGAAAGCGGCCTCTCACCGCTGCTCGGGCGCCGTATCGGGACGGGTGTAGGTGCGCCCCTTCCACGCGGCGCCGCGCCCCCTGTAGTGCTGCACCGCGGAATCCACCGTCATGAGGAGGTACAAAAACGCGGTGACCGGCAACAACAAGGCGAGCGGGAGCGGCTGTCGGTAGTAGCGGAGCATCGGCAGATACGTCGCTGTCATCAGCAGCCACGCGAGCCCGCCCGCCGTCGCCGCCCCGGCGCTCCCCGCGGCGAGACCCACGAAGAGCGCCACAGGGGGCACCAGGTACACCACGACCAGGCCGACGGCCGTGCCGACCAGCAGCAGCGGGTTGTGCCGCAGTTGGGCGTACGCGCTGCGCGAGACCATCCGCCACAGGTCGTGCAGTCGCGGATAGGGGCGCACGCTGTCGACCTTTTCCGCGAGCCCCAGCCAGATGTGGCCCCCGGAGCCCTTGACCGCCTTCGCGAGCGCCACGTCGTCGATGACGGCGTGCCGGATGGCGTCCGGAATCCGGGCCTGCTCGGCGGCGTCCGCGCGCAACAGGACGCAGCCGCCCGCCGCGGCGGCTGTCCGCGACGCCTTCACGGCGATCCGGCGGAACGGATACAGCTGCGCGAAGAAGTACACGAAGGCGGGTACCACCAGCCGCTCCCAGACGCTCTCGACCCGCAGCCGCGCCATCTGCGAGACGAGATCGAAGCCTCCGGTGCGGGCCGCGGACACCAACTCCCGCAGGCTGTCCGGGGCATGGGCGATGTCCGCGTCCGTCAGCAGCAGATACTCGGGTGCACGCGTGCGTGCCAGGCCGATTCCGTGCCGTACGGCCCAGAGCTTGCCCGTCCAGCCCGCGGGCGGCTCCCCGGGCGAGCCGACGGTCAGCGGCAGCCCGCCGTGCCGCTCGGCAAGCTCGCGGGCCAGTTCCCCGGTGCCGTCCGAACTCCCGTCGTCGACCAGGAACACCTCGGCCCGCCCCGGATAGTCCTGCGCGAGGAGCGACGGCAGGCTGCGCGGCAGTACGGCGGCTTCGTCCCGCGCCGGTACGACGACGCAGACGGACGGCCAGTCCTCCGGCTCCCGGCGCGGCGGCAACCGCAGATCCGTACGCCAGAAGAAGCCCTGTCCCAGCAGCAGCCACAGCCATGCGGCGAGCGATCCGGCGGCGGTCCACACAAGGGCGTTCACGGGCCGCAGTCTGCCCCACCCAAGGGGGCCCGTTGGGGTGGATCGTCTATGGTGACCGGGTGAAGATCGCGCTCATGGACTCCGGAATCGGACTGCTCGCGGCAGCCGCCGCGGTACGTCGTCTGCGGCCCGACGCCGATGTCGTTCTGTCCTCCGCCCCCGAGAGCATGCCCTGGGGGCCGCGTACTCCCGCGGACGTGACCGAGCGCGCCCTCGCCGTCGCCGAGGCGGCGGCGGCCCACCGGCCCGACGCGCTGATCGTCGCGTGCAACACCGCCTCCGTGCACGCCCTGCCCGCCCTGCGCGCCCGCCTCGAACCGGACCTGCCGGTCATCGGCACGGTTCCGGCGATCAAGCCCGCCGCGGCGGGCGGCGGACCGGTCGCGATCTGGGCCACGCCCGCCACCACGGGCAGCCCCTACCAGCGTGGTCTCATCCGGGAGTTCGCCGCCGGAGTGACCGTCACCGAAGTGCCGTGCCCGGGACTCGCCGACGCGGTGGAGCAGGCCGACGAGGCCGCCGTCGACCGGGCGATCGCCGCCGCCGCGGCGCTCACTCCGGACGATGTAAGGGCCGTTGTCCTGGGCTGCACCCATTACGAGCTGGTCGCTGAGCGCATCCGCGCGGCCGTGCGGCAACCCGGGGGCGCCTCGCTCGTCCTGCACGGCTCGGCCGGCGCGGTGGCCGCCCAGGCGCTGCGCCGCATCGGCGCACATCCGGCTCCGGGGGCGCCCGCGCGGGGCACTCTCACGGTGTTGCTCAGCGGACAGGAGGCGGCCCTGCCCGCGGCGGCGCTGACATACGCCGAGGGCAGGCTGCTGCAAGCCGTCAGCCCCGCGCGCTGAACCTCTCGCCACGAACCGGACGCCTGACATCCACTCGGACCAGTAACTGTCCGCAACCCGATGCCCGCGCTGCGGAATCTGAGTAGTCTCAAAGCCATGAGGCATCCCCACGGCGAGAAGGACGCTGACGACGCCCCGCATCCCGAGGTCTGGCACGGCCGCGCGACCAACCGGGTGCAGTGGCTGCTCGCGCTGAGCGGCGCCGCCTGTATGGCCCTGGGAATCGAGCTGGCCGTCGACTCGGCCTGGACGTCGGGCATCGTGCCGCTCCTCATGTCCGTGATCGGCTGCATCGCCGGGGGACTCCTGGTCCTCTTCGGCACGCTCGCGTTCGTGCACGTCGCCGTGAAGGTCGACAAGGAGTGCCTGGAGGTGCGCTGCGGCCACATGGGCCTGCCGCGCCGCCGGATCCCCCTCTCCCACATCACCGGCGCGGACTTCCTGCCCCGGGTCACCCCGCGCCACTGGGGCGGCTGGGGCTACCGCTGGCGGCCCGAGAAGGGGACCGCTGTGGTCGTACGGCGCGGTGAGGGCTTGGTGCTGCGGCTCGGCGACGGCCATTCCTTCACGGTCACGGTGGACAACGCGGAGGCGGCCGTACGGGTCATCCGGGCCCGTCTCGCGTCGACGACATCGGCCACCCGGGGCACTGCGCTCTGACGCAGCCCGGTCACGGACCTGATCGGCCGCTGTGGGTGCGCCCGCCCTCCTCCACCGTGCTCTGCGGCACTTCGGGCAGGGGACGGGCCGTGGCGAGCCCCGCGAGCAGTCCCGCGCCCGCCGTCACCGTGGGGAAGCTCAGTGCGTTGCCGACCGCGGCGATCGCGGCCAGCGCAGTGAGCGCGGCGCCCGCGGTGAGCGCGACCGACGTGGGGCGCGGCGTGCGCCACAGTGCGTACAGGACCCAGCAGAACACCGCCGCGAGCAGCACCACGCCGAGGAGCCCCTGCTCGGCCGCTTGCTGAAACGGCGCGGAGTACGGCTTGCCGTCCGTCGTCGGCGATTGCGTGACCGTCGGGCTGAGCTCCGGGAACCGTCCCGGGCCGACGCCAAGGCCCGGCTCCTGGTGGGCCATGTCGAGCGCGTCGCGCCACAGCTGGACCCGTTGCTGGGTGAGCTGGCCCTCCAAGGAGGAGGTCAGGCCGTCCGGCAGCGCGTTCTCGGCGACGGCCCAGGTCGCGCCGGTCACCAGGCCCGCAGCGAGGGCGAGGCCGGCGAGTCCTGGGCCGCGGCGCATGCGGTCGGCGGCGAGGGAGCACAGCAGTACGCCCGCACAGGCGACACAGCCCGCCGTCGAGCCCAGGAAGGCCGAGGCCACCCCGATCCCGGCGGCCAGCAGCCGCAGCCCGAGCCGCAGCGCCGGTGGGCGTGCCGCCCAGGCCGCACAGCACGCGGCCCCCGCGGACAGGGTCAGCAGAGCCGCGGTGGAGCCGGTCTGCCCGAGCGGCGAGATGACCTGCGGCCCCGGTGCCGTGTTCGGGGCGGCGATCGCGAGGCCAAGACCGGCAAGCGCCCCCGCGCCAGGAGCGGCGACCGGCAGGTACGAACCGCACATCCGCCCCGAGGCGTAACCGGCGGCCACGGCGAGCACCGCGAGCAGCACCCCCTCGGGTCGGCCACCGTGCACCGAGGCGGAGATCACGGACCAGGTCGCGCAGCCAGCGAGCACGATCACACCCGTCACGTCCGAAACGGTGCGTCTGTCGTGCGCCGACACCGGCTCGGCCGACGTCATTCCCGTGGACCCCACCCGCCGCCCCCCGACCCATGACGGACCCCGACCGAATGGCCGGATACGGCCGTACGTGAAGGGCTTCGGCACACCGTAACGGGTGGTGCGCCGCTTTGTGGACGAGTTGCGCAGAAACGATGCAGCTGTCGGGTGGAGCCGCCTGGCCAGGGGTGAACGGGCCGCGTTGTCGGTGGCCAGGTCACGCGCCGTACACTCCCCGAGTGACCGCCACAGCAACATCCGTAGACCAGCCGGAACAGCTCGGACCGCAGGACCGGCCCGCATCGCGCGGGGCACGGCTGGTGCGGCGGTTCGGTCCGGCCGTCGTCGCGGCGCTCTCCGGAGTGCTCCTCTACGTCAGCTTTCCGCCGCGCACCCTGTGGTGGCTCGCCCTACCGGCCTTCGCGGTCTTCGGCTGGTGCCTGCGCGGGCGCACATGGAAGGCGGGCCTACGGCTCGGCTACGTCTTCGGCCTCGGCTTCCTGCTGCCCCTGCTCGTATGGACCGGGGTGGAGGTCGGGCCCGGGCCGTGGCTGGCCCTCGTCGTCATCGAGGCGGTGTTCGTCGCGCTCGTCGGCGCCGGCATCGCGGCGGTGTCGAAACTGCCCGGCTGGCCCGTGTGGGCGGCTGCCCTGTGGACCCTCGGCGAGGCGGCACGCGCGCGCGTGCCGTTCAGCGGCTTCCCCTGGGGCAAGATCGCCTTTGGCCAGGCGGACGGGATCTTTCTGCCGCTCGCCGCGGTGGGCGGCACTCCGGTGCTCGGCTTCGCGGTCGTCCTGTGCGGCTTCGGGCTGTACGAGATCGTCCGCCAGGTCGTCGAAGTGCGGCGCACCCATGTCGTACGACGTGGGGCCGTCGCCGCGGCACTGCTCAGCTTCCTGCTCCCCGTAGTGGGCGCTTTCGCCGCCCGCCCTCTGGTCAGCGACACGGCGGAGGACGGCACGGCGACCGTCGCCGTCATCCAGGGCAACGTCCCGCGCGCGGGCCTCGGCTTCAACGCCCAGCGGCGCGCCGTGCTCGACTACCACGCCCGGGAGACCGAGCGCCTGGCCGCGCAGGTCAAGGCGGGCAAGGTCCCTCAGCCGGACTTCGTACTGTGGCCGGAGAACTCCTCCGACATCGACCCGTTCAGCAACCCCGACGCGCGCGACGTGATCGAAGCGGCCGTCAAGGCGATCGGCGCGCCCATCTCGGTCGGCGGCGTCGTCGAGAAGAACGGCAAGCTCTACAACGAGCAGATCCTGTGGGACCCCGACAAGGGGCCCGGCGACACCTACGACAAGCGGCAGATCCAGCCGTTCGGCGAATACCTCCCGCTGCGCTCGCTCGTCGGCGCCATCAACGAGGACTGGACGTCCATGGTGCGCCAGAACTTCAGCCGCGGCAGCGAGCCGGGCGTGTTCACCATGGCGGGCACCAAGGTCGGGCTCGCGACCTGCTACGAGGCTGCCTTCGACTGGGCCGTGCGCGACACGGTCACCGACGGCGCCCAGATGATCTCCGTACCGAGCAACAACGCCACGTTCGGCCGCAGCGAGATGACCTACCAGCAGCTCGCCATGTCCCGGGTCCGCGCCGTCGAGCACAGCCGCACCGTCACCGTCCCGGTCACCAGCGGCGTCAGCGCCGTGATCATGCCCGACGGGAAGATCACACAGCGCACCGGAATGTTCGTGGCGGACTCGCTGGTCCAGGAGGTGCCGCTGCGCTCCTCCCAGACCCCTGCCACGCGTCTCGGCGTACTCCCGGAGGCGCTGCTCGTGCTGGTCGCCGTCGGCGGCCTCGGCTGGGCGGTGACGGCGGGAGTCCGCGCCCGACGCGCCGGTGACGTGTAGCCGTACGCCGGTCGTACGCGCCCTGCGCCTCGCCGGAGTGACGGAGCCGGGCCGTTAGGGTCGCTCCATGGCTACTCCTGACTTCATCACCGCCATCCGGGCCACCGCCGGCCGGCAACTGCTCTGGCTCCCCGGAGTCACCGCGATCGTCCTCGACGACGAGGAGAGAGTGCTGCTGGGACGCCGCTCGGACACCCGCAAGTGGTCGGTGATCGGCGGCATGCCGGACCCGGGTGAGCAGCCGGCGGCCTGTGCGGTGCGGGAGGTCTACGAGGAGACGGCGGTGCGCTGCGTTGCCGAGCGGGTCGTCCTGGTGCAGGCCCTGGAGCCGATCACCTACGAGAACGGTGACATCTGTCAGTTCATGGACATCACCTTCCGCTGCCGGGCCGTGGGTGGTGAGGCACGCGTCAACGACGACGAGTCGCTGGAGGTCGGCTGGTTCCCGGTCGACGCCCTGCCGGAGCTGAACGAGCACGGACTGTTCCGGATCAAGCAGGCGCTGTCCGAGGAACCCACGTGGTTCGACCCCATGGCCTGAGGGCGAAGTGTGGGTGACGACCACATCGGTTGGGGCGTGGCTGCTGCCTAGGGTCGGGGCATGACCGCGCCCAGCGCCCTCGCAGGCCCCCACGTCCCGTCCCTCGACCTCGGCGGCCGCACCGCCCTCGTCACCGGCGCCGCAGGCGGCATCGGCCGTGCGTGCGCACTGCGGCTCGCCGCGGCGGGGGCCAAAGTGCGGGCGGTCGACCGGGAGGCCGGGGGCCTGGAAACGCTCGGCGAACAGGCTCGGGGCCTCGCGGGCACCGTCGAACCACACGTCCTCGACCTCACCGACCTGGACGCCGCGGAGTCCGCCGCCGCGGGCACCGATGTCCTCGTCAACAACGCCGGGCTGCAACTGGTGCGCCCGATCGAGGAGTTCCCGCCCGACACCTTCCACACCGTGCTGACCGTGATGCTGGAGGCCCCGTTCCGGCTCATCCGCGGGGCACTGCCTCACATGTACGGGCAGGGGTGGGGCCGCATCCTCAATGTGTCGTCGGTCCATGGGCTGCGCGCCTCTGCTTTCAAGGCGGCGTATGTGGCAGCGAAACATGGACTGGAGGGCCTCTCCAAAACCGCTGCCCTGGAAGGCGCCCCCCATGGCGTCACCTCGAACTGTGTGAACCCTGCCTATGTGCGCACCCCACTGGTCGAGAAGCAGTTGTCCGACCAGGCCGCGGCCCACGGGATCCCCGAGGAGCGGGTGCTGACCGAGATCCTGTTGCGGGACAGCGCCGTCAAGCGGCTCATCGAACCGGAGGAGGTCGCCGAGGCGGTCGCGTACCTGTGCAGTCCGCAGGCCTCCTTCGTCACCGGGACCTCGCTGGTCCTCGACGGTGGCTGGACCGCGCACTGAGCGTGAGTTGTCCACAGGGCTGGTCGGGCTGTCGGTGCGGTGAGTAATCCTGGTGGACATGTCTCGCGATCAATTGCAGTCCGCAGGGCGCTCCGAGGCGAGCGCCGAGGCGCCGTTCCTGGAGCTGCTGGCCCGGGGCGCGTCCGCCGACGCGTACGAGCAGCCGGTGCTGCTCGCCCGTGCCGACGGACTGCCGCCCGAGCGGGTCGCCGCTCTGGAGCACGCCAAGGTGCTCGCGCTGCGCGTGCGTTCCGAGATGGAGGGACGCCGCCGACGCGAGGCCGAGCTGTCCGCGCTCTTCGAGACGGCCCACGACCTGGCCGGGCTGCGCGACCTCGACGCCGTGCTCCAGGCGATCGTGCAGCGCGCGCGGTCGCTGCTGAGCACGGACGTGGCGTACCTCACCCTGAACGATCCGGTCGAGGGCGACACGTACATGCGGGTCACCGAGGGCTCGGTGGCGGCGCGCCTCCAGCAGTTGCGGCTCGGCATGGGGGAGGGGCTCGGCGGGCTCGTCGCCCAGACCGCCCGCCCTTATGTCACCGACGACTACTTCCAGGACGACCGTTTCCAGCACACCTCGGCCATCGACGCGGGCGTTCGGGACGAGGGCCTGGTGGCGATCCTCGGCGTGCCCCTGATGCTCGGGCCGCATGTCATCGGCGTGCTCTTCGCGGCCGACCGCCGGGCACGGGTCTTCGAGCGGGAGCAGATCGCGCTGCTCGGCTCGTTCGCCGCCCTGGCGGCCGCCGCCATCGACACCGCGAACCTGCTCACCGAGACCCGCGAAACACTCGGGGATCTGGAGCGGGCCAACGAGATCATCCGGGACCGCAGCGGGGTCATCGAGCGCGCCTCGGACGTGCACGACCGGCTCGCCGAGCTCGTCCTGCGCGGCGGCGGGGTCCACGACGTGGCGGCCGCGGTCTCCCAAGTCCTCGACGGCACTGTGGAGTTCGCCGAGGCGGGCGCCGCACCCGGTGATGCCCTCGAGGCATCACGCGCCGAAGGACACGCCGTCCGGCACGGGGACGACTGGGTCGCGGCCGTCGCCGCCGGCGGTGAACTGCTTGGCGCACTGCTGCTGCACGGCCATCCGGGGCTCGACCCCGTCGACCAGCGCACCCTGGAGCGGGCCGCCATGGTCACCTCGCTCCTGCTGCTGGCCCGCCGCTCGGCCGCCGAGGCCGAACAACGCGTCCGCGGCGAGCTGTTGGACGATCTGCTCGACGCGCGCGACCGCGATCCCCGGCTGCTGCGCGAGCGTGCCGCCCGGCTGGACGCCGACCTCGACGGCACCCACGTGGTGCTGGCCGCTCGTCTCGACTCCACAGCCGCCGACGCCGACCACGAGGCCGCCGCCCGCCGCAGGCTGTGGTCCGCCGCGTCCCACCTCGCCGCCACCCGGCACGGCCTGGCCGCCGCCCGCGACGGTGGCACAGTCCTGCTCCTGCCCCTGCGTCCCGGTGACACCGCGACGGACCTGGCCCGCCGCACGGCCGGAGACCTGGGCACCGCCGTCTCCGAGGCGGTCACCGTCGGCGCCTCCGCGCCCGTCGAGAACCTCACCGCCCATCCGGACAGCGTGGCCGAGGCCTACGCGGAAGGGCAGCGATGCCGCGACGCGCTGCGACTGCTCGGCCGGGCCGGGGACGGCGCCGCCGCCGAGGACTTCGGGTTCCTGGGGCTCCTCCTCGCCGGGAGCCGGGACATCTCTGGCTTCGTCGAGCGCACCATCGGCCAGGTCGTGACGTACGACGCGAAACGCGGCACCAATCTCCTGCGCACCCTCGACGCGTACTTCGCGTGCGGCAGGAGCCCGGCGCGCACGAGCGACGAGCTCCACGTCCACGTCAACACGGTCGCGCAGCGCCTGGAGCGGGTGGGCCGGCTGCTCGGACCCGACTGGCAGAGCCCGGCCAGGGCCCTGGAGATCCAACTCGCCGTACGGCTGCACCGGTTGTCGTCCACGGCGCGACATTGACCCCCGCACGCACGGGCGCACGGGGGTCGGTCTCGGGGAAGCTCGCCGTGGAACCGGCTCAGACGGGACGGGCGTCAGCGGCGCGGGCCGACGTCGTCGCGGGCTCCGCGTCCTCCTGGCCGTCCTCACCCTCCCATTCCGCGAGGTCACGGTGCCGGGTCTCCTTCGCCACCCCCACCGCGATCAGTGTCAGTACGGCCGCCCCGACCACGTACAGGGCGATCGGAGTGGAGCTGTCGTAGTCGGCCAGCAGTGCGGTCGCGATGAGCGGCGCGGGCGCGCCCGCCGCGACGGACGAGAACTGTGCGCCGATCGAAGCGCCCGAGTAGCGCATACGGGTCGCGAACATCTCCGAGAAGAAGGCGGCCTGCGGTGCGTACATGGCCCCGTGCAGGACCAGGCCCACGGTCACGGCGAGGATCAGGTTCCCGAAGCTCCCGGTGTCGATGAGCGAGAAGAACGGGAACATCCACACACCGACTCCCGCCGCGCCCAGCAGATACACAGGCCGACGGCCGACGCGGTCCGACAGGGCGCCCCAGGCCGGGATGACGGCGAAGTGCACGGCGGAGGCGATGAGCACCGCGTTCAGCGCGGTCTGCTTGGAGAGACCGGCCGATGTGGTGGCGTACACGAGGATGAAGGCGGTGATCACGTAGTAGCTGATGTTCTCCGCCATACGCGCGCCCATCGCGATCAGGACGTCGCGCCAGTGGTGCCGCAGCACGGACACGAGCGGGAGCTTCTCGGCGGGTCCGTCCTGGGCCGCCTTGCGAGTTTCGGCCTGCGCGAGGGCCGCCTTGAAGACTGGCGATTCATCGACAGACAGACGAATCCACAAACCGACGATCACCAGCACGCCCGACAGCAGGAACGGAATACGCCAGCCCCAGGACATGAAGGCGGCGTCCGAGAGGACCGCGGTCAGCAGCGACAGCACACCCGTCGCCAGCAACTGTCCGGCGGGCGCCCCGGTCTGCGGCCACGAAGCCCAGAACCCGCGCCGCCGCGCGTCCCCGTGCTCCGACACCAGCAGCACGGCGCCTCCCCATTCGCCGCCCAGTGCGAAGCCCTGCACCAGGCGCAGCACGGTGAGCAGCACCGGGGCCGCCGTACCGATGGTCGCGTGCGTGGGCAGCAGTCCGATCGCGAAGGTCGCCCCGCCCATCAGCAGCAGACTCAGCACCAGCAGCTTCTTGCGCCCGAGCCGGTCGCCGTAGTGCCCGAAGACCAGCGCCCCGAGAGGCCGGGCCGCGAATCCCACCGCGTACGTCAAGAACGAGAGCAGCGTGCCGACGAGTGGGTCGGAGCCCGGGAAGAACAGCTTGTTGAAGACGAGCGCGGCGGCGGATCCGTAGAGGAAGAAGTCGTACCACTCGATCGTGGTGCCGATGAGGCTCGCGGCGACGATCCGGCGGAGGTTCGAGGGCGGTGGGGGAGCGGTTGTTGCGGAGGCCATGAACACCACTTCCAGGCGGGCGGGGACGCTTACTTGTCGGCACAACCTAGGAAGGTGCACGTCCATGGCACATGTGGGGGGACAACATAGTTTTTGGCGACAGTGTGCGGCCACTCACCATGAGCGGGCGGATGGTCCGGCGATGACGGCTGGCGGGGGGAGCGTCGACTACTACGTACGGCTGGAACAGGGCCGCCAGAGGAAGAGGCACTGCGCGTGATGGCGAAGACCTGAGGGCGGAGACCAGCTGAGACCCCGGGGTGTGACGCAGCCATGGCTCACTTGTGCGGGCTCCTGTCCGCCGATGGCCGATCACGAGATATCTTGATGTCGAGCAATGTTGCAGACGTGGAGCGGAGCACCCGGTGACTGACTCGACCATCATCTATACGCACACTGACGAGGCCCCGGCCCTGGCGACGCATTCGTTCCTGCCGGTGATCCAGGCCTACGCCTCGACGGCCGGGGTCACCGTGGAGACGCGGGACATCTCCCTGGCGGGGCGGATCATCGCTCTCTTCCCGGAGTACCTCGAAGAGGGGCAGCGCATCCCGGACGACCTGGCCGAGCTGGGCGCTCTCGCCAAGACGCCCGAGGCGAACATCATCAAGCTGCCGAACGTCTCGGCGTCGATCCCGCAGCTCAAGGCCGCGGTCGCCGAGCTGCAGGAGCAGGGCTACGCGCTGCCGACCTACCCGGACGACCCGAAGACCGACGAGGAGCGCGACATCCGCGCCCGCTACGACAAGGTCAAGGGCTCCGCCGTCAACCCGGTCCTGCGCGAGGGCAACTCCGACCGGCGCGCCCCCGCCTCGGTGAAGAACTACGCGAAGGCCCACCCGCACCGCATGGGTGCCTGGACCTCCGAGTCGAAGACCAACGTCGCGACCATGGGTGTGGACGACTTCCGTTCCACGGAGAAGTCCGCGGTGATCTCCGAGGCCGGCGCGCTGCGCATCGAGCTGAAGGGCGACGACGGCTCCACCACCGTGCTGCGCGAGTCCGTACCCGTACTCGCCGGTGAGGTCGTCGACGCCTCCGTGATGCGGGTCGCCGCGCTGCGCGAGTTCCTGACCGCGCAGATCAACCGTGCCAAGTCCGAGGGCGTGCTGTTCTCCGTGCACCTGAAGGCCACGATGATGAAGGTCTCCGACCCGATCATCTTCGGTCACGTGGTGCGCGCCTTCTTCCCGAAGACGTTCGCGAAGTACGGCGAGAAGCTCGCCGCGGCCGGTCTCACCCCGAATGACGGACTCGGCGGCATCTACAAGGGTCTCGAGTCCCTGCCCGAGGGCGCCGAGATCAAGGCCTCCTTCGACGCCGAACTCGCCGAGGGTCCCGCACTTGCGATGGTCGACTCCGACCGCGGCATCACCAACCTGCACGTTCCCTCCGACGTCATCGTCGACGCCTCCATGCCGGCCATGATCCGCACCTCCGGCCACATGTGGGGCCCGGACGGCGAGGAGGCCGACACGCTCGCCGTCCTGCCGGACAGCAGCTACTCGGGCGTCTACCAGGTCGTCGTCGACGACTGCCGCGCGAACGGCGCCTTCGACCCTTCGACCATGGGCTCGGTCCCGAACGTCGGCCTGATGGCGCAGAAGGCCGAGGAGTACGGCAGCCACGACAAGACCTTCGAGATCCCCACCACCGGCACCGTCCGCCTTGTCGACCAGGCCGGGAACGTCGTCATCGAGCAGACCGTCTCCGCCGGCGACATCTTCCGTGCCTGCCAGACCAAGGACGCCCCGATCCGCGACTGGGTCAAGCTGGCCGTCACCCGCGCCCGCGCCACCGGCGACCCGGCCGTGTTCTGGCTGGACGAGACCCGTGCCCACGACGCGCAGCTGATCGCGAAGGTCGAGCAGTACCTGCCGGAGCACGACACCGAGGGCCTGGACATCCGCGTCCTGAACCCGGTCGAGGCGACCAAGCTCTCCGTGGAGCGCATCCGCCGCGGCGAGAACACCATCTCGGTCACCGGCAACGTCCTGCGTGACTACCTGACCGACCTGTTCCCGATCCTGGAGCTGGGCACCAGCGCCAAGATGCTCTCGGTCGTCCCGCTGATGAACGGCGGCGGCCTCTTCGAGACGGGCGCCGGCGGGTCCGCGCCGAAGCACGTCCAGCAGCTGGTCAAGGAGAACTACCTGCGCTGGGACAGCCTGGGTGAGTTCCTCGCGCTGGCCTCCAGCTTCGAGCACCTCGCGCAGACCACGGACAACGCGCGCGCCCAGGTCCTCGCGGACACCCTCGACCGCGCGACCGCCCTGTTCCTGGAGAACGACAAGTCGCCGAGCCGTCGCGTCGGCGGCATCGACAACCGCGGCAGCCACTTCTACCTGGCCCTCTACTGGGCCCAGGAGCTGGCCAAGCAGAACGACGACGCGGCGCTCGCCAAGGCGTTCGCCCCGCTGGTCGAGACGCTGACCACGCAGGAGCAGACCATCGTGGACGAGCTGATCGCGGTGCAGGGCTCGCCGGCCGACATCGGCGGCTACTACCGGCCCGACCCCGCCAAGGCGTCGGCCGTGATGCGTCCGTCGGCGACCCTCAACCAGGCGCTCGCCACGCTGGCCTGACGGCTCGGTTCGCGAACAGGCTTCGCGAGCAGGACGAACACGCCAGAAGGAACCCGTTCCGCCCCGGTCGGCAGTCCGCCGACCGGGGCGGTCCCGTCTCTGTACCGAGAGCCCGGCAGGCCGGGGGAGCGGCGGCGTAGAGTACCGGGCGGGGTATACGACGAGGGAGCGCTTCGTATGGAACTGCAGATGGCGGCCGACGAGCTGAAGTCCGTGATCAACCGGCTCAAGCGAGCCCAGGGGCAGATAGCGGGCGTGATCAACATGATCGAGCAGGGCCGCTCCTGCGATGAGGTGGTGACCCAACTGGCCGCCGCCTCAAGGGCGTTGGACCGTGCCGGGTTCGCGATCATCGCGACAGGCCTGGAGCACTGCATGGCCCCCGAGAACGGCGAGCCGGACATGGACCGCGACCAGATGCGGGCCCGCCTCGAGAAGCTCTTTCTCTCCCTCGCCTGACCCGGAGTACTCGGGGCATACGAGCGCTACCGCGGCGGAGCCTCAGTCCCGCCCCGCCCCCCGGTACAGATCCAGCTCCCCTTCCAGCTCGACGGCCAGCACCGTGGCCTGATCGTCCAGATCGGCCGCAGCGGGCGCGTCGATCCAGGTCACGCCCGGAACCGCGTCCAGGCCGCCGGTGACATGGTGGCCCAGTTCGGTGCCCGTACCCAGGACCGTGGCCCGCAGGACGCGGTTGCGCAGTCCGCGTACGGAGACGGTCTCGCGCGGTGCGTCGAAGCACACCAGGTACAGCGTTCGACGGTCGGCGGACAGCGTGCTGGGACCGTAGTGGTGCCCGGCGGGCAGCCCGGCGACCGTCCCGTACACGGCGTCGGCATGACGCGCGATCCACGCGCCGAGGCCCTCCAGGCGTTCGACCTGCTCCTCGGGGATCGTGCCGTCCTCCCGCGGCCCTGCGCCGAGCAGCAGATTGCCGCCCATGCCGATCGTCTCCGCGAAGTAACGCACCAACTGGCGCACCGACTTGAAGTCGCGGTCCTGCGGCCGGTAGCTCCACGAGTCGTTGATCGTGAGGCACAGCTCCCATGGACCCTCCGGGGCCTGGAGCGGTGCACCCTGTTCCGGAGTGGCGTAGTCGCCGTAGCCGAGCATGCGGCCGTTGAGGATGGTGTCGGGGTTGCCCGCGAGGATCAGTTCGGCGAGCTCGCGCATCCGCCACTGCTCCTCCGTGCGCTCCCATTCGCCGTCGAACCAGAGGATGTCGGGGCGGAAGCGCTCGACGAGTTCGCGGACCTGGCCGTCGCGGTACGTGAGGTAGCGCGCCCAGGTCTCCGGGTCTTCCTTGCCGGGCTCGGCGTGCGAGTAGGCGTTGGGCTCCACGAGGTGCGGTCCCGGGTGCCGCTCGCTCGGGTAGTCCGGGTGGTTCCAGTCGGAGTGCGAGTAGTAGAGGCCGACCTTGAGGTCCCTCGCGCGCAGCGCGTCGACGAATCCGGTGACGAGGTCGCGGCCTGCCGGTGTGTCCCGGACGACATCGAGATTGCGGTGGTCGGTGTCCCACAGGGCGACGCCGTCGTGGTGCCGGGTGGTGAGCACCGCGTACTTCGCGCCGATGCGGGCGAACAACTCGGCCCAGGCGTCCGGGTCGTAGCGCGACGCGGTGAAGCCGTCGAGCTGTTTCATGTACTGCTCGTGCGTCATCTCGCCGGTGTAGAAGGACCAGGACTCGGCAGCGCCGCCCACGGCGTAGACGCCGTAGTGGATGAAGACGCCCAGCTTGGCATCGGGAAACCAGGGTTGCATCGGCATACGCCCACGCTATGCGCGACGCCGCGGACGGCGCGTGGGCGGCGGTCACCACTACTGGTCCGTTTTCACCATGCGCGGGGACTCGGCAGTACGATCCGGAAGTGTAGGTATGCCAGGACGTCCGAACGGGTACGCGAGTCACGCGCCCGGGGCGAATGGTGTCCCGGGTGGCCGAGAACGCCACTACGTCGGGATGTGCCATGGAGATACCCTCGAACGACAGCGCCACCTCGGAGGCCGAGCGGGCGCTGAGTGTGCTGGCCGAGAACGCTGAGGACGACGCGGCGCTGGACACGCTGGCCGGCACGGACGTGCTGGTCCCGGTGCCTGATGACGCCGACGACGAGGCGGTGGCCGATCCCGCGATGGTGGCGCTGCCCGTACTGGAGCAGGATGGCGAGGAGCCGCTCGTGCCGGTGTTCACCTCGGAGGTGCGGATGGCCGAACTGCTGCCGTATGTCTCCCGCTACCGGCTGGTGCCGCTGGGCGCACTGGCCTCCCAGTGGCCCACTGGGGATCTTTCGCTGACGATCGACGCCAGCTCCCCGCACGGCCTGACGCTCAACTCGGAGGGCGTACGCACGCTCCTCGTCCGTTAGCGGAGCGTGCGCCTCACTCGCCCTTCAGCATGCGCGCGAGCGCCGCGCGCTGCAGTGGGCGTACCTCGGTGTGCAGGTCGCGGCCCTTCTGGGTGAGCGCGACCCACACCCCGCGGCGGTCCTCCTGGCAGATGGAGCGCTCCACCAGGCCCTCCTTCTCCAGGCGGCCGATGAGGCGGGACAGGGCGCTCTGGCTCAGGTGGACGCGCTCGGCGATGTTCTGCACGCGGCACTGCTCGCCCGGATGCGTGGCCGCGTCCGACACCAGGATGTCGAGGACCTCGAAGTCGCTGGCTCCCAGGCCATGTGGATGCAACTCGCGGTCGATCTCGCACATCGTGCGCGCATGCACCGACAGGATGTCCCGCCACCGCTCCTCGAGCCGGGAATCGGTCTTCTCCGCTGCCATGTATGCACGGTAACAGAAAATGAACCTTTGTTGACTATGCAACTAGTGTGCGCGCATGTAAGCGCCACGCGGGCAGGGGAGCGCAGCTCCAGGGGCCGGCAAGTCAGCCGGTGAAGATCTCGACCGCCGACCACACGGCCAGGCCCAGCATGCACAGCCCGCCGATGCGCTGGACGGTCTTCAGGGGTACGCGCTTGGCGATGAAGCGGCCCGCCAGCAACGCGAGAGCGGAGACCGACATGAGGGCCGCCGCGGAGCCGAGGGCCACGGACGCGATCCCGTTCGTGGCCGCGAGGTTGGCGGTCGTGATCTGCGTCAGGTCGCCCCACTCGCTGATGAAGACGGCCATGAAGGCGGTCGTGTAGACCGGCCAGAACCCGGTGACCGTCCGGCCGTCCGCGTCCACCTCGTCGTCCCCTTCGCCGCGCAACAGCATGAAGGCGCCGAAGGCGAACAGCGCGGCCGAGACGGTTTTGACGGTCCAGTCGGGCAGCAGGCCGATGAGGCTGCCGGCGCCGACGGCGATCGCGACATGCACGACGAACGCGGTCGACGTGCCGAACCACACGTACAAGGGCCGCATGCGGGTGCCCATGGCCAGCGACGCGAACATCGTCTTGTCGGGCAGTTCGGCGAGGAAGATCAGCCCGAAGGCGGTGATGACCGCCAAGGGGTCGAAAGACGCCAGGGGGGCGAGAGACATCCGGGTGGCTTTCTGTACGGGCCGGGCCCTCCGGATCTTCGCGAAGCGCCCTCGGCTGGGGCGACGGGAGAACCGATCGGCCCGGCATGACGGGTGCACCGCACGGCGTGCGAGCACATCAATGCCTGGCCGAAGGTCTCGCCCACCCGCATGTTCACGCGGGCCCGGCCACCGGGAACCCGTGGGCTCCAGTGTGTCGACGACCGGTTCGCAGAGCTACTCCCCTTCGCGATCACCCAGTCTACCGGTCATTCGCGCGTGCTTCGCATGAGCGTGCGGACGGAGGGTAGGCGAGAGTTGTCCCACAAGGACGGTCCCACGCGGACGGAACACCTCGTCCGCGGGACACGAACGAAACGCCACCCCCATGACCAGCCCTCCCGACGAAGACACGTCCGCCGGCATCCTGCGCGCCCTGGGTGTCCTGGCGTACGACGGACAAGACAGCGAGGCGCGGGCCCTGTTGGCCGGGAGCAGAGTGCTGGTGCCGGCCGACCCTCTCGACGACGTGGACGCCCCGGAACTGAAGCTTGCCCTGACGGGCCGTGCTGTGGAGGTCTTCACCTCGGAGGAGCGGATGGCCCAGGCGCTGCCGGACGTGCAGACCTACCACCTCGTACCCCTCGGCCTGCTCCCGGCCCACTGGCCCGAGAGGGGCCGCTCGCTCACCATCGACCCGGGTTCGCCGGACAGCCTCACGCTGTCGGCGGACGGCGTACGGTTACTGCTCGGCGAACCCTGAAGCTGCGCCCATTCTGTTTGGAGCTCTCAGGTCGACCGGCGCTTCACCAGCTCCGTCGGCAGGATCATCGCCGCCGGGTCCTCGCCGCCGATCTGGGCGAGCAGCAACCGCACCATCTCGGCGCTGATGCGGTCGTAGGGCTGGCGGATCGTCGTGAGGGCCGGAGTGGCCTCTGTCGCCGCGCTGGAGTCGTCGAAGCCGCCCACGGACACGTCCTCAGGCACCCGGCGGCCCGCCCGGCGCAGCGCCGCCAGGGCGCCCTGTGCCATCAGGTCGGAGGCCACGAACAAGGCGTCCATGTCGGGGGCCTGCGCCAGCAGCCGTTCGGTGCCCGCCTCGCCGCTGGCCCGGCTGTAGTCGCCGGAGACAATGAGCCGTTCGTCGATCTCGACGCCGGATTCCGTGAGCACCTCCTTGTAGCCGGCGAGGCGGTCGACACCGCCCGGGGTGTCCAGCGGGCCGCTCACCATGCCGATACGGCGCCGCCCCAGCGACAGCAGGTGGCGCACCATGTCACGGGCGCCGTCCCGGTCGTCCGCGGCCACGTAACTCACCTTTGAGCTGAGCCCCATCGGCTTGCCACACTGGACGAGGGGCACCCCCGCCGCACGCAGTTCCTCGGCGACCGGGTCACCGGAGTGGCTGGAGACCAGCAGCACCCCGTCGACATGACCGGCCGTGATGTACCGCGTTATGCGCCGCCGTTCGTCCCGCGTGCCCGCCAGCATCAGCAGCAGCGGGATGTCGTGCGTCGCAAGTGCCTGCGTGCAACCGCTCAGCAGGACATTGAAGTTGGGGTCCTCGAAGAACCTCTCCTGCGGTTCGGTGAGCAGGAAACCGATCGAGTCCGAGCGTCCGGTGATCAGCGAGCGGGCGTGCCGGTTGACGACGTAACCCGTCCTGCGGATGGCCGCGTTGACCGCCTCCTGCGCCGTCGGGCTCACATAGTGCCCGCCGTTGAGTACGCGGGAGACGGTGCCGCGCGAGACACCGGCCTCGCGCGCCACGTCATGGATCGTCGGCGGCTTGCGCCGGCCCCCCGTCGAGTGCATGGTCATGACTTTACGGCTCCGGACAGCAGGTCGAGGCTCCAGAACCGCTGGATGACCAGGAACAGCGCGATCAGCGGGATCACCGCGAGCAGAGCTCCCGTGATCACCAGCGTGTACAACGCCGGGGTGTTGGCGCCCTGTTCGAGAAGCGTGAACAGACCCAGCGTGATCGGGAACTTCTCGTCGTCGCTGAGCATGATGTACGGCAGCAGGAAGTTGTTCCACACCGCCACGAACTGGAACAGGAAGACGGTCACCAGACCCGGCACCATCATCGGCAGCGCGACCCGAGTGAAGATCCGCCACTCGCTCGCCCCGTCCATCCGCCCGGCCTCGACCACATCACTCGGCACGGCCGCGGTGGCGTAGATGCGAGCGAGATACACGCCGTACGGCGACAGGATCAGGGGCAGCAGCACCGACGCGTACGAATCCGTCAGGTCGGCCTTGGCCAGCAGCAGATACTGGGGGATCGCCAGGATCACCGGCGGCATCAGCACGCCCGCCAGGAGGATGTTGAACACGGTCTCGCGGCCACGGAAGCGGTAGATCGCGAGGGCGTAGCCGCTGAGCGCGGAGACGGCTGTCGACAGGAGGGCGCCGAGGCCCGCGTAGAGGGCGGAGTTGCCCATCCACTTCCAGTAGACGCCGTCACGATAGGCGTTGAGGTCCTTCACGTTCTCGGCGAAGCCCGTGCCCGGCAGGAACGTGAACGTCGAGAACAGCTCACGGCCGGACTTGGTCGCCGCGATCAGCACCCAGGCCACGGGCAGCAGGCAGTAGACCGCACCCAGCAGCAGCGTGACCGTCGGGACGAAGGCGATCCGGCGCCGCAGCGGCGGCCCCTGAGCGGTGCCGGATGTCGTGCCCGCGGCCGGAGCGGCCTTGCGGACGGCAAGAGAACTCATCGTGCTTCCTCCTGCTTGGTACGGGAGTTGGCGACGCGGAGGAAACCGAAGGACAGGACGAGTGTGACGAGGGCGATGATCACGGCCGCTGCTGCTGCCGAGTGGATGTCGCCCTTGCCGAAGGCGTCCTGGTACACCTTCATCAGCGGACTCCAGGTCGTGGAAACGGAGTTGGTGAGCGGCTTGAGGGTGGTCGGCTCGCTGAACACCTGGAGCGTCGCGATGATCGAGAAGAAGAAGGTCAGCACCAGCGAGGGCGCCACCATCGGGATCTTGATCCGCACTGCGATCTGCAGCGGGGTCGCACCGTCCAGCTTCGCCGCCTCGTGCACCTCGGCCGGGATGGCCTGCAACGAGGTGTAGATGACGATCATGTTGAAGCCGGTGCCGCCCCACACCGCGATGTTCGACAGCGCGGCGTACAGCCCTCCGCCGTCCAGCAGGTCCGGCTGCGGCAGCCCCAGCTTGTCGAGCACGAAGTAGAAGGGGCTGACGTCCGGCAGATACAGGAAGCCCCACAGCAGCGCCGCGACGACGCCGGGAATGGCGTACGGCAGGAAGATCGCGAGCCGGGTGAAGGGCGCGAGGCGGACCCGTTCGGTGTCGAGCATCAGCGCGAACAGCAGGGCGAGGCCGAGCATGACCGGGACCACGATGGCGCCGTACCCGAGCACGCGCAGCGCTCCGTCGAGCAGCTCCGAGTCGGTGAGGGCGTCGGTGTAGTTCTCCAGGCCCGCCCAGACCTCGCTGCGGGCGCCCGAGCCCAGGCCCAGGCCCTTGACCTGGACCTTGTGGAGGCTGAGCCAGATCGCGTAGCCGATGGGCAGCGCGAAGAACAGGGCGAAGAGGATCGTCGCGGGAAGAAGGAAGGCATACGGGGCCCCCTTGACCCCGTACGACTTCCGGCGTGCGCTCGTCACTCCGCGACCTCGAAGCCCTGCTTCTTCATGTCGGCGACGGTGTCGTCCTGCATCTTCGTGAGGGCGGCACCGAAGTCCGACTTGTCCTTGGCGGCCTTGCCGAACGCATCCTTGAAGGTGGTGTACGCGACGTTCACGTTCGGGCCCCACGCGGAGGGTGCCGTGGTCTTCGCGATCTCGGAAGCCTGGGTGTAGAAGTCCGGCTGGTTCGAGAAGAAGGCCGGCGGCTCGGCGAACGCGTCACTGGTCTGCGCGGTCGTGGCGGCAGGGTAGATGCCGCCCTCCTTCGCGAGCGCGGTCAGCGCGGCCGGGTCCGTGTTCAGCCAGGAGGCGAACTTCGCGGCGGCCGACTTGTTCTTGGAGTCCGTGGTGACGGCCGTGGAGGAGCCGCCCCAGCTGCCCGTCACGTTCTCGCCGGCCGACCACTGCGGCAGCGGGGCCATCGCCCACTTGCCCTCGGTGTCGGGCGCGGCGGTCGTCAGCGTGCCGGGCGCCCAGACCGCGCTCACCCAGGCGATCTGCTTGCCGGTGTTGAGCGCCTTGTTCCAAGCCGGCGTGTACATCGGCTGGTTGTCGATCGCGCCCTCCTTGACGAGACCGCCCCAGAAGTCGGCGACCTTCTGCGTCGCCGCGTCGTCGATGCCGACCTTCCACGTCTCGCCCTCGGTGGTCCACCACTTGGCGCCCGCCTGCTGCGCGAGACCCGCGAACTGCCCGGAGTCGTTGGCGGAGAACGTGGTGAGGTCCGTGTCCGGGGACTTCTTCTTCAGCGCGCGGGCGGTCTGAGCGAACTCCTCCCAGGTCTTGGGGACTTCGAGTTCGTACTGCTTGAAGAGGTCCTCGCGGTAGTAGAACATCATCGGTCCGGAGTCCTGCGGAATCGCGTACACCGCGTCCGAACCCAGCGTCGTCTGCTGCCAGACACCATCGGCGAACTTGTCCTTCACGCCGTCCACCTCACCGGCTATGTCGGCGAGCGCGTCATTGCTGACCAGGGTCGGCAGGGCCTGGTACTCGGCCTGCACCAGGTCCGGGGCCTTCTTGGCCTTGTGCGCGGTGAGGATCTTGGTGACGAGGGTGTCGCCGGACGCCTGCTTCTTCACCGTGACGGTGATCTGCTCGTCCTTGCCCGGGCCCTTGTTCCACAGGTCGGCGACCTTGTCCATGCCCGGCGTCCAGGACCAGTACGTCAGCGAGACCGGCCCCGAGTCGGCCTCGCTGTCCTCGTCCGAAGAGCCGCAGGCGGCGAGTGCGGTGGCGCCGAGCGTGACGGCGACCGAGATGGTCACGAGGCGACGCAGCTTCGTGTGTGGCATGGATGTATCTCCCTGACCGTGGTCTCCGCCTGCTGCGGAGGCCTGCCCCTTTTTCTTGTGCGGCTCGCCCCCGGGGCGCTTCAGCCGGTGTCGAGGGCACGACCGTGCTCAGCCATTCAGGCCTCCGCGCGCTCGCCCCTCGACACCGGCGCGCCCCTGCGGCTCGCCCGTGCTGCTTCTGTGAGCGTTCACAGTAGAGAAACATCCAGGACACTTGTCAATGGTTGTTGCTGTGCGGTTATGTTGGGCTCGTGCCGACAGCGATGTGTGTGCACGTTCCCAACTGATCGATAAACCGGGAGAGATCCATGCCGGAGACCACCCCCAAGGGCCTCACCAGGCTCGCCTTCGGTGGGGACTACAACCCCGAGCAGTGGCCGGAAAGCGTCTGGCACGAGGACGTCCGGCTGATGCGCGAAGCGGGCGTCACGATGGTGAGCGTCGGGATCTTCTCCTGGGCCCTGCTCGAACCCTCACCCGGGGCCTACGAGTTCGGCTGGCTCGACCGTCTCCTGGACCTGCTGCACGAGCACGGGATACGCGCCGACCTCGGTACGCCGACGGTGGCGCCGCCGGCCTGGTTCTACCGGGCGCACCCCGAGTCGCTGCCGATGGCCGCCGACGGGACGCGGTACGAGTTCGGCTCGCGCGGCGCCATCTGCCACAGCAACCCCGACTACCGCGAGGCCGCCGCCGCCATCACCACCCGGCTCGCCACCCGGTACGCCGACCATCCCGCGCTCGCGCTGTGGCACGTCCACAACGAGTACGGCGTCCCCGTGTCGGCCTGCTACTGCGAGTCCTGCGCCGCGCACTTCCGCCGCTGGCTGGCCGCGACGTACGAGAGTGTCGACGCGGTCAACGAGGCCTGGGGAACCGCCTTCTGGGGCCAGCGGTACGCGGACTTCGACCAGATCAACCCGCCCCGCGTGACCCCCACGGTCGGCAATCCGGCGCAGGCGCTCGACTACAAGCGCTTCGCCGACGCCACCATGCGCGAGAACTTCGTGACCGAGCGCGACATCCTGCACCGCCTCTCGCCCGGCATCCCGGTCACCACGAACTTCATGACCGCCCTCAGCCAGTGCGACTCCGTCGACTACTGGGCCTGGGGCCGCGAGGTCGACCTCGTCACCAACGACCACTACCTGATCACCGACGGCCGCCGTACCCACGTCAATCTCGCCATGGCCGCCGACCTCACCCGCTCCGTCGCGGGCGGCGCCCCCTGGCTGCTGCTCGAACACTCCACGTCGGGCATCAACTGGCAGCCCCGCAACCCCGCCAAGGCACCCGGCGAGATGGCCCGCAACTCCCTCGCACATGTGGCCCGCGGCTCCGACGGCGCCCTGTTCTTCCAGTGGAGGCAGTCGCGGCGCGGCGCGGAGAAGTTCCACTCGGCGATGCTGCCGCACGCGGGCACGGACTCGCGGGTCTGGCGTGAGGTGGTCGAACTCGGCGCGTCCGTGGGCGCGTTGGCGCCGATCCAAGGCACACGCACCGTCGCCGACGTGGCCGTGCTCTGGGACTGGCACTCCTGGTGGGCGCAGACCCTCCAGTGGCGCCCCAGCGAGGACCACGACCCGCGCGAGCGCGCCGACGCCTTCTACGAAGCCCTCTTCGACCGCCACCTCACCGTCGACTTCGCCCACCCGGAAGCCGACTTGTCGGCCTATCCACTCGTCGTCGTGCCCGCGCTGTACCTGATGACGGAAGCCGCCGGGCAGAATCTGCAGGAGTACGTCGAGAACGGCGGCACCCTCGTCGTCTCGTACTTCTCCGGCATCGTCGACGAGCACGACGCCGTGCACGACGGCCCCTACCCGGGCCCCCTGCGGGACGTACTCGGCCTGACCGTCGAGGAGTTCTCGCCGCTGCTGGCGGGCGACCGGGTGCAGATCGCAGGGCCCGACGGCTCCGAACTCACCGGTGACGTGTGGTCGGAGTTCGTGGTGCCGCGCGGCGCCGAGACCGTGTGGACGTACACCGACGGACTCACCGCCGGCCACCCCGCCGTCACCCGGCACCGGCTCGGCGACGGCACGGCCTGGTACGTCTCCACCCGCCTCGGGTCCGACGGCCTCGACGCCCTCGTGGGCTGGGCCGCCGAGGACGCCCGCATCGCGCCGCGCGCCGACCTGCCGCGCGACGTCGAAGTGGTGCGCCGCACCGGCGAGTCCGGCACCTACCTCTTCGCGATCAACCACACCTCGTCGGACGCCAAGGTGCCGCTGGAGGCGCACGGCACCGAGCTGCTGACGGGCGAACGCGCCGCGGGCCGCCTCGCGGTTCCCGCGGGAGCCGTCCGGGTCGTACGACTCGACGGCTGAGCCGACTCCCTCCGCCCGTGCGAGCCGCACGAGCCGCGGGCGGAGGGGCTTCCCCTCCGCCATCAGGAGGGGCACCCCCCATACCCATCACGTCGAAGGGACGACGGACGACGATGTTCCATCCCAGACGCACACTCAAGGCCCTGCTGCTGCCGCTCGCAGCCGGGCTCGCCCTCACCGCCCTGCCCGCACAGTCGGCGGTGGCGGCGAGCACGCTCCAGAACACCGGCTTCGAGTCCGACGGTTCCGGTGTCGCCGCACCCAGCGGCTGGTCGGAGTACGGTTCCACCGGCGCCTCGTTCGTGGAGTCCGGTGGCCGCAGCGGCAGTTACCGCCTGTCGCACTACGCCTCCTCCGCATACAAGGTGGAGACGTACCAGTACCTCTCCGGGCTGACCAACGGGAACTACACCCTCAGTGCCTGGGTGCGCTCGGGCGGCGGGCAGAAGTCCGCGTACCTGGCGCTCAAGAACTGCGGAAGCGCCGAGCAGCGCACCGATCTGCCGGTCTCCAGCAGCGGCTGGATACGCATAGTCGTCCCCATCAGGGTGACGAACAGCCAGTGCACGATCAGCATCAACTCCGATGCGAACGCGGGCAACTGGATCAACGTCGACGACCTGACGTTCACCTCGGGCACGACCAACGGCCTGGCCATCAAGGGCTCCGACGTCTCGTCACTCGCCAAGAGCGAGGCCAAGGGCGGCGTCTACCGGACGAGCTCCGGCAGCACGGGGGACGCCCTCGCCATTCTCAAGTCCCACGGGCACAACTACGCCCGCCTCAAGGTGTGGGTGAACCCGGCCGACGGCTACAACAACAAGGCCCGCGTCCTCGCGATGGCCAAGCGCGTCAAGGCGCAGGGCATGAAGCTCCTCGTCGACTTCCACTACTCGGACTTCTGGGCCGACCCGGGCCGCCAGGACAAGCCCGCCGCCTGGGCCGGACATTCGTACAGCCAGCTGAAGACGGACGTCTACAACCACACGTACGACGTCCTCAACGCCCTGAAGGCGCAGGGCACCACGGCCGACATGGTGCAGGTCGGCAACGAGACCAACGGCGGCATGCTCTGGAACGAGGGCTCCACCGACAACTGGGGCCAGCTCGCCGGGCTGCTCAACTCCGGCTACGACGCGGTCAAGGCGGTCAACTCGTCCACGACTGTGGCGCTGCACCTCGCCAAGGGCGGCGACCTCGCGGGCACCCGCTGGTGGTTCGACAGCGCACGCTCGAACGGTGTGAAGTTCGACGTCATCGGCCTGTCGTACTACGGCTACTGGCACGGCTCGCTCACCGACTTCCAGACCACCCTGGACGACGCGGCGACCCGCTACGGCAAGCCGGTCTACGTCGCCGAGACGGCCTACCCCTTCCGTCTTGGCAGCGAGGACGCGCACGAGGACATCATCAACACGAGCGGTGAGCTGGTGGCCGGATACCCGGCCACCACGGCCGGGCAGACCGCCTGGTTCCGCGACATCATGAACATCGTGGAGGCCGTCCCGAACAACCGCGGCCTCGGTGTCTTCTACTGGGAGTCCACCTGGACCGCGGTCAACGGCAACGGCTGGGACCCGACCGACCCCTCGTCGGGCAACGCCTGGGAGAACCAAGCCCTGTTCGGCTACGACGACCGCCCGCTTCCGGCGATGTCACTGTTCAACCGCCGGTGACGCACTGACGGACACCGGCTGACCGAGGGCCCGCCCGCGCGCGAAGCGTGGGCGGGCCCTTTCGTCACGTACCGCCGCGGCCGTCGCTACTGTCGGCCTTCGCCCGCCGCTGAAGGATCACCAGCACCTGCTCGCCCCAGCGGACGGCGGCCTCCTCGAACTCGATACCGCCCAACAGCGTGAGATAAGGGCCCACACGCTCGGACCGGGTCAGATGCTCGTCCTCGCTGCGACCGTCGAGCAACCGCAGCCGGAGTCGTTCGTACCGGGCCAGTTTCGCCCGGGCCCATTCAATGCGCTCCTCGACGGCAGCGCGTACGGCCGTGCCGTCACCCTCGTCCACCGCCTGCAGCTTGACCAGCAGCTCGTCGCGGATCGCGGTGGGCCGGGGCGGGGCGGCCGTGAAGTCGTACAACGCACGCCGGCCCGCCTCCGTCAGCGCGAAGAGCCGCTTGTCCGGCCGGCATTCCTGGCGTACGACCCTGGCCTCGATCAGCCCCTCGGACGCCATGCGGTCCAGCTCGCGGTACAGCTGCTGGGGCGTAGCCATCCAGAAGTTGGCGACCGACGCGTCGAAGGTCTTCGCCAGGTCGTAGCCGGAGGCCTCGCCGTCCAGAAGCGTGGCCAGCAGAGCGTTGCGCAGTGCCATGCGAGGAGCGTACTGTCCGACACACCTAATCAACAAATTGACTATGAGGTGGACCATGAACCCCTTCCGCAAGGCCGTCGAGGACGGCGACCACGAGGCTGTCGTCGCCCTGCTCGCCGAGGACGTCGTGTTCACCAGCCCGGTGGTGTTCAAGCCGTACGCCGGAAAGGCGATCACCGCGGCGCTCCTGGGCGCCGTCCTGCGTATCTTCGAGGACTTCCGCTACGTCCGCGAGATCGCGAACCCGGACGGCCGCGACCTCGTCCTCGTCTTCGAGACGCGCGTGGGCGACCGGCAGCTCCAGGGCTGCGACCTGCTGCACTTCGACGAGGACGGCCGGATCGACGAGCTCACGGTCATGGTCCGCCCGCTGTCCGGTGCCCAGGCGCTCCAGCAGGCGATGGCGGACCGGTTCGAGAGCATCGAACGAGAGGCGGCGGGCACCTGAGAACCCCGGAGAGTTAGCCTGATCTCCTGCCACGACCAGGAGATCTACGTTCATGACAGCGCTCCGATCCGAGAAGGTGGACGGGCCCGGGAAGCTCCGTGTGCCCGCCGGGCGGCCGTCGCCGTGGCACGGACAGGGACCGGTCGTGGCGGTGGTCGCGGCCGGTGGCGCGCTGGGCGCGGCCGCACGGTACGGGGCCTCGCTGATCTGGCCCACGCAGACCGCCGCCTTCCCCTGGACCACACTCTTGGTCAACGTCATCGGGTGCGCCGTGATCGGCGTCTTCATGGTCGTGATCAGCGACGTGTGGGCGGCGCACCGGCTGGTCCGGCCCTTCTTCGGCACCGGCGTCCTCGGCGGCTTCACCACCTTCTCGACGTACGCCGTCGACATCCAGAAACTGGTCGACGAGGGCCGCCCCAGGACCGGCCTCGCCTACCTCGCCGCCACCCTCGTCGCGGCGTTGGTGGCGGTGTGGCTCGCGGTGGTGGCGACCCGCAGGGTACTGGCATGGAGGCGGCGATGACGACGAGACTGACCGGCGATGCCCTACGGCTGACGATCTTCATCGGCGAGAACGACACCTGGCGCCACAAACCGCTGTACTCGCAGATCGTGCACCGGGCGCGCGCGGCGGGACTTGCGGGCGCGAGCGTCTTCCGGGGCATCGAGGGATTCGGCGCGTCCTCGCTGATCCACACCTCGCGGCTGCTGTCGCTGAGCGAGGACCTGCCGGTGGCCATCGTCATCGTGGACGCGGAGGAACGCGTACACGCCTTTCTGCCGGAGCTCGACGAACTGGTGGGGGAGGGGCTGGTGATCCTCGACGACTGCCAGGTCATCAGGTACGTAGGCCGCGAGGACAGCCCGGCCTCGACAGGTAGGAAAGGCAAGAAGCCCTCGTGAACTGGCTGTTGGTGATCGCCGGCGGCATGGTCGGCGCACCCCTGCGCTACCTCACCGACCGCTCGGTGCAGTCCCGTCACGTCACGGTCTTCCCCTGGGGCACCTTCACCGTGAATGTCGTCGGCTGCCTGATCCTGGGCACACTCACCGGCGCGGCCTCGGCCGGAGCGGCCTCCTCGCATCTCCAACTGCTGCTCGGCACCGGCCTGTGCGGCGCGCTCACCACGTACTCCACGTTCTCGTACGAGACCCTGCGGCTGGCCGAGGACGGGGCCCGTTTCTACGCCGCCGTCAATGTGATCGCGAGCGTGGTCGCGGGGCTCGGCGCGGCCTTTGTGGGGGTTTCGATCGCTGAGGCTCTGTGGGCGTAGCCGATCGAGTCGCGCGGCGGTCCGTCTCGAACCCTTGACAGTCACCTCCCGTTCCCCGCAGGATCACCCCCGTGAACCTGTCAGACAGCCAGACAGGTGGCTCGGTCCCGCGGCGCGTCAGCGCGATGGAAGCGGTGCTCAGTCATCTCCGGAGTGCGATCGAGCGCGGCGAGTACGCCGTGGGGGACAAGCTGCCGTCCGAGGCGGAGCTGTGCCGGAGCCTCGAGGTCAGCCGTCCCGTGTTGCGGGAGGCGTTGCGGGCCCTGCAGACGATGGGCCTGACCGTGTCCCGTACCGGCAAGGGAACGTTCGTCGTCTCGAACGGGCCGGTCGTCGACCCCACCTTCGGCGACTACGCGGCCAGCGACCTGATAGAGGTCCGGCGCCATGTCGAGATCCCCGTCGCGGGCTACGCCGCCGCCCGCCGCACACCCGAGGACCTCGACCATCTCGCCCACCTGCTCGACCGGATGGAGCACGAGACCGACACCACCGCCTGGGTGGCCATGGACACGCTCTTCCATCTCGCCGTCGCGCAGGCCGCCCAGAACCCGGTCTTCCGTCGCGTCATCGAGGAGATCCGTGACGCGCTGGCCCGCCAGTCGGCGTTCCTGAACGAACTCGGCGGCCGTCGCGAGCAGTCCAACCGAGAACACCGGGCGATCGTCGAGGCGTTGATCGACGGCAGCGAGCGCGACGCGACCGAAGCCATGGCCCACCACCTCGACCGCGTCGAGACGACCCTCACCGCGATCGTGCGGCCCGAGGGCACCGAAAACACCGACAGCACAGACACCCCCACAGAAGGCGAGACCCCGGCGTGAGCGAGCAGTCCCTCGACGAAGAGATACGGAAACCGGCCGCTCACGTCGACGCCGGAGACGCGGGATACAGCAAGTCCCTGAAGTCCCGGCACGTCAACATGATCGCCATCGGCGGCGCCATCGGCACCGGCCTGTTCCTCGGCGCCGGCGGACGGCTCGCCGACGCCGGCCCCTCGCTCTTCATCGCGTACGCCGTCTGCGGAATCTTCGCCTTCCTCGTCGTCCGCGCCCTCGGCGAACTCGTCCTGTACCGGCCCTCCTCCGGCGCCTTCGTGTCCTACGCGCGGGAGTTCCTCGGCGAGAAGGGCGCGTACATCGCGGGCTGGATGTACTTCCTGAACTGGGCGACCACCGGCATCGCCGACATCACCGCGGTCGCCACCTACACCCACTACTGGGGCATGTTCTCCGACATCCCGCAGTGGGTGATCGCGCTCATCGCACTCGCCGTCGTCCTCACCGTGAACCTCATCTCGGTGAAGTACTTCGGTGAGCTGGAGTTCTGGTTCGCGATCATCAAGGTCGGCGCCCTGGTCGCCTTCATGTTCATCGGCATCTTCCTGCTGGCCACCCAGCAGCCCGTGGACGGCAACACCCCCGGCCCGTCCCTGATCACCGACAACGGCGGCCTCTTCCCCAACGGCCTGCTGCCGATGCTGCTGATCGTCCAGGGCGTCGTCTTCGCCTACGCCTCCGTCGAGCTCGTCGGTGTCGCGGCGGGTGAGACGGAGAACCCGGAGAAGATCATGCCGAAGGCGATCAACTCCATCATGTGGCGCGTCGGTCTCTTCTACGTCGGCTCCGTGGTGCTCCTCTCGATGCTGCTGCCCTGGTCGTCCTACAGCGGCAAGGAGAGCCCCTTCGTCACGGTGCTGTCCAACATCGGCATCCCGGCCGCGGGCGGCGTGATGAACCTGGTCGTGATGACCGCCGCCATGTCCTCGCTGAACTCCGGCCTGTACTCCACCGGCCGCATCCTGCGCTCCATGGCGATGTCCGGCTCGGCGCCGAAGTTCACCTCGGTGATGAGCCGCAGCCAGGTCCCGTACGGCGGAATCCTGCTCACCAGCGGTATCTGTGTACTCGGTGTCGGCCTCAACTTCGTCGTCCCCGCCGACGCGTTCGAGATCGTGCTGAACTTCGCGGCCATCGGCATCCTCGCCACCTGGGGCATGATCATGATCTGTCACCTGGTCTTCTGGCGGAAGACACAGGAAGGCGAGCTGGAGCGCCCCAGCTACCGCCTGCCGGGCTCGCCCTGGACCGAGCTCGTCACCCTGTTCTTCCTCGCCTCCGTGCTGGTGCTGATGTACGCCGACGGGGGAGCAGGACGTACGACCGTGATGTGTCTGCCGCTGATCGTGGCGGCCCTGGTGGCGGGATGGTTCGCCGTACGGGGCAGGGTGGCGGCCGTACGCAAGTCCGGAGCCGACGCGTGAGCTGCCTCAAGATCCTTGCCGAACAGGGCAGTTCACTGGCCGAGGCGCCCACGATCCGGGAGCCGCTGCACGCGCCCGTCGCCCAGCTCGTACGCGGCGGTGTCATCGAGGGCATCCACTACGGCTCGGTCGTCGTGCTCGGCGCCGACGGGACGGTGGAACTGCAGATCGGCGACATCGAGGCGGCCTTCTATCCGCGCTCGGCGCTCAAGCCCGTACAGGCGGTGGCGATGCTGCGGGCCGGGCTGCCGCTCGACGGGGAGCTGCTCTCGCTGGCCGCGGCCAGCCACTCCGGCGAGGAGCGGCATCTCGCCGGAACCCGGCGGATCCTGGAGCAGGCCGGGCTCCCCGAGGAGGCCCTGCGCAATGTGCCGGACCTGCCGTACGACCCGGTCGTACGGGAAGCCTGGGTGCGCGAGGGGCGGCTGCCGTCGCAGCTCGCGCAGAACTGCTCGGGCAAGCACGCGGCGATGCTCTACACGGCGCACCTGAACGGCTGGTCGCTCGACGACTACCTCGACCCCGCGCATCCGCTCCAGCAGGCGATCGCGGAGATCGTCGAGGACCTCACCGGACAGGCCATCGCACACGTGTCCGTCGACGGCTGCGGTGCGCCCTTGTTCTCCATTTCGCTGCACGGGCTCGCGCGCGCCGCCGCCCGGATCACCACCGCCCCGCCCGGTACTCCCGAGGCGCGGGTCGCCGACGCGATGCGCGAGCACGCCGAAATGGCGTCCGGCTCCGGCCGCGACGTCGCCGCGCTGATGCGGGCCGTGCCGGGGCTGCTCACCAAGGACGGCTTCGAGGGCGTACACGTCGCGGCGCTTCCCGACGGGCGGGCGGTCGCCGTGAAGATCGCGGACGGGGCGGACCGGGCCCGGCTGCCCGTGGTCGTCGCCGCCCTTGCACGCTGCGGCGTCGACCCGGCCGTGCTCGCCGAGTTCGCTCAGGCGCCGCTGTTCGGGGGCGGGGAGGTGGTCGGGAGCGTCCGGCCGGCCCGCGCACTGGAACCGCTGACCGAGTCCTGATCCGCTCACGCAGGCCTGATCCACCCCTTCTCCTGAAAGAAGAGCCGCACCGACATGACCGCCGCCGCAGCCCATCGCAGCGAGCACGACCTGCTCGGCGACCGTGCCGTCCCCGCCGAGGCGTACTGGGGCATCCACTCCCTGCGCGCCAAGGAGAACTTCCCCATCACGGGCACCCCGATCTCCGCCTACCCGCACCTGATCGACGCACTGGCCGCCGTCAAGGAGGCCGCCGCCCACGCCAACGAGGAACTCGGCCTGCTGGAGCCGGCCAAGGCGGCGGCCATCGTCGAGGCCTGCCGGGAGATCCGGGACGGGAAGCTGCACGACCAGTTCGTCGTCGACGTCATCCAGGGCGGCGCCGGGACCTCGACCAACATGAACGCCAACGAGGTCGTCGCCAACCGGGCGTTGGAACTCCTCGGACATCCGAAGGGCGCGTACGAGTTCCTGCACCCGAACGAGGACGTCAACCTCGGCCAGTCCACCAACGACGTCTACCCGACCGCCGTCAACGTCGCCACCATCTTCGCGGTACGCGGGCTGCTCCAGGCCATGGCCGTGCTGCAGGACGCCTTCGCCGCCAAGGCCGTCGAGTTCCGCGACGTGCTGAAGATGGGGCGTACGCAGCTGCAGGACGCGGTGCCGATGACGCTCGGTCAGGAGTTCTCGGCGTACGCGGTGATGCTGGACGAGGACCGCAGCCGGCTCGCCGAGGCCGTCGCGCTGATCCACGAGATCAACCTGGGCGCGACCGCGATCGGCACCGGGCTCAACGCGCCCGCCGGATACGCCGAGGCCGCGCGTCGGCACCTCGCGGACATCACCGGGCTGCCGCTGGTCACCGCCGCCAACCTCGTCGAGGCCACGCAGGACTGCGGGGCGTTCGTGCAGATGTCCGGGGTCCTGAAGCGGATCGCGGTGAAGCTCTCCAAGAGCTGCAACGACCTGCGGCTGCTGTCGTCCGGGCCGCGCGCGGGTCTGAACGAGATCAACCTGCCGCCGGTACAGGCCGGTTCGAGCATCATGCCCGGCAAGGTGAACCCGGTGATTCCCGAGGTCGTCAACCAGGTCGCCTTCGAGGTGATCGGCAACGACGTCACCATCACGATGGCCGCGGAGGCGGGACAGCTCCAGCTCAACGCCTTCGAGCCGATCATCCTGCACTCCCTCTCCGAGAGCATCACGCATCTGCGCGCCGCCTGCCTGACGCTCGCAGAGCGCTGCGTCGCCGGGATCACGGCCAACGAGGACGTGCTGCGCGAGGCCGTCGAGAACTCCATCGGCCTGGTCACCGCGCTCAACCCGTACATCGGCTATGAGGCGGCCACCGGTATCGCGAAGGAAGCCCTCGCGACGGGACGCGGAGTTGCCGAACTCGTCCTGGAGAAGGGCCTATTGCCTCCCGACCGGCTGGCCGCGCTGCTGCGGCCGGAGGTACTGGCGGGCTCGCGGGCCAACTGAGACGCGCGGGTGCCCGCGGTGTGCTGGTCGGGCACACGATGATGGCGCGGGCACCCGTGCCCACCCGCCTCGGCGGGGACCGAACGGCAGAATGGTGATCATGGCAGTGTCTTCGTCGTCCCTCACCTTCCAGCCCGTCCTCGACCGCATCGCCGCCGAGATCGAGAACATACCCGCACGTGGTCGGCCCGCCGACTACATCCCGGCGCTCGCGGCCTGCGACCCGCGTCGGTTCGGCATGGCCGTCGCGGAGTTGGACGGCACGGTGTACGGGGTGGGGGACTGGCGGCAGCCGTTCTCCGCGCAGTCGCTCACCAAGGTCTTCACCCTCGCGCTCGTCCTGGCGGGCGGGGGCGACGCCCTGTGGGAGCGCGTCGGACGCGAGCCCTCCGGCAATCCCTTCAACTCGCTGGTGCAACTGGAGTACGAGAACGGCATCCCGCGCAATCCCTTCATCAACGCGGGTGCCCTCGTCGTCACCGACCGCCTGCACACCCAGACCGGCGACGCGGCCGGCACCCTCCTCGACTTCCTGCGCGCGGAGAGCGGCAACGCGCAGCTCGCCATCAACAAGGACGTCGCCGCCTCCGAGTCCGCCCACGGCGACCGCAACGCCGCCCTCGGCCACTTCATGGCGTCGTACGGAAACATCGGCAACCCGGTCCCGGCGCTCCTGGACCAGTACTTCCGGCAGTGCTCCATCGAGGCGTCCTGCGCCGACCTCGCCCTCGCCACCGGATTCCTCGCCCGCCACGGCGTACGGGCCGACGGCACGCGCCTGCTGACCCGCAGTCAGGCCAAGCAGGTCAACGCGGTCATGCTGACCTGCGGCACGTATGACGCCGCGGGCGAGTTCGCGTACCGGGTCGGCCTGCCCGGCAAGAGCGGCGTCGGCGGCGGCATCATCGCCGTCGTTCCCGGCCGCTGCACGCTGTGCGTGTGGAGCCCGGGCCTGGACGAACGGGGTAACTCGGTGGCGGGCGTCGCGGCCCTTGAGCGTTTCACGACGCTGACGGGATTGTCCGTGTTCTGAGGCGGTTGTTCTCAGGTGGATTTGAGGGGTGGTCGCCGTTCGGTCAGACGGCGGTCACACGGCGGCTGCCGATCAGAGAGACGCATGTCGCTTTCCGGCCACCCGGCGTTGACACGCTTCCCGAGTGTTGGCCATGGGTTTCTCCGTCGATCTGCGTCGCTGTCAGGTGCTCGGACTTGTGGGTTCGGGCTTTCTCGCGGCGGGGGGTGAGACGGCCGGGGCCCTGCCGGTGCGGGAGCTGCTGGCCCCGGCCTCGGCGCGGGCGGCGCTCGGCCTGGTCGGTGTGTACTTCGGGGTGGTGCTGCTGATCGCCGCCTGGGCCCTGCTGGGGCGGGTGATCCGAGGGCCCGAACCGCCAACTCCGCGCGCTCTGTTGGTAGTTCTCGGCGTGTGGGCCGCGCCGTTACTGCTCGCGCCGCCGCTGTTCAGCCGGGACGTGTACAGCTACCTCGCGCAGGGCGCCATGGTCGACGCGCACATCGACGTCTACACCCACGGCCCCGCACGGCTCGGCGGGCCGCTCGCCGACGAGGTGGCGCCCGTGTGGCAGCACACCGCGACGCCGTACGGTCCCGCCTTCCTCGCCGTCGCCTCCGCGCTCTCCGGGCTGACGCGGGGCGAAGTACCGGCCGGGTTGTTCGGGATGCGGGTGGTCGCACTGCTCGGCGTGGCGCTGATGGCCGCCGCCCTGCCGAGGCTCGCCCGGCACAGCGGCGCCGACCCGGCCGCCGCGCTGTGGCTCGGAGCGCTCAACCCGCTCGTGCTGCTGCACCTCGTCGCCGGCGCACACAACGACGCCATCATGCTCGGGCTCCTCGGCATCGGACTGGTGGCCGCACTCGGCCGATGGCCCCTCCTCGGCGCCGTGCTCGTCACGCTCGCCGCCCTGGTCAAAGTCCCGGCTGTACTCGGTCTCGCGGCCGTCGTAGCTCTCCAAGTGCGGGCAGGGCGCGGCCTGTTGAAGGCCACGGTGACCACCGCGGCCGCCGCGCTCGCCACCACCGTCGCCGCCACCGCCGTCGCCGGTACGGGATACGGCTGGATCAGCGCCCTCAAGACACCCATCTCACCGCACAACTGGTCACCCACCAGCGTCCTCGGCCGCGCGACCGGGTCCCTCCTCGAGGACCTGGGCAGCGACCTCGCGCCCCTCGCCCTGCCCGCCTGGCACGCCCTCGGACTCGTGGCCACGGTCGTCGTCATACTCGCCATATGGCTGCGCCGCCCCCGGCTCAGCCCCGTCTACGCACTCGGCCTCAGCCTGGCGACGGTGGCGGTCCTCGGTCCGGCCATCCGGCCCTGGTACGCCCTGTGGGGCCTGTTCCTCATCGCCGCCGCGGCACCCAGCACGTCGGTACGCCACCGGGTCGCCGCCGTGACCGGAGTGCTCGCGCTCGGCGTCCTGCCCAGCGGCAGCCCACCGGACCTCGAACAGTTGGTCCTGGCCGTGTCGGGCGGCGTGCTCGCGGTGGTCGTGCTCTGGCAGGCCCACCAGACGTCGAACGCGCCGGTCCTGGAGCGCACCGCATGAGGCTTCCGCGTACGGAACGGGGGCGGCTCGCCTTCGTACTGGTCCTCGTCGCCGCCGTGACGCTGTTCACCGCGACCGTGCCGCTCCTGCGCGGCTGGTTCGACCTGCGGGTGTACCACGGGGCCGTGGACGCCTGGATCCATCACGGCGGCCGTATCTACGACTACCACGTGCCGGGGACGACGTACGGCTTCACCTACCCGCCCTTCGCGGCGGTCAGCATGGTGCCGATGGCGCTCCTCGGACTGCACGCCGCGATCGCCGTCGGACTGCTCCTCAACCTCGCGGCGACAGCCGTGGTCCTCGGGATTCTGGTCCCGCGCGAGCTGCGTCGCCGGTACGGCTGGTTCGGCTTGGCCCTGGTCGTCTGCATGCTGGCGATGTTCGAACCCGCCCGCGACACCGTCAGCTTCGGCCAGGTCAACCTTCTGCTGCTGGCCCTCGTCCTCGGCGACGCCTGGCTGCTGTCCACCGGGCGCGGTCGCTGGGCGGGCGTGGGCATCGGCCTTGCCGCAGCGATCAAGCTCACGCCCGCGATCTTCATCGTTCTGCTGCTGCTCGCCAGGCGCCCCCGCCCCGCCGCGCTCGCGGCGGCCGTCGCCGCCAGCGCCACCGCCCTCGCCGCCTGGGCGGCACCGGAGCCCTCCCGCTTCTACTGGACCGAGGCCGTCTGGGACACGACCCGCATCGGCCGCCTCGACTACGTGTCCAACCAGTCCCTGCAAGGCGTACTGGCCCGGCTCGCCGACCCCGCCGAACCGAGCCGTATCGTCTGGGCGTTGGCCGCTCTCGCCGTCCTCGGAGTCTGGGCCTGGCGCACCCACCGGGCCGTCGCCGCCGACGACCTGATGGCCGCCTTCGCCCTGACCGGGCTCGTCGCCTGCCTGGTCAGCCCGATCACCTGGGTGCACCATCTCGTGTGGCTGCTGCCGTCCTTCGCGATCCTCGTCGAGAAAGGACTGCGGCGCCGACGGCTGCTGTGGGCCGCGGGCGTGTCGTACGTGCTCTTGTGCAGCAGCGTGGTGTGGCTCTGGTTCGACGACGCGTCCGGCATCGACGGCTTCCTCGGCAGCAACCTCTATGTGTGGATCACCCTCGGCCTGCTGCTCGGACTGCCCGTCGGTCAGACGCGAGTGAACCATCTGCCGCGCAGCACCACGGCCATGACACCAGCCCCCAGACAGGCCGCCCCCGAGATCGCCCCCGCCACCGCCCACCGGTCGGAGCCGCCGGCGATCACCAGCCACGACCGGGCGGAGAGGCCGTAGGGCACCTTGGGTGCCCCGGCCCTGAGCCGTACCTGCGTCAGCGGCTCATCGAGCGTCGGGCAGGGCCATACGGACAGAGGCTCACCGACCGCCGGGCACAGTCGGCTGGACCTGGCGCAGAAACGTGGCGTTGTCCGGTGTCTCCCGCATCCGCTCCAGCAGGGTTTCCAGCCCCGCCTGCGTGTCGCCGCGGGAGTGCAGGGCGCGCCGCAGCCCGCGTACGGCCGCCAACTCGCCTGAGGGAACCAGGAGTTCCTCACGGCGGGTACCGGACGGGGTGATGTCGACGGCCGGAAAGATCCGCCTGGACGCGAGCGTGCGGTCCAGACGCAGCTCCATGTTGCCGGTGCTCTTGAGCTCCTCGAAGTAGAAGTCGTCGGCACGCGAGCCCGTCTCCACCAGCGCCGTGGCGAGGATCGTGAGCGAGCCGCCCTCCTCGGCGAGGCGCGCGGCACCGAAGAGCCGCTTGGGTCCGTGGAGCGCGGCGGCGTCGACACCGCCGCTGAGGGTGCGGCCACCGGAGGCGGCAGCGTTGTTGTGCGCCCTGCACAGCCGGGTCAGCGAGTCCAGGAGGATCACGACGTCCTGGCCCGCCTCGACGAGCCGCTTGGCCCGCTCCACGGCCAGCTCGGCGAGCGCGATGTGCTGCTTCGGCCCCTGGTCGAAGGTCGAGGCCAGCACCTCACCGCGTACGGAACGCCGCATGTCGGTGACCTCCTCGGGACGCTCGTCGAGCAGCACCACCATCAGATGGCACTCGGGATGGTTGCCGGCCACGGCGGCGGCCAGCTGCTGGAGCAGCACCGTCTTGCCGGTCTTCGGCGGGGCGACGATCAGGCCGCGCTGACCCTTGCCGATCGGCGAGACCAGGTCGATGACCCGGGTCGTCAGGCCGCCCGCCGGGTGTTCGAGCCGCAGCCGCTCGCGCGGGTGCAGCGGGGTGAGGTCACGGAAGTGCGGGCGGGAGCGCAGCTCTTCGGGCCTGCGGCCGTTGACGCGCTCGATCCCGGTGAGGGCGCGCTGCTTGCCGCGTACGGTTACGCCTTCGACGAGGTCGCCCTTGCGCAGGCCGTACCGGCGGATCAGCGCGGCGGAGACCTGGAGGTCGGTGGACTCGGGCAGGCAGCTTGCGGTGCGCAGCTGGCCCTGCCCGTTGGAAGTGATGTCGAGTACGCCGGTGGCCTGCTCCTGCGTGTGCGAAGTGGGCGGGCGTTCGAGTGTGGTGGTCATGTGGGTGGGTCCTTTCGCGGACGAAACCATGAGGTCATGGGGTCATAAAGGGGAGAGGCCGAAATGGCGGGGCGGCATGGGCACGCCCCGTACGGCGGAGACATCACCTCTCGTGCGGCGGGCGGAACGCCCATGGCCGTACGTGAAGAGAGGTGGTGCGGAGAAGCTGCTTCGCCGGTCGGAAAGAGACGGGCGGATCAGCTGACTGAGATGAGACAGGCACCGGCGCCCGAGAAGGGGCGTACACAAGTGCTAGAACAACCCTAGCACAGAGGGATTTTGATCAGCGGCGGGCCAGGAGCCCGTACAGGAGCGGGATGCGCGGGGAGCTGTCCGGCAGGCGCCACCAGCCGGAGGGGGCGCGGTTCATCTCGGGCCAGCGTGGCCAGGGCAGTTCGTCGCTCTCCCGCAGCCGCTCGATCCGCAGACCGGCTCCGACCAGGGCGCCCACGACCTCGCCGAGGCCGTGCATCCACTCGTAGCTGTCGGTCGCGCCCTGAACGGGCGGGCCGTCCGTGTACGTGTACCTGCCGCTGCGGTGCACGGCCGCCCCGCGCCCCAAGTAGTCGTGCCGCAGCAGGAGTTCGGAACCCTCGCCCTCGGCGGGCTTGGGGCCCAGGGAGTTGAGGAGGGGATGGAACTCGGCGATGTACAACCGGCCTCCCGGACGCAGGAGTTGGACGACCGTCGCCGCCCAGCGGTCCAGGTCGGGCAGATAGCACAGAGCGCCCTTGCCGGTGTAGACGACGTCGAACCGCCGCCCGCCGAGGGCCTCGACGGCGTCGTACACATTGGCCCGTACGTACTCGACGTCGGCACCCGCCCGCCCGGCGATGTCGGCCGCGGCCTTGACCGACGCCTCCGAGATGTCGAGGCCCACCGCCCGGGCACCGCGCCCGGCGAAGGCGATCGTCTCGGTGCCGAGGTGGCACTGGAGGTGGAGCACGTCGCGGCCGACCAGTTCGCCGAGGTCCTCCCACTCCCAGGAGGCGAACCAGCGCTCCGGGTCGAGGGAGGTGTCGAGGCCGTAGAACCGGCTGGCGAGGTGGACGGGGGTACGGGCGTCCCAATTGGCCTGGTTGGCGCGCATCATCCGCTCGTGCTCGTCGGTCATGGTCATATCCAACCGTGGACGGGCGCCGGGTGGGAAGGACGCCCGGATGCTCCCGGATGTGGCTGCCATCCGGCAGGACAATCATGGGGAGGTGTCGATTCGGCGCGGGCCCGTTCGTCGGTGGGGTGTCAGGACCTCATGAGTACCAGGAGGAACCATGAAGTACATGCTGCTGGTCTGCGGTGACGACACCGCCGACGCCTCCGGCATGGCACCCGTCGAGCCCTGGGTGGAGGAGCTCGGCGACCGCGGTGTACGGCTGCACGGCCACCGGCTGCGGCTCCCCGCCGAGGCGGTCACCGTTCGGGTGCGCGGCGGCGAAGTGCTGCGCACCGACGGGCCGTTCGCGGAGACGAAGGAGTACGTCGCCGGGTTCGACATCCTCGAGTGCGACACCATGGAGGAGGCCATCGAGGCGGCCGCGAAGCATCCCGTGGCCTCCATCGGGGCCATGGAGGTGCGCCCGTTCTGGGAGGACGAGGACCCGGAAGGCGAGATCCGCCGCCTCGACGACGAACTCACCCGGGCCACGCGTGAGCGCGACATCGACCTGATGGCGGCCTGTTACGCGCCCGATGTCGAAGTCTTCCACCCCATGAGCGGTCTGGAGCAGCACGGGATCGACGCCTTCCGCAAGGCCCAGGAGTGGTGGTTCTCCACCGTCACCGGACCCGTGAGCCGTGATGTGCTCGACTTCCGTGTCCGGGTGGACGAGAGCGTCGCGTTCAGTCACGCGCTCGTCCGGATGCGCGCCACGCTGACCACCGGTGAGCCGCTGGACAGCACGGTACGGGTGACCACCGGCTACCGCGCAGCGGGCGACCGCTGGCTGATCGTCCACCAACATCTGTCGGTCCCGTTCGACGCAGGCGTAGAGGAGACCCGGTCATGAAGTACGTGATGTTCATCTGCACTCCGGTCGGTGGCCCGGAGCTCAGTCCCGAGGAGCTCGCCGAGCACCCGGACTTCACCTCGTACATCGACGAGGTGCGCTCCAGCGGTGTGGTGAAGGGCGGCGCGCGGCTGCGGCCGTCCACCGACGCCACCACCGTGCGCGTCCAGGGCGACGAAGTGCTGCTCAGCGACGGGCCGTTCGTGGAGTCCAAGGAGTATGTCGCGGGCTTCGACATCGTCGAGGTCGCCGACCTCGACGAGGCCATCGCGCTCGCCTCCAAGCATCCCGCCGCACTCGGCGGCGGATCCGTCGAGGTGCGGCCGGTCTGGGATTGAATCCTCCCCCAGCTGAAACAGGGGGATTCCTGGCTCACGATGCCTGCGGGTCAGCGACCCGACAGGTCTTCCACGATCAACACCAGCCGGGTTGAAACCAGCCCTGGTTCGTACCGCAAAGCCTGGAGGTGCATGTGCCGTCTTGGTTTTCGATCAGCACGGCGTACGCGCTTGGTTCTCGCAACGCACGGCAGGCAGTTTACCCGACCGTGAGGGCGGTCTTTCGCCCTGAGGGCGAAACCCCGCTCCCTGCCCTGCTCCGCAGGAGTCCGAGTCCTCCCCGGCCTGAAGACCGGGGCATCCTCGGAGGAATCAGGTGAACGATGTCGAGGAGGCGGTGGCCGCCGCCTTCCGTGAGGAATGGGGCCAGGTCGTCGCCACCCTGATCAGGGTGACCGGCGACTGGGACCTCGCCGAGGAATGCGCGCAGGACGCCTTCGCGCAGGCCCTGGACCGGTGGCGGCGCGACGGAGTCCCGCGCCGCCCCGGCGCCTGGCTGACCACGACCGCGCGCAACCGCGCCCTGGACGTGCTGCGCCGGGAGGCGGTGGGGGCGGCGAAGCTGCGGGAGGTGGCGGTGCTGGCGCGGGACGACGGGCCGTACGACCCGGACGACGAGGACGACAGCGGGGTGACGGACGACCGGCTGCGGCTGATCTTCACCTGCTGCCATCCGGCGCTGCCCATGGAGGCGCGGGTCGCCCTGACCCTGCGCACCCTCGCGGGGCTGACCACGCCCGAGATCGCCCGGGCCTTCCTCGTGCCCGAGGCGACCATGGCGCAACGCCTGGTGCGGGCCAAGCAGAAGATCCGCAACGCCGGAATCCCGTACCGCGTACCCCCCGCCCACCTGTTGCCCGAGCGCACCACAGGTGTACTCGGCGTCGTGTACCTGCTGTTCAACGAGGGGTACGCCGCCACTTCCGGCGCCGATCTGGTGCGTACGAACCTGTGCGCGGAGGCCATCCGCCTCGCCCGCGTGCTGGCCCGGCTCATGCCTGACGAGCCCGAGGCGCTCGGCCTGCTGGCGCTGCTGCTCCTGCACGACGCCCGGCGCGGCACACGCGTGGACGCGGCGGGTGAGCTGGTGACCCTGGAGGACCAGGACCGCACGGCATGGGACCGCGCCGCGATCGACGAGGGCGCCGCCCTGCTGGAGACCGCCCTGCGCCGCGGTCGGCCAGGGCCGTACCAGATCCAGGCCGCCATCGCCGCCTGCCACACCACCGCCGCCACTTCCGAGGAGACCGACTGGGCCGATATCGCCGCGCTGTACGGGGAGTTGAGGCGCTTCGTGCCCTCCGCGGTGGTGGAGCTGAACCGCGCGGTGGCGGTCGGCATAGCCGAGGGACCGGAGGCCGGCCTGGCGCTGGTGGCCGAGCTGGAAAAGGCGGGCCAGCTGGCCGGTTACCACCTGCTGCCCGCCACCCGCGCGGATCTCCTGCGGCGTATGGGGCGGACGGCGGAGGCGGCCGAGGCGTACGCGCGTGCGCTGGAGCTGGTGGAGAACGACGCCGAGCGGCGTTTTCTCGAGAAGCGGCTCGCGGAGTGTCGATCGGCGTAGGGGTGTTCGTCGGTGGAGCGAAAGCACCCACACGACACTGGAGGGTCCCATGACCGCCACCGTTCCCACCCGCCGTACCAAGAAGATTCGCTCTCTCCTCCGTCTGCGCCGCCCCCTGCCACCCTGTGCACCCGGCGACCGAGGGCCGGGCGGGCCCGACATCTGGCTCGCGGGCCTCCGCCTGGGGAGCTGAGGGCTTCAGCCGAGCGCGCTGTGGTTCACAAGGGGAGAAGCTCCCCTTGTGAACCACAGCGCGCTCGCGCCTGACTAAGCTGACCTCGATGTTCACCCCGCAGGGCCCCACGTTCCGCGAGCTCGCCGTTCAGGCGCTGTCGTCCGTCGAGCACGGCTACGACCTGCTCGCGCCGAAGTTCGACCACACTCCGTTCCGTACACCGGACCCGGTCCTGCGCTCTGTCGCGCGGGAGCTGGAGCGGATCGGACCGTTCGACAGCGGGCTCGATCTGTGCTGCGGCACCGGCGCCGGTATCGACGTGCTGCGCACGGTGTGCCGGGAGCGGATCACCGGTGTCGACATCAGTGCGGGCATGCTCGCCGTGGCCCGCGAACGGACGCGTGCCGCCGGGCCGCCGGTGGCGTGGGTACGCGGCGACGCCCGAGCCCTGCCGTTCGCTCCGGTCTTCGACCTGGTGGTCAGCTTCGGGGCGTTCGGCCACTTCCTGCCGCGTGAACTGCCGGGCCTGTTCGCCCAGGTGCACTCGGTGCTCCGGCCCGGCGGACGGTTCGCCTTCCCCGTCGTGGCCCCGCCCCGCCCCGGTTCTCCCGGCTACTGGGCCCTGCTCGCCTTCGACACGGCGATGCGTGTACGCAACGCGGTGTGGCGGCCCCCGTTCGTCATGTACTACCGCGCCTTCCGCCTCGGCGACGTACGCCGCGAACTGATCCGCGCCGGCTTCGTCGTGGACCTGCACACACTCCCCGAGTTCGGCAGCAGAGACGACGGCAGCCCGCGCTGCCGGATGGTGGTGGCGACGCACCAGGGGTAGCCGAAACCTGGAGGATCAGTGCTTCCCATCGAGGACGACTGAGGTGACAGAGCAGCTTTCGCATCGCATGCGCAGCGGCCGGACGTCCACCGTGACAGCGCTCGTGGGCGCTGTCACGCTGCTGGTGCTCACGAACCTGGTCAACAACCGGTGGGCGCCGTCCTGGGTCGTGCTCAGCTCAGCGATCGCCTCCGCCGCGCTGATCGCGATCATGTTCCGGGCCGGTGGCGGCTGGGCCGACCTCGGACTTTCCCGGGACACGCTGGGCCGCGGACTGCGCTGGGCGCTCGCCCTGGCCGGGATCGTCGCGGCGGTGTACCTGTGCGCGGCGGCACTGCCCGTCACACGCGGGCTGTTCGAGGACGAGAGGGCGAGCGGGCTGAGCGGCGCGGAGGTCGTCGGCCGGGTGCTGATCAAGGTGCCGATCGGCACGGTGCTGCTGGAAGAGGTCGCCTTCCGCGGGGTGCTCTACGGACTGGTGCTGCGCGCTCGCGGCGCCGTCGCGGCCACCGTGTTCTCCTCCGTGCTGTTCGGTCTCTGGCACATCCTCCCGTCGCTCCACCTCACCGACTCCAACCAGGCCGTGGGCTCGCTCTTCGGGCAATCGCCTCTCGGCACCGTCCTGGCCACCGCCGGTGCCGTGCTCCTCACCGCCGCGGCAGGTTGCCTCTTCTGCTACCTGCGACACCGCACCGGCAGCCTGCTCGCCCCCATGGGACTCCACTGGGCGACCAACGCATTCGGCTACGTGTTCAGCTCCGTACTGGCCTGAACACAGAACCGGAACGGCGGCGTCCACGCCGTTGCTCGGAAACAACGGGTCCTCGCCCACCTCGGCGAGGACCCGTAACTCCGCGACCGGAACGCAACCGCTCCTTCTACAGGCGCTTCGGCAGCCACGCCAGCTGGGCCGCCTCCTGGTAAGGGCCGCCGCCCTCATGGTCGTTGAAGTCGTACACCTCGATCGTCTTGTCCTCGTGCGGCCAGGCGTTGAAGGCGGCGAACACCGTCGACGGCGGGCAGGTCTGGTCCTCCAGGGCCGCCGAGAACAGGGCGGGCGCCCGGCCGCGCGCCGCGAAGTGCACGCCGTCGAAGTAGGACAGCGTGCGCCGCACCTGCTCGCTGCGGCCGCGGTGCGTCTTGAGGTAGTTGCCGATCTCCCGGTACGGATCGCGGTCCGTCAGCGTCGTCGCGCGCGGGAAGTCGCACAGGAACGGCACGTCCGGGGCGATCGCCGCCAGGTCCGGTACGAGACCGCCGACCGCGATCGTGATGCCGCCGCCCTGGCTGGAACCGACCGCCGCGGTGCGCGAGGCGTCTATCAGCGGATGCGAGCGGGCCGCCTCCACGGCCCGTACCGCATCGGTGAACAGCCGCCGGTAGTAGTAGCTTTCGGGATCCTCGACCCCTCGGGTCATGAAACCGGGATACGCGGGCGCGCTGCCCACCGGGTCCGGTGTGTCACCGCCTCCCCAGGCACTGCCCTGGCCGCGGGTGTCCATCACGAAGTGCGCGAAGCCCGCCGAGGCCCACAGCAGATGCGTGTGCGGAAGGCCGCGCCCGCCGCCGTACCCGACGAACTGGACGACCGCAGGGCGGGGCGTGTCGGCCCAGGCGGGCAGCGTCAGCCAGCCCTTCACCGGGTGACCGCCGAACCCGGCGAACGTGACGTCGTACACCTTCACGGTCTTGAGATGCGTCTCGACCGGCTCGAAGGAGGCGTCCAGGTCGTGCTCGCGCGCCTCCTGAAGCGTCTTGGCCCAGAAGGCGTCGAAGTCCTCGGGCTCGACGGAGGCGCTGCGGTAGCTCCGGAGCTGGTCGAGGGGCAGGTCGAACAAGGCCATGGATGACCGCCTTTACGGGATCACGGGTCAGGGTGCGGATGATCACACCGTACGGGCGCCGTCGGCGGGCCGCCAGGCCCTTTTCACGCACCGGCCGGGCCCGGTCATGCCCAGCGTCGGCTCCACTCAGGACCCGTACGGGCCCACTCGCGTTCCCACTCGGTCATGCGGCGGTGGAGGGCGACCCGGCGTACGACGAAGTGCCCCACCAGGACGACGGTCGCGGCGCCGCCCGTGGCGCAGCCTCCCACCGCGAGCGCCTGCTGCCAGATCGCCGTGCTGTCCGCCGGGGCGGCGACGACCCGGCCCGCGTCGTCCAGCCACACATGGGTGCGCTCGCCGGGGCGGGTGCCTGCCGGGACCCGGGCCTCACCCGTGCGTGCCCGTTCGCCGGGCTCGGTCCAGCGCACGGCGACCCAGTAGGTGGGTTGCTTGCCGCCCGTGGCGGTGGGTGGCGCGGCGGGCGCCTGCTCGGTGACCTCCGCGCGCACCCGATGGCGTTCGGCCCGCTGTTCAGCGGCCGTGTCCCGCGCCGCGTCGTATGCCTGCCAGCCCGTGACGAGCCCGGCCAGCGGGGCGCCGAGGCACAACAGGACGGCGACGACCAGGGCCGTCCACGCCTCCACCACGTCACAGTGCCTGCGCAGCGAATTGGGCCGCCAACGCCAGCCGCGCACCCGCGTGCCCATGTCCACGCCTCCTCATCGCTCGCGTCCGGCGGTCACCGTCCGGTCCCGGAGCGGCTGGTCACCGTCGTACGCCGCCCGAGTTCCCCGTCGGCGCCGGATGGACCCCGTGAGGGGCCATCTCGTGGCGGTGATCTCGTGGCGGTGAGTGCCCACACCGCCGGATCCGCCCGCGCACGACTGAGGCCCCGCGGAGCGGAGTGAGGAGCAGCGTCAGCCGAAGCGCTCGATCCGGATGCGGTCCACCGGCTGTCCCGCGTCGACGAGGAGCCGCGAGGCATGCTCGGCGAACCCGTTGGACCCGCACACGTAGGCCTCCCACCCGCCGTCCGGGCGGTCGGCCAGGAGCGCCGCCACATGCGCGGCCGACAGCCGCCCCACGGGCACACCGGGCGGCGCACTACGCGTGAACACGGGTGTCGTCTCGGCGCCGTACTCCGACGCGTAGATCAAGTCCTCGGGCCCGCGCGCCGAGACGAGCAGGCGCAGCGGTACGGACAGTCCGCGCGCCCGGTGGTGGCGGACCATCGACATCAGCGGTACGACACCGGAGCCCGCGCCGACGAGCAGGGCGGGCCGGTCGCCGGTCCAGGCGAAGAAACCGCTGTTCGGGCCGCGGACTTCGACCTGGTCGCCCGGCTCGGCGACCGTGTGGAACCAGCCGGACACCTCGCCGCCCTCGACATGGTCCAGCGTGAGCTCGATGTGCCCCGAGTCGTCGGGCGGCGACGCGATCGAATAGTGCCGCTGGGCGGTGTAGCCGTCCTCCGCGGTGAGCCGCAGCATCAGGTGCTGGCCGGGCACATGGCCGCGCCAGCCGGGCACGGCGAACCGGAAGGTCGCCGCGCGTGGAGTCTCGCGGCGGATCCCGGTGAGCGTGGCGCGCTGCCAGGTCGTCGCCGTGTCGTTGTTCACGGCGATCCGGCCGGGCACGGCGAACCGGGTCGGGGGCGTGAACGTCCCGCTCATGTGCAGGTCTTCGGTCAGCGGAGTCTCAGTCACCGGAGTAACGCTGCTCTTCCCAGGGGTTGCCGCGGTGGTGGTAGCCGTTCTGCTCCCAGAAGCCCGGCTCGTCGTGGTCGAGGAGTCTGAGGCCCGCGATCCACTTGGCGCTCTTCCAGAAGTACAGATGTGGCACGAGCAGCCGCGCCGGACCACCGTGTTCCGCGGGCAGCGGCTCGTCGCCGTACTCCCAGACGATCCAGGCGCGCCCGCCGGTCAGATCGGCCAGCGGGAGGTTGGTGGTGTACCCGGTGTGGGAGTACGCGACCGCGTGCGTCGCCTCCGGTGCCGGGCGTACGAGGTCCAGGAAGGCGTCCAGCGACACACCCCCGAAGCGCACCCCGAACTTCGACCAGCTCGTCACACAGTGGATGTCGCCCTCGTACGCGGACGCCGGCAGCGCGTGCGCCTCGTCCCAGGACCAGGTGCGCGGCTCGGCCACCAGCCCGTCGACGGTGAACGTCCAGTCCGCGGGCGCCAGTTCGGGCGTGACCTCGGCGGACAGGACCGGCCAGTCGTCGCCCGCGTCGTACTGACCGGGCGGCAGGCCGGAGTTGGGGACGCGCGGACGTCCGGTGAAGCCTCGGGTGACATGCATCGGGTCCACGGTACCCGGCGCCTGCGCGGGGAGTTGTCGGGGAATAGCCGTCCGGCGATCTTCCTTACACGCTGAGCAGGCGCAGCCCGGTGGGGAATCCCGGTGGAGAAAGAGGAAGCAGATGCCCAAGGCGTACGTCTTCACGCGGTTCGGCGGTCCGGAGACCGAGGCCCTCGTCGACCAGGACCGGCCGAGTCCCGGTCCCGGTCAACTCCTGGTCGCCGTACGGGCGGCGGGCGTGAACCCCGTCGACTACAAGCAGCGCAACGGCTACGCCCGCCCGGGCCAGACGGCGCGCGAGCTGCCCGCGGTGTTCGGCAACGAGGCCGCCGGAGTGGTCGAAGAGATCGGCGAGGGAGTCACCGGCTTCGCGGTGGGCGACGCGGTGTTCGGCAATCCGGTCGGCGGCGGCTACGCCGAGTACACCCTGCTGCCCGTCGCCGTGACCGCGCACAAGCCCGAGGCGATCTCCTTCACGGACGCGGCGGCTCTGCCGGTCGCGGGGGCGACGGCGTACGACGGCATCCGTCAGCTCGACCTGCCGGCCGGTTCGACGCTGCTGGTCACGGGCGCCGGCGGTGGCGTGGGCGTGGCGGCCACCCAGATCGCGCGCGCCTTCGGGGTGAAGGTCATCGGCACGGCCAGTGCGGGCAAGAAGGACTTCGTCGAGTCGCTCGGCGCCGTGCATGTGCCTTCGGGCCCGGACTTCGTGGCCGGCGTACGGGCCGCCGCCCCGGACGGCGTGGACGCGGTCTACGACCTGATCGGCGGCGAGGTCCTCGAAGCCGCGGCCGAACTCCTCACCGACCGCACGAAGTTGATCACCGCGGGCGGCAAGGACATCGTGGGCCACCTCGGCGGCGCCCCCGTCGCCCGGGCCCGCAACGCCGCGATCCTCGACGAGGTAGCCCGCCTTGTGGCCGACGGCAAGCTGAACCCCCTGGTCACGCAGACATTCCCCTTGTCCCGCGCCGGGGAGGCACTGCGGCTGGTGGAGGATGGCCATGCCCGCGGAAAGATCGTCATCGACGTCACCGGCTGAGCATCCCGTGGGGAACGGCCGGGTCACAGGGCGTCCCGGCCTCGTGGAGGCAGCCGGAGGCCATGTAACGTTGCCGTCCGGCTGCGGACCGCCCCAGCCGTGCAGGGACCGAGGAGGTGAGCCCCATTACCGCTGTGTCGGCTCGGGTGCTCTCGCCTCAGGGGTTCACCGCCATCAGGTGACCGGGAGAGCGCCCTTCGGGTTCCCGAAAGGCTCTCGGCTTCCATGCCCTTCTCCTCCGTCCCTTCCGTTTCGTACGCCGCTGTCGTCGCCGCGCTCCGCTCCGCGGGCTGTGTCTTCGCCGAGGACGAGGCGCGACTGATCGTCTCCACCGCCCGCACCCCAGTCGAACTCACCGCCATGGTGGACCGCCGCTCCGCGGGCCTGCCCCTCGAACACGTCCTGGGCTGGGCCGAGTTCTGCGGTCTGCGTATCGCCGTCGAGCCGGGCGTCTTCGTGCCACGCCGACGTACCGAGTTCCTGGTACGGCAGGCTGTCGAGGTGGCTCCCGAAGCCCCCGTCGTCGTGGACCTCTGCTGCGGCTCGGGCGCGGTGGGCGCCGCCCTCGCCGCGTCCCTGCCCGGAGCCGAGCTGCACGCCGCCGACATCGACCCGGCCGCGGTGCGCTGTGCCCGCCGGAACGTCGGCGAGCGCGGCCATGTCCACGAGGGCGACCTCTTCGAGCCGCTGCCGCACACCCTCTGCGGCCGGGTCGACGTCCTGGCAGCCAACGTGCCGTACGTCCCCACCGAAGAGGTCGGCCTGCTGCCCCCGGAGGCCCGCGACCACGAACCCCTCGTGGCGCTCGACGGAGGAGGAGACGGGCTCGACATCCTGCGCCGGGTGACCGCCGAGGCCCCGCAATGGCTGGCCCCCGGCGGCTCCCTCCTGGTCGAGACGAGCGAACGCCAGGCGCCCACGGCATTCGAGGTCTTCGCCGACAGCGGGCTGGTTCCGCGCCTGGCCGTGTCCGATGAGCTGTACAGCACGGTCGTCATCGGAACGAGGTCCTAGTCACATCGGCCCCTCCATCTTTGTGCAACTAGTTGCATAAAGCTCGGTCCCTCGTCTACAACAGACGTGACGACGCCGCGCATGGAGGGGCCGATGAGCCGTTACCCGCACCTGCTGACCCCGCTCGACCTGGGCTTCACGACCCTGCCCAACCGCGTGCTCATGGGCTCCATGCACGTGGGCCTGGAGGAGGCGGAGCGCGGCTTCGAGCGCATGGCGGAGTTCTACGCGGCCCGGGCGCGCGGGGGAGTGGGGCTCATCGTCACGGGCGGCATCGCGCCCAACGAGGCGGGACGGCCGTACGAGGGCGGCGCCAAGCTCACGACCGGGGCGGAGGCCGAGCAGCACACCGTCATCACCGAGGCCGTGCACCGCGAGGGCGGCAGGATCGCGATGCAGATCCTGCACTTCGGGCGGTACGCCTACCACCAGGACCTCGTCGCGCCCAGCGCCCTCCAGGCCCCGATCAGCCCCCATGTCCCGCACGCGCTCACCGACGACGAGGTCGAGCGGACGATCGACGACTACGCCCGAGCCGCGCGCCTGGCCCGGCAGGCGGGCTACGACGGCGTCGAGATCATGGGCTCCGAGGGCTATCTCATCAACGAGTTCATCGCCACGCAGACCAATCACCGCGAGGACCGCTGGGGCGGCTCGTACGAGAACCGCATGCGCTTCCCGGTCGAGATCGTCCGCCGCGTACGGGAGGCGGTCGGCGAGGACTTCGTCATCGTCTACCGGCTGTCGATGCTGGACCTGGTGCCCGGCGGATCGACGCTGGACGAGGTGATCACGCTCGCCCGGGCCGTTGAGGCCGCCGGAGCGACGATCATCAACACCGGTATCGGCTGGCACGAGGCGCGGATCCCCACCATCGCGACCTCGGTGCCGCGGGGCGCGTACGCCTGGGTGACCAAGAAGGTCATGGGTGCTGTCTCGATTCCGCTGGTGACGACCAACCGCATCAACACCCCTGAACTCGCCGAGGAGTTGCTCGCCGAGGGCTACGCCGACATGGTGTCCCTGGCCCGCCCGATGCTCGCCGACCCCGACTTCGTCAACAAGGCGCGGGACGGGCGCCCCGACGCCATCAACACCTGCATCGGCTGCAACCAGGCCTGCCTCGACCACACCTTCAGCGGCAAGATCACCTCCTGCCTGGTCAACCCACGCGCCTGCCACGAGACCGAGCTGGTCCTCGCACCGACCCGGCGGCGCAAGCGCGTCGCCGTCGTGGGCGCCGGGCCCGCCGGGCTCGCCTGCGCCGTCTCCGCCGCCGAACGGGGCCACGACGTCACGCTCTACGACGCGGAGAGGGAGATCGGCGGCCAGCTGAACGTGGCCCGCAAGGTCCCCGGCAAGCAGGAGTTCGACGAGACGCTGCGCTACTTCCGTACGCAGCTCGAACTGCGGGGAGTGGAGGTGCGGTTGGGTACATACGCGACGGCGGACGACCTTGCCGGCTACGACGAGACGGTGATCGCCACCGGCGTCGGCCCGCGCACCCCCGACATCCCCGGCGTCGACCACCCGAGCGTCGTCGGCTACCTCGACGTGCTGCGCGACAGCGTGCCCGTCGGCGACCGTGTCGCGATCCTCGGCGCGGGCGGCATCGGCTTCGACGTCGCCGAGTACCTGACCGACAGCGGCGACAAGGCGAGTGAGGACCCGGCGACGTACTTCCGGCAGTGGGGCGTCGACATGGACCACCGGACGCCCGGCGGCCTCGCCGCGCCCGAGCGGCCCGCCCCGCCGCGCTCCGTCCACCTCTTGCAGCGCAAGCCGTCCAAGGTCGGCGCCGGGCTCGGCAAGACCACCGGCTGGATCCATCGCACAGAGCTCAGGCACCGCGGGGTCACCATGATCCCCGGAGTCCGGTACGACCGGATCGACGACGAAGGCCTGCACGTCACCGTCGACGGGCAGAGCACCGTCCTGCCGGTCGACGCGATCGTGCTCTGCACCGGGCAGGAGCCGCGCCGCGACCTGTACGACGAGCTGCGCACCGCCGGTCGCAGTGTGCACCTCATCGGCGGCGCGGACGTGGCCGCCGAACTGGACGCGAAGCGCGCGATCAAGCAGGGCACGGAGCTGGCGGCGGCGCTGTAGCCCGGGGAGCAGCATGGGCCGGCTTTCGGCGGCGTACTTAGGATGAGTTCATGTCACTCCCGCACGCCATCCTCACCGCCCTCCTCGAGAAACCGTCGTCGGGCCTTGAGCTGACCAGGCGTTTCGACAGGTCGATCGGCTACTTCTGGTCGGCGTCGCATCAGCAGATCTATCGCGAGCTGGGAAAACTGGAGGCCGTCGGCTACATCCGGGCCCTCCCCGCCGAGCAGCCGACCCGCGGGCAGAAGAAGAGCTACGAGGTCCTGCCCGCGGGCCGCGCCGAACTCACCCGCTGGACCGCAGCCTCCCAGGACCCCAAGCCCCTGCGCGACCCGCTGCTGCTGCGCCTGCGGGCCGCAGCCGTGGTCGGCACCGCGGGCATCGAGGAAGATCTGCGCCGCCATCTCGACCTGCACCAGCGGCAGTTGGCGGAGTACGAGGAGATCCAGCAGCGGGACTTCCCGCCCGGCAGACAGACGCCCCAGGACCGGCTCCAGCACCTCATCCTGCGTGCCGGGATCGACCTGGAGACCTTCTGGACCCACTGGCTGACGCATGCGCTTCAGGAGTTCGGGCGACTGCCCGCCGATGACTCGGCTTCCCGGGAGTCAACGGTGTGATCAGAGCCGGTTGGGCTTGGAGCGGCGGCGCAGGACCCAGGCCGTGGCCCCGACGCCTGAGGCCACCAGGACCCCGCCCACCGCGTAGGTGACGGTGCTGTAGTCCTCGGTGGAGCCGCCCGCGCCGCCCATGACCCCGCGTGTCGGCGAGGGCGAGGGGGTGCGCGTGGGCGTGGGTGAGGGCGATCGGGGTGGGGAGGTCGTCGTGGAGATCGTGGGGCCCGAGCCCGTGGACACGGTGACGGACTGGGTGCCCGCCGTCGAGCCGTTCGCGCAGACCACGATGACGGTGTACGTGCCCGTGCTGACGCCCGACCAGGAGGCGCTCTGGCTGCCCGTGCTCCTGGTCAGCGGCACTTGGCGGCCCTGGGCGAAGTTGGCCTGGCCGCTGGAGAGCAGCGAGGCGTTGCCGCCGGTGGGGCACGCGGTGGTGTTCACCTGGACCGTGGACCCACTGGAGGTCACCGTGATCTGCGTGTTCACTGCCGCAGCGGGCCCGGCGGTGAGGGCCAGCGGCAGCGCGGCGGTGGCCGCCACGGTCAGACCGGTGCGGACGAACATCTGAGTGGTACGCATTGACTGCCCTCCGGCGGCACGGTTGGCGGTACATCCCATGCGCCGCCGAGGGTTGGGAAACGCCCGTGCTGCCCTGGGACGAGCCAACGTGCCCCGCACCACCCCCGCACGCGGGCCGAGCCCGATCAGGTGACGGATTCCGCCGTGCGGCGCGCCATGGCGTGTCGCCGGACCGGCGGCCCGATCCATCCGCATGCCTCCGCCACCGCCCGGCCGCCCTCCGTGGTCACCATCGCCCGACCGTGGCCGTGGCCGTGTCACACCTTTCGGTACGTGTACGCCTCCGCAGCCGCCGCCTCCACCGCCGTGAGGTCCGCTCCGGCCGAGGCGGTGACGACCGCGGCCACCGCGCCCTCGACGAAGGGGGCGTCCACGAGGCGGGTGTGGGCCGGGAGCTCGTCGCCTTCGGCGAGAAGGGTCTTCACGGTGAGGACCGCGCTGCCGAGGTCGGTGAGTACGGCGACACCGGCGCCGCGGTCCACGGAGGCGGCCGCGGCGGAGATCAGCTCGGCGCTGGTGCCGAGGCCGCCGTCCTCGACCCCGCCCGCCGGAGCCACCGGCGCGGTCGTGCCGCCGCCCGCGAGCCCTACCGCCAGCTCGGCGACCGAGGTGGCCACCTCGGCGCTGTGCGACACGAGCACGATCCCCACCAGCTTCTCGTCACTCACCGGCCGCCTCCTCGAGGGCCGCGATCAGCAGGGCGGAGGAGGTGGCACCTGGATCCTGGTGCCCGATGCTCCGCTCGCCCAGATAACTCGCCCTGCCCTTGCGGGCCTGCAAGGGCGTGGTGGCGAGGGCGCCCTCCTCGGCGGCGGACCGTGCCGCCGCGAAGGACTCGCCGAGCGCGTCGACCGCGGGCACCAGCGCGTCGATCATGGTCTTGTCGCCGGGCGCCGCCCCGCCGAGCTGCATCACCGCGTCCACGCCGGTGCGCAACGCGTCCGTGAGCTGCTCCTCGCTGACCTCGGCCGCGTCCCCGAGCGCTTTCCCGGTACGGCGCAGCAGTGTGCCGTACAACGGACCCGACGCACCGCCCACCGTCGAGATCAACTGGCGTCCGGCGAGCATGAGGACGGCGCCCGGCGTGCCCGGCGCCTCCTTCTCCAGTGTGGCCGTCACGGCCGTGAAGCCGCGCTGCAGATTGCTGCCGTGGTCGGCGTCGCCGATCGGCGAGTCGAGGGCGGTGAGCCGCTCCGTCTCGCGGTCGACGGAAGCGGCGGTCGCCGTCATCCAACGGCGGAAGAAGTCGGCGTCGAGCACAGGATCTCCTCGCATGGTGCTTGCGTAGTCATCGTGCTTGTCAGGTAAGGGAGTTGACCGGTCTCACATGCCCCAGCGCAGGCCCGCCGTACGCACCGGAGCGTCCCACAGCCGCAGCAGCTCCTCGTTGACCTGACACAGCGTCACCGAGGCTCCTGCCATGTCGAGCGAGGTGACGTAGTTCCCGACGAGGGTGCGCGCCACGGCGACACCACGCTCGGTCAGCACGCGCTGCACCTCCGCGTTGAAGCCGTACAGCTCCAGGAGCGGCGTCGCACCCATGCCGTTGACCAGCACCAGCACCGGATTCCTGGGGTTCAGGTCCTCCAGGACCGCGTTCACCGAGAAGTCGGCGATCTCCCGCGACGTCATCATCGCGCGCCGCTCGCGGCCGGGCTCGCCGTGGATGCCGATGCCCAACTCCAGCTCGCCGGGCGGGAGATCGAAGGTGGGGCTGCCCTTGGCCGGAGTCGTACAGGCGCTCAGTGCGACGCCGAAACTCCGGGAGCTCTCGTTGACCTGACGGGCCAGCGCCTCGACCCGCTCCAGCGGCTGGCCCTCATGGGCGGCGGCGCCCGCGATCTTCTCCACGAACAGCGTCGCGCCGGTGCCGCGCCGCCCCGCCGTGTAGAGGCTGTCGGTCACCGCCACGTCGTCGTTGACGAGCACCTTCGCCACCTGGATGCCCTCGTCCTCGGCGAGCTCCGCCGCCATGTCGAAGTTGAGTACGTCCCCGGTGTAGTTCTTCACGATGAACAGCACCCCGGCCCCGCTGTCCACGGCGGCGGCCGCCCGCACCATCTGGTCCGGCACCGGGCTGGTGAACACCTCTCCCGGACAGGCCGCCGACAGCATCCCCGGACCCACGAACCCGCCGTGCAACGGCTCGTGCCCCGAACCGCCACCGGAGACGAGCCCCACCTGCCCGGCCACCGGAGCGTCCCGCCGAACGATCACCCGGTTCTCTACATCCACGGTCAGCTCGGGGTGCGCGGCAGCCATGCCCCGCAGCGCGTCCGCGACAACCGTCTCCGCGACGTTGATGAGCATCTTCATTCCGTACCTCCGGGTGAGGTGAGCAGCCGTGGCCGCGTCCTGGATCTCTCAAAGCCTGCGGGTCAAGTATCGATCGCCGAGTGCGGTTGGGCACGGGTGGGAACGGCGGATCTCGTGCCCGCTTGGTGACGTCACCGGGTTTGGCGTGACGGTGTCCGGCTACTCGGACAGCGTGTCAGCGACAGATCAGCAGGAACTCGTCCGTTTCCTCGAGGACCGGTTCGCCTGTGCGCAGGCGTGTACCGAGTGCGCGCGGGTGTGTGCGCTGCGCGCGAGTCTCGCCGATCTCGACGGTCCCGAAGATCAACAGGAGCTGCGGCGCAAGAGCATCATGTGCGCGGAGGTCTGCGACGCGACCTGCCGCGTGCTGGCCGAGCAGACCTGGCAGGACGAGGCCGCGACGCGCGCCCAGGTCGAGTGGTGCCGCGGCGTCTGCCTGGAGACCGCGCACGTCTTCGACCGGAACCCCGGCGCCGAGGAGGGCGCGCTGGCCTGCCGGGACTGTGCGCGCGCCTGCACGGAGTTCCTCGCCCTGCTGAGGTGACGGGTTTGCTGGGGTGACGGTCCTGCCGGGATGTCGGCCGCCCTGAGGTGACGAGCAGCCGCCCAGGCCTCGGCCCGTCAGTCCCCGAGCCCCCGCCCCACCCGTACGTTCCAGCGTCCGGCCCGACCGCTGAGTTCCGTCGCGGTCAGCGGCGGTACGTCGATCCGCCAGAACGTCGGCTCCGGAGCACCGAGCGCCCGTACCACCACGGCCCGTACGATCTCCGGCTCGACGACGGCGAGGGTCCGGCCCGAGAACTGCCCGGCCGAATCGAGCCACTTGGCGACCCGGTCGCACAACTCGCGTACGGATTCACCGCCGTGCGGGGCGCAGGACGGATCCGCCAGCCAGCGCGCGACCGCCTCCGGCTCCTCGGCGCTCACCTCGGCCAGGCTCGCGCCGCGCCAGCGACCCACGTCCAGCCCCGCCAACTCGGGCTCGTCCGTGGCGTCGAGACCGAGCGCGCCGGCCGTCTCGCGGCAGCGCACGCCGGGGGAGACCAGGGCCCGGTCCACAGCGGGCAGCGCACCCGCTGCTGCCTCCGCGAGCCGCAGCCCGGCGGGGTCGAGAGGGCATCCGTCGTCGAAACGCGCCTCCCGCAGTGCGGCACTGATCGCTGGTGAGATCAACATCACTCGGCTGGTCATCGGCCCACTTTCGTACTCGAACGCCCGCTCAAAGCCCTTGCCCACACCGGGAATTGGCGCATGACCAGGGCAACGGCGCACTCTCCTGCACCGCGTGCGCCCTTGGCCGCCTCCCCGCTTCGCGGTACGGTCACGTCGATATTGACGACGGTTCGACGGAAGCCGGTGAGAATCCGGCACGGTCGCGCCACTGTAAGCCCGTAGCGACCGCCTCCCACCAGGGGCGGTGCAGTCCGGGCAAGTCAGACCCGTGGCCGTCGTCCTGTGCACCACCAAGATGGGACGCGAGTTCCCCAGGAGGTTCTGCCATGGCCCAGTCCGTCGCTCAGCCGACCGTGACCAACCCCGCTGTACCGGCCGCCGTGCCGGCCAAGCTGCCGATCGGCGCGATCGTCCCCTGGGCGGTCTTCTTCGGCATCCTGATGCTGGTCCTGCTCTACTTCGTCGGCGCCGAGCAGGGCGCCACCTCCGTGGTCTCCGGCGAAGGCGTGCACGAGTGGGTGCACGACGCCCGCCACCTCCTCGGCTTCCCCTGTCACTGACGGCGACGAGGAAGCGTACGAGCACATGGACTCAGCAACCGTCAGAAACCTCCTGGTGCGTGGCATGCTCGCGGGACTCGCCGCGGGCCTGCTCGCCCTGGTCGTCGCCTATTTCCTCGGCGAACCACGTGTCGACGAGGCCATCGCCTTCGAGGAGGCCCACGCCCACGAGCACGGCGGCGAGGAACTCGTCAGCCGCACCATGCAGTCCACCGCCGGTCTGAGCACCGGCGTCCTCGTCTACGGCGTCGCGTTCGGCGGCATCGCCGCCCTCGCGTACTGCTTCGCACTCGGCAGGATCGGCCGCTTCGGGCCACGCGCGAGCGCGCTGCTGCTGTCGACCGCGGGCCTGCTCGCGGTCTACGTCGTCCCGTTCCTCAAGTACCCCGCCAACCCACCCGCCGTCGGCGACCCCGACACCCTCAACCAGCGGACCACGCTGTACTTCCTGATGGTCGTACTCAGCGTGCTGCTGGCCGTCGGCACGGTGATCCTCGGCAAGCGCCTCGCGCCACGCCTGGGCAACTGGAACGCAACCCTCTCCGCGGGAGCCTTCTTCGTGCTCGTCGTCGGCCTGGCGTACGCGGTCCTGCCGTCGTACAACATGGTCCCGGAGGGCTTCCCCGGCACCCTGCTGTGGCAGTACCGGCTCGCCGCCCTCGCCATCCAGGTGACCCTGTGGACCGCGTACGGCCTGGTCTTCGGGTACCTCGCGGAGCGCGTGCTGGCTCCGCGTACGGCTGCTGCCCAGCGGGGGAGCGCCACGCAGGCAACTCCCGTACCGCAGTGAACAGTTGAGTCAAGCGATGGGCCCCCGGACAACCGGGGGCCTTTCCTTGTGCCACCCACGTGCCATCCACGTGTTACCCACTCCCGCGTGTTCCCAATTTCTGGAACACGTTCTACGGTGTGCGCCGTAAGACAGGGCGGCCGGAGCAGCAGGCCAGTAGGAGCCCCGTGGGAGCCAGGAGGCGCCGTGCATCTCGAATACACGCCGGAGCAGCAGGAGTTGCGCACCGAACTGCGCGCCTACTTCACCGAGTTGGTGCCGGAGAACGTCCACGCCCGGTACGCGGACCCGGCGGCGCAGAAGCGGTTCTACCGCGAGACCATCCGCCGGCTCGGCTCCGACGGCTGGCTCGGGGTGGGCTGGCCGAAGGAGTACGGCGGGCGCGGGCTGAGTCCGATGGAACAGTTCATCTTCTTCGACGAGGCCGCCCAGGCGGGCGTACCCCTGCCGCTGATGGCGCTGAACACGGTCGGACCGACGATCATGCAGTTCGGCACCGAGGAGCAGAAGGCGTACTTCCTGCCGAAGATCCTCTCCGGCGAGATCGACTTCGCGATCGGCTACAGCGAGCCCGACGCGGGCACGGACCTGGCCGCGCTCAAGACCAGGGCTGTTCGGGATGGCGATGAGTACATCGTCAACGGCCAGAAGATCTGGACGACGAACGGTGATACGGCGGACTGGGTGTGGCTGGCCGTCCGTACCGACCCGGACGCACCCCCGCACAAGGGCATCACCATGCTCCTCGTGCCGACCTCCGACCCCGGCTACTCCTGCACCCTCATCAACACCCTCGCCTCGCACGACACCACCGCGAGCTACTACGAGAACATCCGCGTCCCCGTCTCCCGCCGCGTCGGCGAGGAGAACAAGGGCTGGCGGCTGATCACCAACCAGCTCAACCACGAGCGCGTCACCCTCGCCGCGCACGGCACCATGGCCATCCGCGCCCTGCACGACGTACAGCGCTGGGCGCTGGAGACCAAGCTCGCCGACGGCCGCCGCGTCGTCGACCTCCCCTGGGTGCGCCGCCGCCTCGCCCAGACGCACACCAGGCTCGACGCGATGAAGCTCCTCAACTGGCAGATGGTGAACGCCGTCCAGGAAGCCACCCTCACCCCGCAGGACGCCTCCGCCGTGAAGGTGTACGGCTCCGAGGCACGCCGGGACGCGTACGCCTGGCTCATGGAGATCGTCGCGGCGGCGGGCGTCCTCAAGGAGAGCTCGGCGGGCGCGGTGCTCCACGGCGATCTGGAGCGCGGCTACCGCTCGGCCGTGATCTTCACCTTCGGCGGCGGGAACAACGAGATCCAGCGCGAGATCATCTCGTGGATCGGGCTGGGGATGCCGCGGGTACGGCGTTAGCGAGTTTTGTGACCGTCACGCCGACCATGACTGGCCCCAACCCACCCGCACCGGCGTCCAAGCCATCCGCATCACACGACCCCAACCTGCCAACCCATAACGCAACGGGGCATTGACCCTAGCCCTTCCGTGAATCGCTGTTGGTCAGCGCAGCCGGTCCTTGGCCTTGTAGTACGCCCCGGCGAAGGGCAGGAACCAGGCGGTGCCGTTGTAGAACGGCACCGGAACCTTGGGGAAGCCGAAGCCGCGCAGGGGGTTGGCCTCCGGGTGGCCGTCCATTACCTCGGCCATGGCGCGGCCCATGTAGGTGGCCATCTGGACGCCGTGGCCGCAGTAACCCATTGAGTAGTAAAGGCCGTTGGCCTCGCCCGCGTGCGGAACGCGGTCGTAGGAGAAGCCGACACTGCCGCCCCACACGTAGTCGATCCGCACGTCCGACAACTGCGGGAAGATCTCCGCCAGTTCCTGCTTCAGGACGTCACCGCTCTTGACGTCCGAGGCGGGGTTGGAGGGGGCGAAGCGGGCCCGGCCGCCGAAGGCGAGGCGGTTGTCCGGGGTGAGTCGGACGTAGTGGCCGATGTTCTTGGAGTCCACGACCACGCGGTTGTTGGGGATGAGCTGCCGGGCCCGCTCCTCGCCCAGTGGCTCGGTGACGATGACGAAGCTGCCGACGTTGATCAGCCGCTTGCGGAACCAGGGCATGGCCTTGTCGGTGTAGGCGTCGGTGGCCGCCATGACCTGCTTGGCGCGGATGGTGCCGTGCAGGGTCTCGACGAGGAAACCGCCCTCGGGGATGCGGTGCAGCGCGGTGGCGGCGTTGCGTTCGTGGATCTGAGCCCCGGCGCGTTCGGCGGCCTCGGCCAGACCATGGACGTATTTGCCGACGTGAAGGTGCGCGCTGAGCGGGTCGAGCAGGGCTCCGTGGTAGTAGTCGGAGCCCAGCTCGGCACGCAGATCGTTCTTGCTCAGCAGCGTGGTGTCGTGGCCGAAGTTGTCGGCCAGGTCGCGCTGCTTGGCCCGCATGCTCTCGAAGTGCTGCGGCTTGAACGCGACTCCCAGACGCCCTACGCGGTGGAAGTCGCAGTCGATCTGCTCCTTGACCGTCAGCTCCTCCACAACGTCCACCGCCTCGCGGAAGGCGTCGTACAGTTCCCGGGCCCGCGGCTGCCCGTAGCGCTTGCGCGCCTCGGCGGGGCTGATGGTGATGCCCTGGGTGCACATGCTGCCGTTGCGCCCGGAGGCGCCCGAGCCGACCTTGTCCTTCTCCACGAGGACGACGTGGGCGCCCTTGCGTGCCGCGTGGTAGGCGGTGGACAGGCCGGTGAGGCCGCCGCCGATGACCACCAGGTCCGCCTGCTCGGGCAGGGGCTTGCCGGTCCGGTCGGGGAAGGCAGGGGCTGTGTCGAGCCAGTAGGGGATCTGCTTCATGACGTACGTCCTCGGGTCTTCCTGGTCGTTCAGGGGTGTTTTTCTGGGTCCCGGCCTCAGCAGCCGAGCAGGGCCGGCAGGCCGGACAGGTCGGGCAGCTCGTCGAAGGGCTGGTAGTCGGCGCTGCCGCGGGCGCCGTAGCAGCCGTCGTGGCCGTAGCGGTTGATCCACACGCGGCGAGCGAGGCCGAGGTCGCGGGTGGGGATGAGGTCGTACTCCCAGCCCTGGGCGACGTGGATGACCTGGGCGGGGTCGATGTCCATGGTCTGGAAGGCGTACTCGAAGGCCTGCCGGGACGGCTTGTACGCCTTGGCCTGCTGGGCGGTGATGACATGGTCGAACTCGACGCCGATGTTGGCCAGGTTCTGGGCGATGAGGTCGTCGTCCGTGTTGGAGATGATGGCGATCTCGTACCGGGACTTCAGCGCCTGCAGGGCGGCCGGGACCTCGGGGTGGGGGCCGAAGGTGGGCACGGCCGCGACCAGGGCCTCGCCGTCGGACTTCCGGTACTCCAGGCCGTGCAGACGCATGGCTATCTCCAGGCTGGAGGGCAGCACCTCGTGGAAGGGGCGGTAGGCCTCCAGGACGGCGTGGAACCGCATGATGCGGAAGTCGTCGAGGAACTCGTCGACGTTCAGGCGGTCCAGGTCCAGCCGGTCGGCCATGACCTTCAGGGTGGTGGGGCCGAGCTGGAAGTCGACCAGGGTGCCGTAGGCATCGAAGGTGACGATCTGACGCATGGTGTTCAACCTCTTTCCGGGCATATTGGACACGCCGTTCACCGGGAATCACGATCTCGTCGAGTGCGGCCAGGTCCGCCGCATCGGGGGTCCAGGAGGCTGCCGCGGCGTTGGCGGCGACCTGTCTAGGGGGCATGGGGGCATGGGGGCTGAGGGGGTGCCCGAGGGGCCGCCGCTGGAGGACGAGCCCCCCGGACAGGGCCGGGGACGGCGAATGCTGATCAGGTGGTCGGCGGCAGCACCATTGCTGCTCCGAGTGCGATGAGCCCCTCTCCAACCCGAGGTGATGCGTCAGTGAAGCACCGTGGAGAATCCGGCAACAAGGGACGCGAGGCCGCGACATCGACCGCGCATTTTGTGCCTGTGCACAATTTCCTGTCAGGGACCCGGTGCAGTTCCTGCCCGAACCGAATGAGTCTCTGAGAGGTACCGCGAGCGGCTCCGGCGCGAACTGCGGCCGCTTCGCGCCGCTGCCCGGCAGCGTGACCGGGCTGTCGGCCGACAAGGCTGCCGTCCCCATGAAGGGCATTCGGCCTCTGACCGCCACGCTTTGGCTCCAGCTCTCTCGGTCGCGGCCCCGGCCGGTTGCCACAACCCGTCCGGCAATCGGTGGATCAGGACACCGTCGCCCGGAAGCGGGCGCCCGCGTCCGTCTCCAGCCAAGCCAAGGCGAGGACCAGCCGGGCGGCGTCGTGCGGCCTGGACAGCTTCAGCCCGGTCGCCTCTTCCGCGGCCTGCAGGCGATTGCCCACCGTGTTCCGGTGACGGTAGGTGCGTGCGGCCACCTCAGCGACCGAGCCCAGGTCGAGGTACCAGCGCAGGGTCTCGACGATGCTGTCGCGGTCGCGCAGCTCGAGGAGTGGGCGCAGCACGCCAGTGGCCATCGCACCGGTGAGCTCCTCCTGCGCCGACATGATCGCCCCGACCCAGTGGCCCTCCACGTGCCGCACTCCGGGCTGCGCGGAGCTGCGGATCGCGGCACGTGCGAACCGGATGCCCCGCGCCGTCAGCGCCAGCCCGGGGACTTCCGCGACACCGCAGCGCCACGGGGCGAACGGCCGGAGCATGGCAAGCATGGCCTCTTCATCGCACCGTCCGTGACCGATGATGCCGAGGAGCTCGTCACCCATCCATCCGAAGTGACGCAGCAGGCCGCCCCGACGCAGCGCATCGTCGACCTGGGACAGAGCCGGGTCCCCGGTAGGAACGGATTCGACCACGACCACGGTCAGTGCGACGTGCTCGGAGAAGCCCAGCAACGTCGAGGCCTCGGCGACCGTGGAGGGATCCTGCTCCCCTTCCAGGACGAGGCGACTGAAGGCGCGGTTGCGCACCTCCGTACGACGGCTCGCCAGGTCGCGCTCGGTGCGGCGGTAGGCGTCGACGACCTCGACGCTGTTGGCGTCCGTCGCCTCCCAGACGCGGATCAACCCGTCGAGGAAGTCGGGATCGGCGCTGATGCCACGTGCTCGCCCCTCCGCGAGCACGGCCTCCCACAGGGTCCTGAGGTCCAGCTGGAAGGAGTGCATCAGAGCGGTCAGGGGAAACGCCTGCTCCGCTCGCTCGCGCCCCACGTCCTCGGTGGCGCGCGAGACCGTCCGGGGCACGGGACCGCCGGCCAGCCGGGTCAGGGCGAGTTCGAGGGTTCGTCGCATCCCCTCCCGTTTCTGGACCGGGTCCAAGTCCCCCGACGCGTAAGCGGCCTCCTCGGCTTCCAACTGTTCGAGAGCACGAGAGGTCAGTTCGTCGAGTCGTTCCTCGAGGAGCCGGCGCGCGATCGCCTGCACGGCGTCGTGGCGGGCCCCACCCTGACGGCGTCCCGGGCCGCTCACGAGGACCGCCTCTCCCGACAACAGCCGTCACCGGACGGATACCGGGCCGTCTCCGGGAAGCGCCGCTGACATGCCGGCGGGGCTCCCTGACAGAAATTGTGCACAGGCACAAAATACGGGGTCGATGTCGCGGCCTCGCGTCCCTTGTTGCCGGATTCTCCGCGGTGTTTCACTGACGCATCACCTCGGGCTGGAGACGGCTCGTGACATGACCACGCACTTGGAGCAGCTATGGCGCTTCCGTAAGCACCTGATCCCCAGTTCGTCACCTTCAGTAGGCGTTGCTGAGGGGCGCCGCGTGCCTCGGGTCAGTCTCAGCCTTCCGCTATGGGGCCCACGAGAGGGCGATGACCAAGGCGGCCGAGCCGACCGGTTCGCCAGGCAGAGCGGGATCGAGATCATCCAGGACTTCCCCAGAGACTACGCCGAGCGCAAGGCGAGGGTCGAGGACCAGAACGTCACCTGGGACGTCATGACCGCCGCCGCGTGAGCTGATGACCGGTCTCGATGAGCGCTCTGCCTTTGAGGGACGGCCCACCTCGGACCTGCTCGCCGACCAGGTGTTGGAGCGCGTCCTGGGCCGGGCCCCTGTAGCCGTCGGAGTGGGGCATCGAGGGGAAGTATCAAACGGGGAGTTCGCACTGGACCTGTCGGTCGTCGACGTGGTCGAGATCTGCGGAGCCCGTGAAGCGATCGAGACACAGCCGCGGCAGCCCCGCCCGCCTCCTCCCGGGAACCGCATCGATCGGACCGTCCGGGAGCTGACTGACAGCGTCGGGCAAAGGTCCGACACGGGTGGCGGCGGGGGACTGGCCACGACCTGAGCGTCGTGACGCAGGCCCACGGTGAGTGATGAGCGACCTGACGACGAGAGAGAGAACGCACGATGACCTCAGCGACCACCACCGGCCAGGACGGCAGGACCATCCCCGGTCACACCGGCCAACTGCCGGGCTCGCTCCTCGATCACGTGCTGCGGCAGTCCTTCGGACTCGAGGGATATGTCCAGCACCCACTGGGAGGGGAGGTCGACCAGAACGTCCGGATCACCGGCGATGACGGAATGCGCTACTTCGTACGGGTCACCCGCGCGGAGCCGGACTCAGCCGACGTCCTCTGGCAGAACTCGCTCCTCCAGCATCTGGCCTCCACCGTTCCCGACCTTCCGGTGCCACGACTGGTCCCGACGCACGAGGGGAAGGGCCTTGCCGCCGTCGTCCACGAGGGCCGAACGCACGTGGTCCGCGTGATGAGCTGGATCGAGGGCCGGGTCCTGGCGGATCTCGATGACCACTCCGCGGCGCTTCTGCGTCAGCTGGGAGAAGCCGCCGGGCGGCTGAGCCTCGGACTCTCCAGCATGGAGCCACCGGTGGGTCTGGAACCGCACGACTGGGACATGCGCCGGGCCGCTGAGATCGTCGAGGCGTCGCTGCACGCTGTACAGGACACGGACCGGCGGGAGTCGGTGCGCACGATCATGGGCTGGTACGACGATCTCCTGCCGGCATGGGACCGACTGCCGCGGAGCGTCGTACACCAGGATCTCAATGACGCCAACGTTCTGGCCGACGCCGACGAGGACGGGGTGCTGCGGATCTCGGGCATCGTCGACCTGGGCGACTCGCTCTACAGTGTGCGCGCGGCAGAGGTGGCGATCGCGGCAGGCTACGCCATGGTCCGCAAGGCCGCCCCGCTCGCTGCGGCGGCCGAAGTCGTGGCCGGCTTTCACTCGGTGCTTCCCCTCACGGCGGAGGAACTGGCGGCGGTCTATCCGTTGGCGGCCGCCCGGCTGTGCATGAACGCCGTGACGTGGACGCGCCGGGTCGCCGAGAGCGGCACGCCATACGGGCAGACCCGCGTGCAACACACCTGGCCGGCGATCGCGCAGGTGGCCGAGGTCTGCCCCGACGTCGCCGAGGCGACGTTCCGGGTCGCGTGCGGGCTCCCCCGGACGCGGGAGCAGCGGAGTTTGGAAGAGGTCTTGGCAGAGGCGGCCCGAGACGGTGCCCCGCACACACCGGCCCCGCAGCTGCTCGACCTGCGACCGGAAAGTGATCTCTACGACGACATCGACTGGCACGACGCGAGGGCGGTGCGCGCGAGCATCGACGACGTCCTCGACGGACGGCGGCGGAAGGGCTACGTGCCCCACCTCAGCGCATCGCTGCTCCTGGGGGGCCGGCGCCGCCCAGGAGCCGACGAGCCCGCGACGGTTCAGGTCGGCGGCTTGCTGATCGTGGCCGATGCCGAGGAGGTTGCCAGCCCGCTGTCCGGTGTCGTCGAGGCCCGCGGTGGCGCCGGTATGCCGTTGGTGCTGCGACATGCGGTCGAGGGGCTGGAGTTCTGGACGTGCTGGTGGGGACTCGACGACTCGCCGCCCGTCGCGGCGAGAGTCCCGGCCGGGGCGCCGTTGGGACGCGCAGGCGCGAGCGACGAGGCGGACCCGCTCGGGCCCTGCGTCCAGGTGCAGGTCCACCGCACCGCACGGATGGCCACATGGCCGCCGCCTCGTGTCGTGCCGCCCTCCGCACGGCAGGTGTGGAGCCACCTGTCACCCGACCCCGCCCGGCTTTTCGGGTTCACCGAGTCCCCCGCCGCGGTCCCCACCATCGACGACGTCGTCTCAGTGCGCCGTCGCCACATCGCTCGCTCCCAGCGCAACTACTACCGCAACCCTATGAACCTTGTGCGTGGGCGGGACGTGTGGTTCCACGACGAGGACGGCCTGGCCTATCTGGACTCGCTGAACAACGTCACCCACGTCGGCCATGCCGAGCCACGGGTGACGGCCGCCGCCACCCGACAGCTGCGCAAGCTCAACACCAACAGCCGTTTCGTCTACCCGCAGATCGCCAGTTACGTGCAGAAGCTGGTGGCCACGCTGCCCGACCCGCTCGAGGTCGTCTTCCTCGTGTGCACGGGCAGCGAGGCGAACGACCTGGCGCTGCGGATCGCCCGCCAGGTGACAGGTCGTCAGCACATCGTCAACATCGACGGCGCTTACCACGGAAACACCGGCGTGGTGACCGGGATCAGCCCGAACCGTTACAAGGGCCCCGGCGGCGCCGGTGCCCCCGCGACCACCCACGAGGTCGTCATCCCGGACCGCTACCGCAGCACCTACGGGTACGACGACGCGGACGCCGGAGTCAAGTACGCGCGCGACGCCGCGGCTGTCATCGAGCGGATCGCGGCCGACGGCCGACCCCCAGCCGCCTTCATCGCCGAGTCCCTGATGGGATCGGGTGGGAACATCGTGTTCCCCGACGGCTACCTCGATGGCGTGTTCACGGCTGCCAGGCGGGCGGGTGCCCTGTGCATCTCCGACGAGGTCCAGGTCGGCGTCGGACGACTCGGGCCCTGGTGGGGTTTCGAGCTCCAGGGGGTGGTCCCGGACATCGTCACCATGGGCAAGCCGCTCGGGAACGGGCATCCCCTCGCGGCGCTGGTCACGACTCGGGAGATCGCCGACGCGTTCGACACGGGCATGAAGTACTTCAACACCTTCGGCGGCAACCCGGTCTCCTGCGCGATCGGCGAGGCCGTGCTCGACATCGTCGAGCAGGATGGGCTGAGGGAGAACGCCGTGAGCGTGGGCGGGTACTTCGCCCAGTCGCTGCGCGAGCTCCAGCAGCGCCAACCGCTCATCGGTGACGTGCGGGCAGAAGGGCTCTACCTCGGCGTCGAACTGGTCCGCAACCGCACCACCAGAATGCCGGCCACCGAGCAGGCCTTCATGGTCACCGAGCTCATGAAGGAGCGAGGCGTCATCGTCTTCCCCAACGGTGTGCACGACAACGTACTGAAGATCAAACCGCCCATGACTTTCCGCCGGGAGCACGCGGATCTCTACGTCGACGCGCTGGACGAGGTCCTGTCCCTGCCCGAACTGCGCTCGGCCGTTCAGTCCTGAGACGGGCAACCGTCCACTGAGGCAATGGACGAGAGTGGCCCGCGAAAACGCGAGAAGTGCTTCTGGCCTGCAATGCCGGTGATTCAGCGCATAGCTGCAGCTAGAGCGTGTGCTGGTGACTGGGGCGCGGATTCAGGTGGTGGGGCGGGAGTGCACGCTGACGGCATAGCCGCCGCCTTGACGGTAGGGATCGCCGCCCCAGGTGGCGTAGCGCTGGCGCAGGATCAGTCCGGCCTGGGTGCACCAGTGATCGAACTCCGTCAGAGTCACTGGAGGTTCCGGCAGCGGCAGGTGTGCCGCGTCCAGCCCCATGCCCGTGACCAGCAGTCCACCGGGACGCAGGACGGCAGCCAGTTGTTGTACGACGGCTGATTCGGTGCCGGAGGCCAGCAGGGGGATGACGTTCCCGGCGGCAACCACCAGGTCGAAGCCCGGTTTCAGGCCGAGGTCATCCAGGTGCGCCAGGTCGCCGTGGAGCCATTCCAGCGCGGGGGCGTCACCGCGGGCGACAGCGAGCATGGAAAGGTCGGTGTCCACGCCGGTGCAGTGGTGGCCCAGCTCGGCGAGCCGGATCGCGACCCGGCCGGTGCCGCAGCCGGCGTCGAGGATCCGGGCGGCGGGCTTCAGCAGTGCGGCGCAGAAGGCGGCCTCGCCGTGGATGTCATGGCCCGATTCGGCCAGCCGCGCGAAACGCTCGGCGTACTTCTCTCCGGCTTGTCCGCCTGTCAGTTCCGCCCAGCGGTCGCGTTGCCTGCTCATGTTCTGCGTGCCTTCCGGTCAGCCTCGGTAGCAGAGGCGAGGACGCTGCCATAGCGCTTGATCGTGGGTGAAGACCTCGGATCCTGCTACGAAGGTACGCGGGCGCGGCTCGTCTCAGCGAGCAGTGGCGAGCAGTGAGGGCCAGTACGTCTGCGGACGCGGCGAATTCGATGTCGTAACCCATCACCGGGATGACCGCGCGTTCGTCGACGCGGGCCGAGTTTCGCCGTCCGCCTCGGTCTGATGCCCGTGGAGTCCCTGGCCGCCGCACGCGCACATGCCGCCGTCGCCGAACGGCACGGAGCTGTCCCCACGAGCAGGAGCGTCTCACAGTGAGACTCCTCCCTTCGATGCCCTCCTTACTCCCGCGACTGGAAACAGCCGGACGTCGAGGCCCAGTTCGACGCTGTCATGGAGCTGGTGGTGCAGGGGTTGCGGGGCTGAGGTCGCCGCCCAGGCAACGGCCGGGTACCCCGCCCCGGGGAGCCGCAGGGCGGCGGGAGCTGCTCGATGACCATGGCGACCACGGCAGTCCCCGGGTTCACAGTTCCCGATCGGCCACGCCTGCGAAATCGAGCGGCTCATGTCCGAGCAGGTGCTCGAGAACCGCTGGATTACCCCGGAAGCCGTGGCCGTCGTAGTGCGCGAAGGCGGAGATCATGTCGGACGCGGCCATGAGGTGCCGCTGTGCCTCGGGCGGCAGGGACACCGGGGGTGCTTCTATCTGTTCGGTGAAGGTCTGTGGGCAGGCTGTTGTTCGTGCCCGGGTCGGTACTCCACCCCTGTGGAATGCGCCCGCTCCCGCGAGACCGTCAACCGCTCCGACCTGGCCGACTGGGCCAACTACGGCTACTGCCGCTCCCACTCCCGCTTCTACTGGGGCCTGAAACTGCACCTGGTGTGCACCCCGGCCGGCCTGCCTGTCAGGCCTGGCATCAACCGCACTGCTGGACCTTGCTCCCCGGTACTCGGGGCGATGCCCGGTGATCGTAAGGGAATTGATGAGCAGCCGGGTGTGGGGAAGGCTGTGGTCTTGTTGGCATCGGCGCCCAGCGGCAGGGCGTGGTTTCCCGGGGCCTCGTCCAGCCGGCCCGGACGCTCGCCGGTCTGGTCGTCGCCCCGTGCGTCGGTGGCTGCCGCGGCGGCGTATCCCTGCATCTGCGTCTGGAGCGTTTTGGCCGCCCTCCCGAAAGCCGGGCGGGCGTCTTCCGTGCTCCGCGTCGAGGCGGCGGCGACGATCGCCTTCTTGCCCAGGAAGAGTCGGAAGAAGTGCGGCTGCGTGACGCCGGCACGCGCTGTGTGACACCGGCACGCTTGGCAATCGCCTCGGCGGAGGTGCCGAAGTAGTCCTTGAGCGCGAACTCGGCGATCGCAGTGCGGGGATGACGCTCTCGTGTCTGTCCTGCCTGCTCATCCAGCCCGTTCCGCCATGTCGGCGGGCGCCGGTCGGCTCAGTCTGAAGACGGCCGGTGGCGCGGGCCCGGAATCAGTTCCCCGCTTGAGCTTGTGCATTGGAAACCGATCGGTTTACAGTGACGCCAAGAGAAACCGATCGGTTTCCAAGGTGAGTTCGGGAGTGCATGATGACGACAAATCGACCGGTGGCCCTCGTGACGGGCGCGTCCTCCGGCATCGGCAAGGAAGCCGCGCTCGCGCTGGTCGCAGCGGGTTTCGACGTGGCCGGCACAGGCCGCGACACCTCACGCGTCACCCCGCTCCACGGGGTGACGTTCCTCGACCTCGACGTGGCCAGTGACAAGTCGGTCACCGCCGCCGTCCAGCAGGTGATCGAGAAGTTCGGGCGGATCGACGTCCTGGTCAACAACGCCGGCATCGGCTCGATCGGTGCGGCCGAGGAAACCTCCATCACGCAGGCCCAGGGCGTCTTCGACATCAACGTCTTCGGGGTCATGCGCATGGTGCAGGCGGTCCTGCCGCACATGCGTGCTCAGGGACGCGGGCGCATCATCAACCTCTCCTCCGTGCAGGGGTTCTTGCCCGCTCCCTACATGGCCGTCTACGGCGCCTCCAAGCATGCGATCGAGGGCTACTCCCAGTCCCTGGACCACGAGGTCCGCCAGTACGGCGTCCGCTCGCTGCTCGTCGAACCCGCCTACACCAGGACCGGATTCGAGGCCAACAGCGCCAAGCCCGACACGTCCCTGCAGACCTACGCCGACCAGCGGCGCGTCTTCGACCGCCTGATGACGGAGGCGATCAAGGGCGGTGACGACCCGGCCGTGGTCGCCAAGGCGATCGTCACGGCAGCGACCGACGCGAAGCCGAAACTGCGCTACGCCGCCGGACCCCTGGCCGGGCGCGCACGCATGCTCCGCTTTGTTCCCGCCTGGGCCCTGGACAAGCAGATCCGCAGCATGAACAAGCTCGCCGGCTGACACCCGCCACCCGCGCATCCCGCCACCCACAAACCCGTTCGCGCCGTTGATACCGGGAGAGACCCGTGTCCGAGACCCTGCACTCCGCCGCCACTACCATCGCGCGCTGGCGCTCCGCCGAGGAACGCGGTGATGTCGAAGCCGCGGTCGCGTGCCTGAGCCCGGACGTCGTGCTCAGCTCGCCGCTCACCGACCAGTTCTCCTTCGAGGGGTCTGACCAGCTGCGCGACTTCCTGACCGTGGCGTTCGCGGCGGTCAAGGACGTCCACTACCACACCCAGACCGGCGAGGGCGACACGTACGCTCTGGTCTACCGGGCGCGGGTGGGTTCCCAGTCGTTCGAGGAGGTGCAGATGCTGCGGCTCGACGACCAGGCACGCATCACGGAGATCACGCTCTTCGGGCGTCCGATGCCGGCCCTCACCGCCCTGATGCACCTCATGGGTCCGGCGCTCGCTCGCCAGCAGGGCCGCCGGGGCCTTGCGACGCTCATGAGCGTCAGCACCGTACCCATTCACGCGATGGTCTCCTCGGGGGACCGCAGCATGGTCGCGAAGACCCGCCCGGCAGCCCGGCGGACCTGAGAGCACCAGGTCCACCGGCCGTTTGACCCCGTTCCCCTTCCAGGAGTTGGCGGTAGCCGCAGGCGATGTCCTCGGCGGACAGCGCTCCTGGTGGCGGCCTCCACCAGCCACGGCAGCGTCCGGCCATTCCCCCCACGCGCCGAGGTGCTGCGGCAACTCGCCGCGCCCTCCAGTGACTTGACCCGACAGGAGACGCTCTCATGAAACGACGTACGTTCCTTACGGCGACCACCGCGTCGCTGGCCGCCACCCAACTCGCCGGACCCGCCTACGCCTCCGCATCCCCCTCCGGTTCAACAGCCCAAAACTATGAGGTCGTTGCCCGCTTCTGGGGCGCGATGCCGACGGGGGTCACCGTCTCGCGCCGCGGCCGCATCTTCGTCAACTTTCCCCGCTGGGGCGACGACGTCCCGTTCACCGTCGCCGAACTGCGGGGCGGCAAGCCGGTGGCCTACCCCGACGCCGAGGTGAACCGCGAGGACGCCTCCGACCTGGCCGGGCACTTCCAGTCGGTGCAGAGCGTCGTCGTCGATGCGGCCGACCGGCTGTGGATCCTCGACACCGGAAGCCCGCTGTTCGCCGGGTCCTCCTACGGCGGCCCCAAGCTCGTGGCGGTCGACCTGCGCACCGACCGGATCGTACGGAAGATCCTCTTCCCGCCCGAGGTGGTGCCGGCGAACAGTTACCCCAACGACGTGCGCTTCGACCTGCGGCGCGGCGCCGAGGGCATGGCGTTCATCACCGACTCGGGCGGCTCGAACGGCGTGATCGTGGTCGACCTCGCCAGCGGCCGCTCCTGGCGGCGGCTGGCCGGGCACCCCTCGGCGCTCCCGGACCAGCAGTTCCTTCCGGTCATCGAGGGCGAGCCCTTCATGGTCCGCCCCGCGGGCGGCGAGCCCACGCACTACGAGACCGGCTCCGACGGCATCGCTCTCAGCGCCGACGGCACGCGCCTGTACTACTGCCCGCTGTCCAGCCGTCGGCTGCACAGCGTGTCCACCGACGCCCTCGCCGACCCGGACGCCACGGACGCCGAGGTGGCGGCGACGGTCGAGGACCTCGGGTTCAAGCCGATGGCCGACGGCCTGGAGAGCGACGACAAGGGGCGGCTCTACGGCGGCGACCTGGAACACAACTCCCTCTGGCGCAGAAGCCCGAACGGCACCTACCGGACCCTCGCCCAGGGCAGCGACCTGCTCTGGATCGACACCCTGTCCGTCGCCTCGGACCGGCACCTGTACGCCATCGCCAACCAGCTCAACCGCCTTTCGCCCTTCCACGAGGGCAAGGACCTGCGCCGCAAGCCCTATCTCCTCATCCGCCTGCCGATCGACGCCGGGCCGGTCAGGATCGTGTGACCTCCTCTGCGGGAGCTTCGGGCGGCTCACACTCGACGAGACACTCCATCTGGCCGCCGAACTGAGCCTGGACTGCGTGGAGTTCGCCACCGGCGCCTGGTCCACGGCCTCGCATGTCGACGTCGACAGCTCAGCGCAGGCCGGCGAAGAGGTCGTTCTCGGGCAGGGGCGCGCCGGTGGTGTCGTGGACCCGGACGAACGTCTCCACGCCCATGAGCTGCGTGAACCTCTCCTTGCCCATCCGCAGGAAGAAAATGTTCTCACCCTGGCTGGCATGCGCGGCCAGCGCGTCGAACTTCTGGCTGCCGAACTCAGTGGTGTCCACCCACGTGGTGATCTCCTCGTCGGGCAGGCCGATTTCGGGCCCCTCTCCGGCCTCGGACGGATCCGGCTCCTCCCAGTCCATGCCGAACTCGCGCATGATCTGACCGAACTGCGTCATCATCGAGCGCGGCGCCGTCGTCCAGTACACCTTCGACGTCATCCCGGTCAGCGACAGCGCTGCCATCGTGATCCGGTTCGCCTGGATGTGATCGGGGTGGCCGTAGAACCCGTTCTCGTCGTAGGTCACGACGACATCAGGCTGGTAACGCAGCATCAGTTCGGCCAGCCGAGCGGCTGCCTCATCCACGGGCGTACTCCAGAACGATCCGGGCGCGGTGTTGGCCGGCCAGCCCATCATCCCTGAGTCGGCGTACCCGAGCAGCTCAAGATGACCGACCCCCAGGACGTCACAGCTCACTTCGAGCTCGCCTCGACGCAGCGCGGCAACGGCAGCCGGATCATGCCCGGGGTCGCCCGGCTTGGCGCCCCCCGGACCGTCACCGCAGCTACCGTCGGTGCACGTGACGAGCACCGTGCGGATGCCCTCCGCCGCATAACGCCCCAGGACACCCCCTGTTCCTGTGGCTTCGTCGTCCGGGTGGGCGTGCACTGCCATCAGCGTCAAAGGCCGGTCAGCCATGAAATCCATCCTTTGGGTGGTCAAGCGATCAGTGCCAGTCTGCGGCACGGCGGTACGTGACCGCCCGCAGTCCGCCGAGTCCGTCCGGTCATCCCAGGAGGGGCTGCACCGCCTCCCCGCCGAGACGGAGCCCGAGAAGACCGCTGCCCCGGTGCAGCGGGACGCGGCTCACCCGGGGCGGGGCCATTACCCGGAGTCCCGCCGGTGTGTGTCGCCCCGCGGGGAGGAGGGGCGCGCACAACGTCACGGCTCGGCGACGGCCTCTTCCCCGAGATCGTTGCCGAGCCTCTGAGTGGCCTTCAGGCGTCCGCGCGGCGCCGGGCGTCTCCCCAGCACCCCCTGGAAACCGATCGGTTTCTATTTTGTCCGATTCGAGTTAACCTCGCGGTATGACCACCAAAGTGAAGCCAAGTCCCCGGGAGCGGCTGCTGGAGGCGGCGGCCACGCTCACCTATCGAGACGGTGTCGGCATCGGCGTCGAGGCGCTGTGCAAGGCGGCGGGGGTGTCCAAGCGCTCCATGTACCAGCTTTTCGAGAGCAAGGACGAACTGCTGGCGGCGAGCCTGAAGGAACGCGCCGCCGGCTTCGTGGCCGGACTCCTGCCGGCGGCGGACGATGGCCGCTCACCCCGCGAGCGGATCCTTCATGTCTTCGAGCGGGTGGAGTCGCAGGCGGGTGTCCCCGAGTTCCGCGGCTGCCGGTACCTGGCTGTGCAGATCGAGCTCAAGGATCAGACCCACCCCGCGAGCCGGGTGGCCCACCAGATCAAAGCGGACCTGACGGCCTTTTTCCGTTCCGAGGCCGAACAGGGTGGCGCGAGCGATCCCGACCTGCTGGCCCGGCAGCTCATCCTGGTCTTCGACGGCGCCAACGCCCGCGCGGGCATTCAGGCCGACAAGCTGACCGGGCTCATCGCACCCACGGTGACCACCCTGCTCGATGCGGCAGCCATGCGCTGACGCGCCCCGTCTTCGAGCAGGCCCGGCGACCGAAGCGCTCTTCAGGGTTGATGCCCGTCTCCGGCGGCCGGTGCAGCGCCCACGGCTTCACACCCCTGCTCCCCGGCAATCGGAGGGAAGTTCGCCGGCCCCCGCGGGCTGGGCCTCTCGTCGCGAGGCCGCGTCGCTGCAAGGGCCGTCGGGGCCGTCGAGCCTGTCTTCCCTGTCGTCGCGCGCCTCGCCGACACGCCCGCAGTACTTGAGCGGCCCTTGCACCGCCGGCAGTCGGCCGCCCTTGGTCGCCGACCCCAGGCCGGCTCGCAGGGGGCGCCGGCCGGGCACGCCCAGGCCACGTCGATCACTGTCGGCGGGCTCGCGGCTTCACCGGCCTGCGCCGGGCGAGTACGGACTCCGCCGATGGATGCGAAGCCGGCCCCCGAAGCCTGAGCTCCGCCCGACTCCACCTCGACACCGCGCGCCGTAGTCACCCGCCACTCAACCGACTTGCATGACGAAACCGATCGGTTTACGGTGGTGGAAACCGATCGGTTTTCATCTTCGCGGAGGTAGTCATGACAGCAATCAAGGGCGCCAACGTCTTCGTCACCGGAGGCAGCCGGGGCATCGGCAAGATGCTGGTCGAGGAGCTCTACGCGCGCGGCGCCGGCAAGGTCTACGCCACGGCCCGTGACCCGCGCTCGGTGACGCACCCCGGTGCGGTTCCGCTGGCGCTCGAGGCCACTGACCCGGCATCCGTGGCAGCCGCAGCCGAGCAGGCCCAGGACGTCACCGTCCTGATCAACAACGCCGGGGCCTCCGTCCGCGCTTCGTACCTCAACTCCCCGATGGACGACGTGCGCCGGGACCTGGAGACCAACTTCTACGGGCCGCTGCTGGTCACCCGGGCCTTCGTGCCGATCATCGAGCGCAACGGCGGGGGCCACATCCTCAACGCCCACTCCGCCCTGTCCTGGCTGGCCGACGGCACGCCCTACGGCGCCTCCAAAGCCGCCCTGTGGTCGCAGACCAACTCCCTGCGCCTGGAGCTGCAGCCGCGCGGCATCGCGGTGACCGGGCTCCACATGGCCTACGTGGACACCGACATGACTTCGGGCGTCGACGCGCCCAAGGCCGACCCCCGCGACATCGCCGTGGCCGCACTCGACGGCATCGAGGCAGGTGCGCACGAGGTGCTGGCCGACGACATCACCCGCTGGGTCAAGTCCCAGCTGTCCGCCGACCTGGAAGCCATGTACGCCCAGCTGAAGCAGTAGCACGCACTCACGTAGGTCAAGGAGATCCTTGTTGCGGCCACCGGACACAGCAGGAGTGTCCCGCCGAGGTCAACGCCGCACTCCTCGACTTCCTCACCCGCATCGACGGCCCCGCGTCCCGATGACGCTACGAGGCATCCGCCTCGTGGCTTTCTCAACAGCTGACTCCCCCCACCAGACAGAGGACACCTTGATGCCAGAGCGCAACCCCATCCTGATCACCGGTGCCGCCGGCGAAATCGGCGGCGTGAGCCGCACCATGGTCGACATGCTGCTCGAACAAGGGCACCCGGTGCGCGCGTTCGTGCGCCAGGACGACGAACGCGCCCACGCACTGCGCCAGGCCGGAGCCGAGGTTGTCGTCGGTGACCTGCTCAACATCGCCGACGTGAGCGCCGCACTGCAGGGCGTCCGCCGCATCTACTTCAGCATGAGCCTGTCGCCGTACTACACCGATGCCGTCAGCCTGATGGCTGCGGCGGCACGGGCCCAGGGCGACATCGAGGTCTTCGTCAACATCTCCGAGTACGAGCAGTCCTTCATGACGTTCGAGAAGATGACCGCGCCGGAGGAAGAACGGCGTGCCTGGCTCGGCGGACTCGTCGCGCAGTGGTCGCCGCAGCAACGGGCCCACTGGATCGCCGAGCAGGTGCTGGACTGGTCCGGCCTGCCGACCGTCAACATACGGGCCGCCATGTTCGTCGAGAACCCCCTGATGACCTGGCTGGCGCTGGGCCCGCTGAGCAACGGTGAACTGCGCCTGCCCTTCGGCCACCACCGGCTCGCGCCCATCGCCGGTTACGACGTGGCGGAGCTGTGCGTGCAGATCCTCACCGACCCGGCACCGCACATCTCCAAGTCCTACGACCTCAACGGCCCGGAACTGAAGGACATGCACGGCTTCGCGGAAGACTTCTCGGCCGTACTGGGACGCCCGGTCACCTACGTTCCCGAAGACGTCGAAACCTGGAACGAGACCTACGTGGACAGTGCCCTGGCCGCGTTCCCGCACACCGCGGAGCACCTGAAGACCCTGACCCGGCTGATGGGCGGCGGCGGATACCGCGGCACCACCGACCAACTGGAAACCCTCCTCGGACGCCCGCCGAAGACCGTGCGGTGGGCGCTGGAGAGCCACCCGCGCATCCGGAAACTGGCGGCCGCCTGAGCCACCGAGCGATCCGGGCCACCTCTCCGGATCGTCGGATCCCGCCTTTTGACGCGTGTAGGTGACCGAACGCACCTGGGGCCATCCACGTCGACCTCGAGCTCCGTAGCGGGCGTGGTCCTGCGCTGTACCAAAGTGCCAACCATCTCTCTGATTCGAGCCTCCAGTCGTTGAAGCTACCTGGCATCAGTGCAGGTCACGAAGATTGCCTGATGCCAACTAGCGATTTGCTCGATGATCACGACGCCTCTTCCTCCGTGACGGGCATCGAGCGCCAGGCGTCCTTGAACTCCGTGGACCGCGACGGCGCGACCAGTCGTTCGAAGGCGTCGGTCACCGTCGCCAGGTCTCGGGGCTCGGTCAGGGCCGCGAGATACCGGTCGGGCCGGACGACGGCGACGCTGCCCTGGTGCTGGGCGAACCAGTCCCGCAGCGTGCCGTCGATGTCCTCCACCGTCACCGAGTCGGTCATCGACGTGCGCCGCTCGGTACGGGACCGACCGGAGCGGGATTCGACGACAGTGATGTAGCGAGTGCCGATGCGGTCCCAGAAGGCACGGGAGTCAGCATCCAGATGTACGAGCGGATCAGTGCCGTAGCCGACGAGGGCGAACCACTCGCCGAGTGTCTCGTCGAGCGGCAGCACCCGCCCTTCGGCGGTCTCGACCCTGGGCTGGATGATCATCCGGCCCGCCGGTGAACTCTTCCGCACGGTCCCGTGGCGGTGCAGCATGATGCCCTCGCTGTACCGGGGCACGGGCTTGAACCGCATCTGTATGACCCAGTCGCGCACTGACGGTGCCACCGTGAGTCCGCGCAACAGGGTGTCGCGCGCGCGGGCCACCGTGGTGCTCGTCGGTGAAAGGAACCGGCCGAGGGCGTCCGACAGTTTCACCATCGTCTTGGCGTGCTCGCGCCGCTCGGTGTCGTATGTGGCGAGAATCCTCGAATGGGCGCGGCCGGTGACGACCGCCGCCAGCTTCCAGGCGACATTGGTCGCGTCCCGTATACCGGTGTTCATGCCCTGCCCTGCCCATGGGGGCATGAGGTGGGCGGCGTCGCCCACGAGGCAGATCCGGCCGTCCACGAAGCGGTCGGCGACCCGCGAATGGTGTGTGTAGACGCGGGCTCGGATGATGTTGAGCGCCGTGGGATCGGGCACGTGCCCGCTGAGGAGTTCGCGCACCTTCTCGGGCCGGAGCATGGCCTCGGCGTCCTCGCCGGGGAACAGCATGAACTCCCAGCGGCGGTAGTTGTAGGGCAGGTCCAGGCAGACGTACGGGCGCTTCGGGTCGCCGTGCAGCCCCGTGTACGGGGCGTCGAGCGGATCGTTGTCGCACTCGATGACCACCCACTTGCGGGGATGGGTGTCGCCGCTCAACGGGATGCCGAGTTGCTCGCGTACGGTGCTGCGGCCGCCGTCGGCGGCGACCACGTACTCGGCACGGACGAGTACGTGGTCGCCCTGGGGGTCCCTGACGTGGAGCCGTGCTTCGGTGCCGTCCTGCTCCACACGTACGAGTTCGTGCCCCAGCAGAGGCCGGACGTGGGGATAGCGTTGGAGGCCTACGCGCAGCGTCCGCTCGGCGAGTTGCTGCATGAAGATGTTGCGCCGGGGCCAGCCGTACTCCTTGGTTTCCGGCCGGATGTCGGCGAGACAGAAGCCGTTCGCGGCGAACATCCTCAGCGGAACGTTCTGGATCATGTCGGCCAGCATCTCGTCGGCGAGCCCGATGCCCTGGAAGCTGCGCAGGCATTCGTCGTCCATGCCGACCGCGCGCGGGTAGTCGACGATCTCCTCACTGCGGTCGATCAGCAGGGTGCGCACACCGTAGAGGCCGAGGTAGTTCGCGACCGTCGCTCCGACGGGCCCGGCGCCGACGACGGCGACCTGGGTGCGGTGTTCGACGGGTTCGGTCATCGGACAACCTCCGAACTCCTGAGGAATCTTGTGAGGTGGTGATGGAAGAGATCCGGGGCGTCGTCGTGCACGTAGTGGCCCGCCCCGGGGATCTCCACCGTCTGGATGCGCGGGTTGCGCTGCGCCATCGCGGCCATGGTGGCGGCCGGGAGGAAGTCCGACTCCCCGCCCCGGACGACCAGGGCCGGGCACCCAAGGGCCTCGACGTACGGCCACAGGTCCACCTGCCGGGCCGGATCCGGGTCGAGGCGGGCTGCCGAGATGCCCGCCAGGTCGAACTTCCAGCGCCACCGTCCCTCGCCGTCCGGAGCGAGCGTATGCCGCACCCTGGATTCGAGGGCGTCTTCGGAGACGTGCGGACGGATGCCGCGCCAGTACGCGCGGGCCGCCTCCCGGCTGGGGAAGTCGCGGGGCGTGTTCGCCACTTCGTGTTTGATGCGCTCGGCTCCCTCGCCGGACAGCGACGAGCCGGGTCCGATGTCCTCGACGACCGCTGCGCCGACCCGCTCGGGGTGACGCGCCGTGTAGACGTACGTGGTGGTGCCGCCCATGGAATGGCCCAGCAGCACGAACCGGTCCAGGTCGAGGCGGTCGGCGAACTGCTCCAGATCGGCGACGTAGGACTCCGTGTAGTACTCGCCTCGCGGATCCCAGTCGCTGTCACCTCGCCCACGAGCGTCCGGGGCCAGAACGCGGTAGCGGCCGCCGAGCCGCTCCGCCAGCGGCTCGAACGTCCGGGCGTAGCTGCGCAGGCCGTGCAGCATGACGATCGCGGGCCGGTCCTCGTCACCCCACTCGACATAGTGCGTGCGCAGGCCGCCCAGCGTGATGAAGCGGTCCTGCCCCACTGCGGTGGTGTCGGCGGCCATCTCAGTGCAGCCCGTCCTGGCCCTGCACCTCGTCGGTGCTGATGCCGCCCAGCCGTGCGTGCAGCCGGCCACGCGTGGCGAACGCGAACACGACCACGACCTCGTCCGGGTTCGGGGTGTCGGAGAAGCTCACCGTGACGGTGTCGTAGTGCGAACGGACGTAGAGGGCGTCCTTGTGTGCCAGCGGAACGTCGAGGACGGTACCGGGCCCGCCCCGCTTTCCGGTCGAGGGCACCCACGCCTTCCCGCCGCCGACCGCCTCGCGCACCGGGTCCGCGAAGACCGCTGTGAGGAAGGCGTTGCCGTGTTCGTACTCGCCGGCCGTGCCGACCAGGCACGCCTTCCCGTAGCTCTGGACGGCACGGCCGCCGGCCGCCTCCTGGATCCGCCGGCCGAACTCCTCACCCAGCTTGGGCGAATCGGCGACGATGTCGCCGAGGTCCTGGCTGAACCGTCCGGCGTAGGGATTGTGGATCGCCGCCGCAATGACGATCTTGCTTACGGGCTCGCCGTCCGCTAGGACGCCTGTCTCGTTGGCGAGGGTGTCCTCGGTCTGGGTGAACCACTTACGGATGTGGTAACCGGCGAAGTTGGGCTGGGGCATGGGTGTTTCCTCGGGGTGCGGACGGAGGCGGGACGCGGGCATGGCGAGGCTCCATGAAGAGACGGGAGGGAAAGGGGGGAGCAGAGGCGGGGTGGGACCGGGACGGCAGGGGCTAGCCGTGGAGCGGTTCGATCTCCACCGGTTCGCTGGGGGCTCCGTACAGGCCGAGGATGCGTTTGCCCTCCTCGTCGTCGGTGACCGTCTCGTGGAAGAACTCGAAGCGGTTGCCGTCCGGATCGGTGAAATAGAGGCCGAAGCCGATCTTGTGATCCGTGGTCTTCACCACGGATACGCCCTTGGCCAGCAGCATCCCGTACAGCCGCCGCCACTCCTCCAGGTCGCCCTCCACCTCAAGCCCGTAGTGCTGCAGGCCGAGGCCTCCGGTGGCGGCTCCTTCCTCGGCGCGGATCAGGGCGATGTCGTGGTGCTTCTTTCCGAAGGACAGGAACACCCACTGCGGGCCGCGTGCGGTGACCTCCATGCCGAGGACGTCCTCGTACCACTTGGCCGAGGCCTCCAGGTCACGGACGAACAGCGACAGATGGGTGCGGCGTACCCGCGGCTTAGGAGCGTCCTGCGGGTCGGCGGGGATCGGCGTGGGCTCCTCGTGCCGGCCGAGTACGCGCTCGTCGGGGTCCAATGTCAGTGTCCTTCCGTGGTGGGTGCTACTGCCGGAGTCCAGGTCACGTCGGTGATCTCGCTGAACTCGCGCCACTCCTTGCGCCAGGTGCGGCCGGCGTCGGTGGAGCGCAGGAGATGGCCGTACTTCGTTCCCGCGAAGACCAGCTCCGGGTCGGCGGCGTGGGTGCCGAAGGCCCAGACGGTCGAGTTGGCGGGCGTGTCCAGGGCGGTGTCCTGCCAGGTGCGCCCCAGGTCTTCGGAGCGCAGGATCCTGGTGGTGGTGCCGGGGGTGCCGTCGCCGATGCCGAGCAGCAGGTCGTCGGTGCCGGGGAGTTGCTTGACCAGCCGGGTGTAGTAGATGCCGAACGTCTTGCGGGAGTCGGTACGGGTCCAGGTCGCACCGTCGTCCTGGCTGACGAAGAGCGCGTTGACGACGGCGACGACGATCGTCTTCGGCGGGCCCTCCAGGACGAGCACACAGTGGACGTCGGAGTTGGTGACGCCCTGCGGCAGGGTGGCGGGTGTGCCGTCGATCCGTTCCCAGGTGTCGCCCCGGTCGCCGCTGCGCCACAGACCGCCTTCCTCGATGCCGAACCACATGTTCTTGGGTTCGTAGCGGTCGACGACGCAGGTCAGGATCCTGGGGCGGTTGACGCCCGCGCAGAATTCCGGGATTTCAGGGGGGAGTTGTTCCCAGGTCGCCCCGCCGTCTGTGGTGCGGAACATGGCGGCCCGGGAGGGGGCGCCGGTTCCGACGAGCATCGTGTCCGGATGTGTGGGGTCGATCGCCAGCGACCAGATGGTCCGGTCGTTCATGGGCGAGTTGACGCGGCGCCAGGTGACGCCGGCGTCGGCGCTGCGGACGAGACCCGCGTCGGCGCCAGCGAAGACGACGTCGGGCTGTTCGGGGTGGACGGCCAGGCAGCGTATGACGGCGTCGAATTCCAGGTCCTGCCCGAGTCCCAGACGGGACCAGGTGGCGCCGTCGTCGGAGGAGCGCAGGACGCCCTGGCCCGCGGTGGCGACCAGGATGGTGCCTTCCATGTCGTGGGTTTCCCTTCGGAACTGCGGAACGAACGGGTGGGGTGAGGGGGTGGTGGCCGTGAGCTAGAGGAAGATGCCGCGCGTGAGACCGCCGTCGATGCCCAGTGACTCGCCGGTGATCGCGGCGGCCCTGGGGGAGGCGAGGAAGCACACGGCCTGGGCGATCTCGTCCGCCTTCAGAACCCGGCGGATCGGTGTACGGGCGACGAAGTCCGCCTCGACGTCGGCCGCGGTGATGCCGCGCTTGGCGGCCTCCTTCTCGTACAGCTCGTGGATGTGCTCGGTCTCCACCACGCCGGGATGCAGGGTGTTGACGGTGATGCCGGACGGGCCGAGCTGGTCGGAAAGGGCCTTCGTCAGGTGGACGATCGCGAGGTTGCGCATGCCGGAGAGCGCGTGGCTGGAACGGCCGGTCAGTCCGCCGATGTTGATGATCCGGCCGTAGCCACCCGCCTTCATGTGCGGGGTGACGGCCTGCGCGCAGCGGAAGTAGCCGACGACCTTGGTGTTGATGTCGGCCAGCAGCAGTTCGGGGTCGGCTTCCTCGACCGAGTTGCGCACCAGTCCGGAAGGGGCGGCCGCGCCGTTGACGAGGATGTCGATCCGCCCGAGGTCGTCGGCCGCGCGTCGCACCATGGCGCGCACGGACTCGGTGTCGTTGGTGTCCGAGGCATAAGGAACGACCCGGCCGCCGGTCTCGGCCTCGAGTTCCTTGGCGGTGCGTTCCAGCAGGGGCAGCCGACGGGCGGTGATGACAACCGTCGCACCCTCGGCGGCGAGTTCGCGGGCGGTGGCTTTGCCGATGCCCAGACTGCCGCCGGTGACGATGGCGGTCCTGCCGCCCAGTTCCAGGTCCATGCGTGTCTCCCACAGAGGCGATTGGCAATAAGGGGCTTCAGCGACAAGGTGTTTCGGCGACAAGAGCCTTCGGATGTCAGCTGAGGTTGACCCAGACGCTCTTGACCTCGGTGTAGAGGTCGAGCACGGTCCGCCCCATCTCCCGGCCCCAGCCGGACTGCTTGAACCCGCCGAAGGGCGACGCGGGATCCGTGAGGTTGTAGCAGTTGATCCACACCGTGCCCGCCTGTAGTTCGTCTGCGATGCGGTGGGCGTGGCCCAGGTCGGAGGTCCAGATGCCGGCCGAGAGTCCGAAGGGGGAGTCATTGGCCCGCTCGACCAGATCGTCCACGTCGTCCCAGCTCATCGCCGCCAGCACGGGACCGAAGATCTCTTCCTGGACGATGCGCAGGCCGTCGTCGGGCGCCACGAACACCGTCGGCTGGACGAAGTAGCCGCCGTCGTACGGCGCGCCGAGGTCGGGCCGCCCGCCGCCCGCGGCCAGCCGGGCACCCTGCTCCCGGCCGGCGGCGATGAACCCGGTGACCCTCTCGTGGTGTCTCGCGGAGACCAGCGGCCCCATCTCGGTGGCCGGGTCGCTGCCGGGCCCCACGACGATGCCGCGGGCGCGCTCCGCGACGGCGTCCAGCACCTCGTCGAAGATCTTGCGGTGCACGTACAGCCGGGAGCCGGCCGTGCAGACCTGGCCCTGGTTGAAGAAGACGGCCTGGGCGGCGGCCTCGGCGACGGCCTGCGGATCGGCGTCGGGAAGCACGATGTTCGGGGACTTGCCGCCGAGTTCGAGGGAGACCTTCTTCAGGTTCCCGGCGGCGGCACGGACGATGGCGCGGCCCGTCTCGGTGGACCCGGTGAAAGCGATCTTGTCGACTCCGTCGTGCGCGGCGAGAGCGGCGCCCGCCGTGGCACCGCGTCCGGTGACGACGTTGACGACACCGTCCGGCACCCCTGCCTCCTGGAGCAGCTCGGCGAGCCGCAGCGTGGACAGCGGGGTCTCCTCGGCCGGCTTGAGGACGACCGTGCAGCCGGTGGCCAGCGCGGGCGCGAGCTTCCAACACGCCATCGACACGGGGAAATTCCACGGCACGATCAGACCGGCCACGCCCACCGGTTGCCGCGTGGTGTAGTTCAGCACCCGCAGCCCGCCGCGCGGCGAGACGGGGATCGTGCTGCCTTCCAGCTTGCTCGGCCAGCCCGCGAAGTAGCGGAAGAGCTTCACACTGGTGCCCACGTCCACGGCCCGCGCCACCGAGACCGGCTTGCCGTTGTCGCGTGACTCCAGCAGGGCCAGTTCCTCGGCGTGCGCCTCGATGACGTCGGCGACACGGTTCAGCAGCGCGCCCCGCTCCATGGGGCTCATCCGACGCCAGCCGGGGTCGTCGAAGGCGCGGCGCGCCGCTTGGACGGCGCGGTCGATGTCGGCGGCGTCGCCGTCGGGAACGGTGGTGAGCACGGTACCGGTGGCGGGGTCGACGCTCGCGAACGATCGGCCGCTCAGGGCCCCGACCCAGTGGCCGCCGATGAACATGGTCCGCGGTTCGGCCAGGAAGCGAGTGACCGCTTCCGCCGCGCCGGTGACCGGGTCTGCTGCGCTGTGCATGGTGGCTCCTCTCACAGGGCCATCTCGATGAGCTGAGGACCGTCGGCGGCGAGCGCGCGGCCGAGTTCGCGCCGAAGCGCCTCGCCCGTCTCCACCCGTGTGCCGGGCACGCCGTAGCCGCGGGCCAGCGCGGGCCAGTCGAAGGCCGGTCCGTCCAGGCTGGTGAGCGCCGTCGCGCCCGGGCCCGGCCGGCTCTGTCCGTGCCGGCCGAGCTCGGTGCGCAGCACGTTGTAGGCGCGGTTGGAGGCGATGAGGGTGACGACGGGCAGCTGCTCGCGGGCCATCGTCCACAGCGACTGGATGGTGTACTGCGCGCTTCCGTCGGACTGCAGGGCGACGACCTTGCGGCCGGGTGCGGCGATCGCGGCGCCGACGGCGGCGGGCAGGCCCTGGCCGATGGCTCCGCCGGTGTTGGTCAGTGCGGTGTGGCGGGCGGCGCGCGACGACGCGGTGAAGAAGGGGTAGCCGCAGGTGCCGCCCTCGACCGAGACGATGGCGTGTTCGGGCAGCATCGCCGAGACGATCCGGCCGACCGACTGCGGCGTGAGCGCTCCGTCCGGGAGTCCTTCGTCGTCCGGCCGGAGCGGCTGTGGGGCCGGTTCGGGAGCACCGAGTGCGGCCGCGAGGAATTCGAGCGCGCGTGCGGCGTCCTCCTCCGGGGTGCTCAATACCTCCACGGTGCCGTAGGGAGCCAGCAGGCTGGGAACCCCTTCGTAGCCGAAGTACGACACCGGCTCCAACGCACCGGCCAGCACGACCAGTTGAGCTCCGGTGAGGGCCTCGATCGCCTTCTCCGGGAAATACGGGAGCCGGTCCAGGTCGGGAAGGCCGCCACCGCGCTCGGCGGCGGCCGGGAAGGTCTCGCTGTACAGCACCGCCCCGGTGGCGGCGGCGATCCGGGCAGCCGCCCGTTGACCGCGCTCGTCGAGTGCCGCACCGCCCAGCAAAAGGACAGCCCGCTCGCCGGCACGCAGCCGCTTGGCGATCGCGTCGATGACGTCCGCCGCCACTTCCGGCCTGCTCCGGGGGTGGGACAACTCGACGTCCACGGGGGTCCTGAGCACTTCCTGCTGGAAGTCGGCCGGGGCGATGAGCGTGGCCCCGCAGCCGGGTGCGGCTGTGGCGGCCGCGACGGCGCGGGCGGTGAGCTGGGCGAGGCCCGCGCCGGAGGCGGCGGTGCCGACCCAGCCGGAGACGGGGTTCGCGAGCGAGACGATGTCCGAGGTCAGGGGAGCGTCATGAACGAGATGCCAACTGGCGTGATCTCCGATGACGTTGAAGACCGGCGAGTGGGCCCGCCGCGCGTTGTGCAGGTTCGCGATGCCGTTGGCGAAACCGGGGCCCAGGTGCAGCAGTGTCATCGCCGGCCGGCCGGCGATCCGGGCGTAGCCATCGGCCGCTCCGGTGCAGACACCCTCGAAGAGCCCGAGCACCGCGCGGGTGCCGGGAACCGAGTCCAACGCGGCAACGAGGGGCATCTCCGTGGTCCCCGGATTGGCGAAGCAGACGTCCACTCCGGCGGCGAGCGAGGTCTCGATCAGGGCCTCGGCCCCGGTCAGGCCGCCGGATCGGTTCGCCTGCCAGACGGTGGTGGCGTGGGTCATGGAAATTCCTCCGTGCACTATGCGCACCGTCCGTGCGTATAGTGCACAGCATCGGCATGGGACGACTCCGGCGTCAACCCCCGGGGGCAACAGACCCGTGCCATACGCTGAACGCGTGAGCGGAACCGGGAAGGTGGTAGGCGGCGTGCGGGCAGAGGCCGCGAACGACGCGGAGAGCGGCGCGGGTGACGGACGCGAGGAGAAGGCGAAGCGCCCCAGTCAGCCACCTTCGCAGACGCTCGTCCGAGGCCTCGCCGTCCTGCGAGCCGTCGCTCACCAGCCCCGCGGCCTGACGGTCGCCGAGATCGCCGCCCGGACGGGGCTGCACCGGACCGTCGTGCACCGCCTCGCAGGCACGCTGGCCGCGGAGGGTTTCCTGGCGAAGAGCGCGGACGGCGCGTACGTACCCGGGGGAGAGCTGCATACGCTCGCGGGCACCTCGCGGCCCACCCTCGCCGAGTTCGTCCAGCCGCTGCTGCAACAGCTCGCGGACCGGTACGGCGGTACGGCGATCCTGTTCTTCCCGGAACCGGACTGTGTCGTCGCTGTGGCCACGGCGGTTCCTCAGGACGCCGACTATCACCTCGCCTACCGCAAGGGGTCTCGCCAGCCGTTGGACCGCGGGGCCGCCCCGTGCGCGATCCGGGCCGGGCGGGCGCCCGCCGACGACGACTCGGACGCCGTGCGTGAGGCGCGTCGCCGGGGTTGGGTCACCAGTCATGGCGCGGTGGAGCCCGGAGCCCACGCGGTCGCCGCTCCGCTGGCTCGCGACGGAGACGTACTGGACGCCTGCGTCATGTTCGTCTCGCACCGGCAGGACCGCGTCGACGAGGCGACACCGGAAGTGGTCTCTGCCGCGCGAGCGGCCCGAGCGTTCCTGCTGGGCCCGCGCTGAGCACTCCACTGATAGTGGCGCGCTGTGCCGTCTTTCGTCTGCGGCGCCGTCGTGGCTGGCCGCGCAGTTCCCCGCGCCCCTTAGGGGCGCTACCGAGTAGCCCATCCCGAATTTCTCCCCGGTCAACCGCCGCCCCCGCCGAAGCACTTCGGCGGGGGCGGCCGCATTTGTGTCCGCCGGGCCTTGACACCCGCCATGAGCCACAACACGATGTGCTTTCAACAAACGTACACCATGTACGAATATCGCACAGCGGTGAACTGGAGGCTGATCGGGATGACAAGCCCTGATCGCACCACCTTGGCCCAAGGCCGCCTGTCACTGATCGGCGTCCTCACTCAATCGCTCGGCTTCATGGGACCGGTCTTCTCTGTCGCGGCCCTCCTGCCCCTGGTCGTGGGCCTGTCGGCCACGGGACGCGGCGCCGGCGTCGCCACCCCGGTCGCGATCGTCATCGCCGGCATCGGCATGTGCGGTGTGGGATGGATCATCGCCCAGTACGCGAAGCGCATCCATCTGTGCGGCTCTCTCTACGAATACGTGAGTGACAGCGCCGGACCTCGCGTCGGCGTGATCGCCGGATGGCTCTACTACGGAGCCATGTTGGTTCTGGGAGCCTCGACGTACCTCATCCTCGGCGGACTCACGCAGACATGGCTCAAGAGCGCCATGTCCGTGGACGTGCCGTGGTGGCCGCTGTCCCTGATGTACGCCGCCGTGACCTCGACGATTCTCGTGGTCGGCGTTCACGTCTCGATCCGGGCGCAACTCATACTCGCCCTGGGCGCCATGGTCGTCGTCCTCGTTTTCTCGCTGGTCATCATCTTCCGCGGCGGCCAGAACGGCGAAAGCTGGTCCACCGAACCCTTCAATCCCTTCGCCGTGGGGAGCCTGAATCTTCTCTTCGGCGTTCTGTACGGCATCAACATGTTCATCGGGTTCGAGTCGGCGGCCAACCTCGCTGAGGAGACCTCGGATCCCAAGCGCCATGTGCCGCGGGCGGTCATGCTCTCGCTGGGCATCGTCGGGGTCTATTACGTGGTGGTGGCCTACGCGCAGGTCATGGGTTTCGGCCTCGACGCAGACGCGTGGAAGAACAGTGTCTTCCCGCTGGAGACGCTCTCGTACGGTGAGGAGTTCGGGTCTGCCGCGTTCGGAAACATCCTGGCGGTCCTGATCATTCTCGACATCCTCGCGGTGGCGATCGGAATCGGCGTCGCATCGACTCGGGGAATGCTCTCGATGGCCCGCAGCGGCCGACTGCCGTCGAAGCTGGCTGTTCTGCACCACCGGTTCCGTACCCCTGTGTGGGGCGCCGCGCTGCTGGGCGCCGTATCGTGCGTCGCCATCGTCGGTGTGCACGTGGGGGGCGACCGGATGTTCGGCCAGGAGGCCGGTCAGCCGCGATGGTCGTCGGCGTTCGGCTGGATGGCAGGCTTCGGCGGAACAGGCATGGCGATCATGTATCTCGTCGTCGGTGCCGCAGGTGTGAAGGGCCTCTGGAGCCATGTCAACCGCACCAAACTGCTCATCGCGGGAAGCACCGGTGTAACAGTGGCGGCCGGCGCGGTGTTCGGCGCGGTCTACCAGGCGGCCAGCCCTCTCGACACCGTTCCCTGGGCTCTGCTCGTGTGGGTGGCACTGGGCGCGGTCTGGTCCTTCTTCGCGCTCGGCCGGTCCTCCCGCCAGGGAGAACCCGTGACGGGCCAGGCGGTGGAAGGCACCAGTGAAGTGACCCCACTTTGACGACAACCCGGACCACCCCTCACCTCACCCTTCACCGCCCATGCCATCAGGAGGAAAGGCAGTGACCACCACCACGGCACACCCGTACGATCCGCTGACCGCCGAGGAAATAGAAAAGGCCGTCGGTGTGGTGCGTGCCAGTCACCCTCAGCGGGGGGCGATCAAATTCCCCCTGGTGCGGCTGGACCTCCCGGACAAGGAGCAGGTGCGGGCGTACGACCCCTCGCGCCCGAGCCCCCGCGTGGCCTTCCTCGTCGTCTACGACCCCGAGGCCAGTGCCATGTTCGAGGCCCGGGTCGATCTCACCGACGACAGCCTGGTCTCCTTCAAGCACCTCCCGGGCATGCAACCGCCGATCATGATCGACGAGTTGATGGCGCTCGACGAGATCGTCAAGAACGACCCGGCCGCGGTGGAGGCACTGGCACGGCACGGAGTCGACGATCTCTCGCAGGTGCAGTTCGACCCCTGGTCGACCGGCACTCTGCCGATCGAGGGTGTGGACGCGCGACGACGCGTGATCCGTGCGACCGCGTACGTCCGGCACTTCACCGCGGACAACGGCTACGCCAGGCCTGTAGGGAACCTCGTCTTCGTCATCGACTGCGACGCCCGTTCGGTGGTGGCCATCTCGGAGGGGGATCAGCTGCCGCTCCCGCCGGAGAGCGGGAACTACGACCCGGGCAGCGTGGGACCGCTGCGCGACGACCTCCGCCCGATCGAGATCACGCAGCCGGAAGGACCCTCGTTCACGGTGTCCGGCAATGTCATCGAGTGGCAGCGATGGCGGCTGCACGCCCACATCGACGTGGTGGAGGGCCTCGTCATCAGCGATGTCTCCTACCTGGACGAGGGGCGTCGCCGCTCGATCGTGCACCGGGCCGGCATCAGCGAGATGGTGGTGCCCTACGGCGACACCAGCGACGACTTCTACTTCCGGAACGTCTTCGACGCGGGCGAATACAGCCTGGGAAAGACAGTCGGTTCGCTCAGTCTCGGATGTGACTGCCTCGGGGAGATCCGGTACCTCGACGCCGTGCTCTCCGACGAGTCGGGCACCCCGCACACCATCGCCAACGCCATCTGTCTGCATGAGGAGGACTACGGAATCCTCTGGAAGCACTGGGACTTCCGCTACGTCGAGCAAGCGGAGGTCAGGCGTTCCCGGCGGCTCGTCGTGTCGTCGATCCACACGATAGGCAACTACGAGTACGGCTTCTTCTGGTACTTCTACCTCGACGGGACGATCCAGTTCGAAGCCAAGCTGACCGGAATCGTCCAGACGCGGGCCGTTGCTCCCGGCGAGCAACCCGCCTACGGAACGCTCGTGGCGCCCCAGTTGGACGCGCCGAACCACCAACACCTGTTCAACATGCGACTGGACATGGAAGTCGACGGGCCGCGCAATACGGTCGTTGAGGTCGACGCGGTGGGTCTCCCGATGGGTCCGGACAACCCGTACGGAAACGCGATCGTCGCCCGCCGCACGGAGATCACCAACGAACGTGACGGCCGCAGGATGTGCGATCCGTTCGCCGCTCGCACCTGGAAGATCACCAATCCCGGTGTGCGCAACCGCTTCGACGAGCCCGTCGCCTACAAACTGGTCCCCTTCGTCGGCCCGACGCTGCTCGCCGCTCCCGAAAGCGACCTGGCACGACGCGCCGAGTTCGCGCGGGCGCATCTGTGGGTGACCCGGTACAGCCCGGACGAACTGCATGCGGCCGGCGACTACCCGAACCAGCACCCCGGGGACGGGATCGGCAAGTGGATCGAGCAGGAGCGCGATCTGGCCGACACGGACGTGGTGCTCTGGCACACCTTCGGCACCTCGCATCTGCCACGGCCGGAGGACTGGCCCATCATGCCGTGCGAGTACGTCGGGTTCGCGCTGAAGCCGGTCGGATTCTTCGACCGCAACCCGTCGTTGGACGTGCCGCCCCCGGCCGGGCATGGCGCGAAGAGCTGTCACTCCGCACCGCAGCAGGGTGACCGGCACGGCGAGTGACCTTGCCGGGCCCGCACCCGTACACCGGACGCGTGCGGGTTTCCGGCTGTCCCGCCGGGGCGACGCACCGGCGTGGGGCGCTATCGCCTGACCGCTTCCGGGCCGGCCGCGCCGACCAACTGGGTCGCGGCCGTCCCGGCGGCCTCCGTCACCAGATGGGGAACCTGGTCGTCGACGAGCTTGAGGCCGAGTTGCACCACTCCGAGGCTCGCGGTCGACCAGTCCGAGACCCGGATGGGGGCCGCGATGCCGATCGCACCTTCCTGGATCGAGCCCACGCTGACGGCGTAGCCGCGACGACGGGCCTCGCGGACGTCGTCGGTGTCCTCGTCGCCCTCCGGCCTGCCGGCGAGGATGGCGATGCCGTCCGCGCCGATGGTCAGGGCGTGCCGGGCGCCTTCCCGCATGGCGAGGTGCATGGTGGAGTTCGGCGGCTCCGCCGTCAGCAGGATCAGGGCCTGGTCGCCGTCGGCGACGCTCAGCAGCGCCGTGCTGTTGGTCTGTTCGCTGAGCCGTCGCAGAATCGGCAGGACCGTGGCCTGCAGCCGTGGTTTGAGCTGCCCGGCCAGTTCGGCCACGCCGAACCCGAGGATGTATCGCGTGCCGATACGGGCGACGAGGCTGTGCGCCTCCAGAGTGCGCAGAAGACGGTAGACGGCCGCCCGGGCGATGCTCAGCTGCTCGGCGAGCTCCGCCGCCGTGAGACCGTCGGCGTTTCGTGCGAGCAATGACAACACCGTCAGCCCGCGGTCAAGAGTCAGGGACGTTTCCCCGCCGGTCGCCGCCACGATCTTCTCTCGCCTCCTGCCTAACCGTGCCGCACATCATGTCACGCCGGTCAGAACGGTCGTATGGCGCCGACCCCTTGACCCGGCGTCACCCTCATCCCTATGGTTTCGAATATCGTCCACATAGAACGGTAATCGTACTCATGCTAGCACGCACAGAAGCCGAACAGCTGGTCAGCACGGTTCCGACAGGGCCCTACATCGCCGGGCGTTGGGTCAGCGGTCAGAGCATCGACACCTTCGACGTGATCGACCCGGTGACCGAACGACGGCTCACCAGCGTGGCCGCCGCCGGGGCCCGCGAAGTAGACGAGGCCGTATCCCACGCCCGGTCCGCTCTGGATGAAGGTGAGTGGGGGAGAACGGACGGAAGCGCCAGGGCGCTCCTGCTGCACCGTCTGGCCGATCTCGTCGAGGCCCGGAGCGAGGAGTTCGCGACGCTGGAGTCGCTGGACATCGGCAAGCCCGGCTTCGAGCCGCGGGCCATCGACCTGCCCCAGGCGATCGGGGCCTTCCGGTACTTCGCCGGCTGGGCCGACAAGCTGGAGGGCCGCTCCGTCCCGACGTCCCCCTACATGGGCCGGCCCACGCACAGCTACACCGTGCGCGAGCCGGTCGGAGTCGTCGCGGCCATCACGCCCTGGAACTCGCCGACCATGATCGGGTCGTGGAAGATCGCGCCCGCGCTCGCCGCGGGGTGTGCCGTCGTCCTGAAGCCTCCGGAGGACGCGCCCCTCACCTCTCTTCTCCTCACGTCGCTGATCGAGGAAGCCGGGTTCCCGGCCGGGGCGTTCAGTGTGCTTCCGGGGCTCGGAGCCGTGACGGGCCAGGCACTCATCGATCACCCGGGAGTGGACAAGATCTCGTTCACCGGAAGCCCCGAGACGGGATACAGGGTGGCCGTGGCGGCCGCGAAGGGATTTCGGCGTACGACTCTGGAACTCGGCGGCAAGAGCCCCCAGATCGTCTTCGGGGACGCCGATCTGGACGAAGCCTCGCAGGGAGTGGCGGTCGGAATCTTCGCCAATCAGGGCGAGGTGTGTGCCGCGGGCAGCCGCATCCTGGTCGCTCGTTCCGTGTACGACGAATTCGTCGAACGTCTGGTGACGCGTGCCCGCGACATCAAGGTCGGCGACCCGTTCGACGAAGACACCACGATGGGCGCGTTGATCAACGCACGGCAGCTGGAGCGGGTTTCCCAGTACGTCGCGGCAGGAATCGACGACGGCGCCCGCCTGATCGCAGGAGGCGGCCGACCGGACGGCAAAGGGTTCTTCGTCGAGCCGACACTGTTCGCCGACGTGGACAACACCATGACGATCGCCCGGCGGGAGATCTTCGGGCCCGTGGGTGCGATCATCGCGTTCGACTCGGAGTCCGAGGCGGTCGCGATGGCCAACGACAGCGATTACGCCCTGGCCGCCACCCTCTGGACGTCCGACGTGAGCAGGGCGCATGTGGTCGCTCGCCGCGTGAGGGCCGGGGCTGTCGCGATCAACGGCTGGGCGCCGCTCGACCCCCGCCTGCCGTGGGGCGGTTCCAAGCTCAGCGGTCAGGGGCGGGAACTCGGCTGGGCCGGTATCGAAGCGAATACCGAGGAGAAGACGGTCACCGCCGTCCTCTCGTACGCACCCGACAAGTGAACCGCCGCCAAGCGCCTACTTCGTGATCGAGCAACATCCCTCGGAAGGGGTTTTCTGTGTCAGCACACGTGTTGGTCGTCTACTACAGCGCGACGGGGTCCGTGCATCGGCTGGCGAAGGCAGTGGCCGAAGGAGCTGAATCCGCGGGCGCCGAGGTACGGCTCCGCAGGGTCGCCGAACTCGCCCCCGCCGAGGCGATAGCCGCGAATCCGGACTGGGCCGCGCATCGGCAGGAGACGGAATCGACCGTCGAGGTGGTCGAACTCGCCGACCTGGAGTGGGCCGACGGTTACGCCTTCGGCACACCGACGCGTTACGGCGCTCCGGCGGCGCAGCTGAAGCAGTTCATCGACACCGCCGGAAGTCTCTGGCAGGCGGGGAAGCTGTCGGACAAGCCGGTGACGACCTTCGTCTCCTCGGCCGAGCAGCACGGCGGCCAGGAGTCGACGATCCTGTCGCTGAACAACGTCTTCTACCACTGGGGCGCGGTCATCGTCCCTCTCGGCTACACGGACGACATCGTCTACGCCGCAGGTGGAAACCCCTACGGGACATCGTGGCCCGCCGGATTCCCCTCGACGGCCCCGGACGAGGTCACGCTGGATTGCGCCCGTTTCCAAGGAACCCGGTTGGCGCGGTTCGCGACGCTGCTCGCGGCGGACAGGGCGCAGGCGTCCGCCGTACAGGGTTGAGCGGGCAGTCAGAACGCAGTGACACGTCGGCGTGCGGCTGCGGCCCCGTCGCGGTGATCTGCCGCCCCGCGACGGGGCCTGCCCGTGTTCACACGGAGTCGACGTCGGTGGTGGCGAGCTTCGCGTAGACCTCCGGCCGCTTACGGCGGATCCGCATCGCGAGGACCGCGCCGATGGCGAAGACGACCGGAGTGAGCGCGGCGAGCGTCCAGTTGACGGAGGGCGGGGCGCCGGTGAAGAGATTGAGGCGAGTGCAGACCAGCCCTGTGATCACGGCCAGGAGGAGTGCGGCGGTCGCGGGTGCGGCGACCGTGCGCAGGCGTCCGGCCCCGCCGGCACCGGGGTTGCGGCGGAAGAAGGCGACCACGGCGCAGGCGGCCAGCGTCTGCAGCGCGAGGATGCCGACCACTCCGGGGGTGTTCACCCAGAGCAGGAACTCGTTGTACGGGTGCGCGCCGATCGCGGCGAAGACGGCGGTGACGACGGCCGCCAGCACGGTCTGCGCGATGCCGGATATCCAGGGCGAGCCGTGCCGGGGGTGGATGCGGCCCAGGCGGGCGGGGGCGGCGCCCTCGACGGACAGCGCGTAGCCGTAGCGGGTGATGGCGTTGTGGAAGGCGAGCAGGGAGGCCAGGAGGCTGCTGACGATCAGGACGCGCTGGAGGTCGGTGGCCCAGTCGCCCACGTAGCGGGTCATGGCGGTGAAGAACATCTCGGCGGGGTTCTGTGCCGCGGTCCCGACGGCTTTGTCGTCGCCGAAGGCCTGGACGATGACCCAGACGACGAACGTGTAGAAGAGGCCGAGGAAGCCGACGGCCAGGTAGGTGGCGCGGGGCACGGTGCGGTCGGGATCGCGGGCCTCCTCGCGGTAGAGGACGGTGGCCTCGAAGCCGATGAAGGCGGCGATGGCGAGGCCCAGCGGTGCGCTCATCTGCGAGGTGAAGACGTTGGAGGGGGCGAAGGAGGCCAGGCTCAGGCCGTCCGCACCGCCCTTGACGAGGATCGCGCCGGCCAGCAGCGCCAGGACGGCGGTCTCCGCGATCAGCAGGACGGCGAGGACCTTGGCGCCCACGTGGATCGACCGGAAACCGAGGAACCACACCACGGCGATTGCAGCGAAGGCGTAGACCGGCCAGGGCAGGTCGACGCCCAGGAGGTCGTTCGCGGTGCCGGCGGCGAAGAAGCCGAAGGCCCCGTAGGTGCCGATCTGCAGGGCGTTGTAGGAGAACACCGCCAGCAGCGCCGCTCCCAGTCCGGCAGGGCGGCCCAGGCCCCGGGCGATGTACGAGTAGAAGGCGCCCGCGTTGCGGATGTGGGGCGTCATGGCGGTGAAACCGACCGCGAACAGGCACAGCACGACACCGACCGTCAGGTAGGCGACCGGGGCGCCGATGCCGCCGAAGAGGATGGCGAGCGGGGCGATACCCGCCATCACGGTGAGCGGGGCGGCGGCCGCCACGACGAAGAAGACGATGTCGGTGACGCCGAGCGTGGCCCGCTGCAGTTGGCCGGTCGGCTCCGACCCGGTGGCCGTTGGAGGCTGTTGGGGAGCGGTGGGAGTTTGGGGCTCGGTCATGGAGGTCTCCGCGTGATGCGTGAGGTCGACGGGTGGGTTACTGACCTGGTGCGCGGTCCGGCCGTGACGGCGCTTTTCGGCTACCGTCCTGCGGCAGGAACGGGGGAGGGGACGTGGGAGTCGTACGTGCGCCGTCCGGCTAGCCAGGTGCCCAGGACGGGCAGGCGTGCCAGGTCGCGCGGAGCGGTCTCGACCGGGTCGGCGGCGAGATGCACCAGGTCGGCCCACATACCGGGGTGCAGGACGCCCCACTTCTTCTCCTCGAACGCCTGGTAGGCGCATCCGGCGGAGTAGGCGGCCAGGGCGGTCGAGATGTCGATCCGCTCCTGGGGGAGCCAGCCGCCGTCGGGGATTCCCTCAGGCGTCTGGCGGGTCACGGCGGTGGCGATGCCCCGCAGTGGTTCGTGATCGGTGACCGGCCAGTCGCTGCCGAAGGAGATGCGGGCGCCGGAGGCGAGCAGGGCGGCGATCTGGTACTGCCGCGCGCCGCGTTCCGGGCCGATCTTCGGCAGGATGAGCTCGGTCATCAGCCTGTCGGGCTGGGCCCACAGCGGCTGGAGATTGGCGATCACCCCGAGTTCGGCGAAGCGGGGGAGGTCGGCGGGGTCGATCAGCTGGGCGTGGGCGATGACCGGGCGGCGGTCATGGGTGCCGTTGGTGCGCACCGCGGCCTCGATCGCGTCCAGGGCGACCCGGACGCCGCCGTCGCCGAGCGCGTGGATGTGCGGCTGGAAACCGAGCGCGTCGACCGCGGTGACGGCCTCCGCCAGCTCCGCCGGAGTCCAGTTGGCGATGCCGTGGGAGTGCGGGCAGTCGCTGTACGGCTTGAGGAGGGCGGCCGTGCCGGATTCGATGACCCCGTCGGCGAAGAACTTCACGGTGTGCGCGGTGAGCAGCCCGGGGGCGGCAGCCTCCACACGTTCACGCTCGGCAGCGAGCCCGGCGATCCGTTCGCGCCAGTGCTCAGGCCCCAGGAAGAAGCCGAGGTCGGCACGGACGGGAAGCCCCGGGCCGCTGGTCGCCGCTGTGATCCAGACATCGGCGTGGTGCGGCTCCACCCAGGCATCCTGCACCCAGGTCACGCCGGAGGCGGCGAATCGGGCGGCGGTCTCGCGCAGCGCCTCCACCTGCGCTTCGTGGGACGGCTGGGGTACGAGGCCAAGTACGGGCAGCACGGCACCGAACTCCCGAAGGGTGCCCAGCGGTTCGGTGGAGCCTTCCCGGCGCACGATCTCCCCGCCGTCCGGGTCGGGTGTGGCAGCGGTGAACCCGGCCCGACGCAGCGCCTCGGTGTTCACCCACGCCGTGTGGTGATCCATCGTGCGCAGCACCACGGGCCGGTCCGGGACGGCCTCGTCCAGCCGGCGGGCGTCGAACCGGCCGCCGGGGGCGAGCCAGGCGTCGAAGCCGTCGCCGGTGATCCACTCTGCCTCCGGGTGCTCGTCGGCCCAGTGCCGTACGGCCTCCACGATCCCGTCCACGGAGGTGCACTCGCGGACGGGTGCTCCGAGCAGGCCCAGACCGCCCATCACCGGGTGCACGTGTCCGTCGCCGAACGCGGGCAGTAGCGCGCCTCCTCGTAGATCGACGACGGTGGTGTCCCTGCCCCGGGCGGCGAGCGCCTCCGGCCCGAGCGCACTGATCCTGCCGCCCGTGACGGCGAGTGCGTCGAGCACCGGGTTTTCGGCGGCCCCGGTCCTGACGGTCCCTCCGGTGAACACGATGTCGGCCTGCATGGCGGTGACGCCCTCCCGTCGTACGACGACTTAACTGAAAGTCATTCGGTTTTCGGTAATGTAGGGGTCACCCGAACAGCCGGGAAGAGTTTTACTGAAAGTCGTTCGGTAAAGTTCTGGTGACGTCGTGCAGGCGACCGTGCCGCCTGCCGAACGGGCAGACATACGAAGAGGAGCCCTCGTGCCAAGGCCGCGCACCCCGCTGCTGGACCGCCGACGCATCGGCGCCGCAGCACTGAGACTCGCCGACGACCAGGGCGTTCTCACCATTCCCGCCCTGGCCAGGGAGCTCGGCGTCGCCCCCTCCGCGCTCTACCACCACGTGTCCGGCCGGGACGAGATCATCTCGCTCATGCGGGAAGCGCTGGCCCTGGAGACCAGCCCCGACGCCTGGGACTCGTCACAGCCATGGGAGCAGGCCCTCGAGGAATGGGCCCGCTCCTACCGCTCGGCCTTCGCCGCGCACCCCGGGGCGGTACCCCTGCTCGCCACCGCCCCGCTCGCCGAACCCTTCATGCACGCGATGTACGAGAAGGTCGCCGAACTCCTGCTGACCGCCGGCTTCACCGCGAGCCAGGTCATGCCCCTGATCACCGCGATGGAGAGCTTCATCCTCGGCTCCGCCCTCGACCTCGTGGCCCCGCCGGTGATGGTCTCCGACGTGACCCGCGAAACCGCCCCACACCTCACCGCCGTACTCGACGACACCCCCGCCGACCACCGCCGCGCCGAACTCGCCTTCGACGTCGGTCTCCGCGCCCTGATCACCGGCTTCCGGGCACTCCTTCCCCGGTGACCGGCTCGCACGGCCCCACACCCATCACTCAAGGCGCCACCAGAGGAGCCCCGTCATGACCGCCTCGTTCCACGTCCTGACCACCGGCTACGCCGACACGCGGGTGGCCGGCACCGTCACCCTGCTCGTCGACGATGCGACCGTCGCGATCGTCGACCCCGGCATGGTCGCGGACCGCCGGCTCATCCTGGACCCGCTGGCGCCTCACGGACTTGCCCCCGAGGACGTCACCGACGTGATCTTCAGCCATCACCACCCGGACCACACGCTGAACGCCGCCCTGTTTCCCGAAGCCCGCTTCCACGATCACATGGCCATCTACCAGGACGACGTCTGGGAGGACCGGAACGCCGACGGATACCGGCTCTCCTCGTCGATCACTCTCATGACCACTCCCGGCCACACCGCCGAGGACGTCAGCACCCTGGTGACGGCGGACGAGGGCTTGGTGGTCCTGACCCATCTGTGGTGGACCGCCGAGGGGCCGGCCGACGACCCCTTCGCGCCCGACCGCGATCAACTGCGGGCGGCCAGGGAGAAGGTCCTGGCTCTCGGCCCGGCGCTGATCGTGCCGGGACACGGGGCACCTTTCGTGCCGTCGTCGTCGACGCCTCTCTAGCCCGGCCCCCGCCGGGGATCCCACCCGGCGGTGTGACGGCACTGCTTGCCGTGGCGCCTCCACAGCCGGTTTCACCTGCCGCACCCGGCGGTTCCGCGCTGCCGCGGCCAGCCGAGTGCGAGGCAGCACGACCTCCTGAGCGATCTCAGTCCGTGCTGAGGGGAATCCGTAGCCGCACCCGGTAGCCGCCCTCCGTGGTCGGGCCCGCCTCCAGGGTGCTGTGGAGGATGTCGGTCCGTTCCTGCAGGCCGACCAGTCCCTGGTGCGAACCGGGCATGGAGAGAGAAGGACGCGTGGGCGGGGTGTTGGCGACGGTCACTCCGACGTGGTCGCCGTCCTGCCACAGCTCGACGCAGGCGTTGCCGCCGGAGGCGCGCAGCAGCGTGACCATGGTGCGCAGTTCGTCGAGTGTGGTGACGCTCAGCGAACGGATCGTACGGGCGGCCTCTTTGACGTTCGGGTCCTGGGCGGCGACCTGCATGGCTCCGGCCTGTACGGCGATCAGGCTGACCTGGTGGGAGACCACGTCGTGCATCTCGCGGGCCAGCTGGGCGCGTTCGCGGGCGAGCACGGCCTGGGCGTGCAGGGCCCGCTCGTGCTCCCTGGCCTCCTCGATCTCCGCCAGCCGCCGCGCCAGGTCCCGGTGCGCCTGGAGGAGTTGCCCGAAGAGGACCGGGGCGACCGCGGTGGCCAGGCTGTACACGAAGTCGATCAGCGTCATGGTCCGGCCGACCTCGGAGAAACCGGCCAGCGGCCACGGAGTGCTGCTCACCACGGCGGCCAGGGCGACGCACCCCGCGAGGAGGAGGCGGCTGCGGGAGCGTTCAGTGAACGCGTCGCGGCGCCGTCCCCGCCGGCTGAGCGCGGTGCCCGCCCGGGAGCCTCCCGGGCGGGCACCGGCCCTTTGCTCAGGATGTCGTGCCGGTCACCGTGCTTCCCGACTTGGTCACGTAGTACGTCGTGGTGGCGCCGCTCCAGAAGTGGAAGGTGAGCTTCACGCGCGTGTCACCCTTCACCGCGTCGAGGAAGGCGGGGGTGAGGCGGATGGCCTTCTTGGCCTTGTCCGGTGCGAAAGCGGTGTTGAACTGCTGGTAGGGCGTCCAGCTGGTCGGGCCGGCGTTGCCCCCGTCCGCGTACGTGGCCTCCATCGTCGCCAGCGCATCACCCCGGAACTGAGTGGGAATCCGGAACGAGTTCGTCGTCCCGGTCGTGTTCGACTGCACCGGAGTTTCATGGGTGATCACCTGGAGCCGCCAGGGGACGCCTCGGGAGAACTCGGCCTGCAGCGTCGCGTTGACCCCGTGGGAACGGTCCCCGACGAGCCGGGTGAGCGCAGCCGCCTTCAGCGTCAGCCGGTTGCGGGCAAGGGTGTAGTCCTTGCCGTTGACCAGTGTGGTCGTGCCGTGCTTGAGAGCCTTGAAGGTGGCTCCGTTCAGGTTCAGGGTGAGCGTACGGTCCTTGACGCGGCCGGACTTCGGCACGAAGACGTTGTCCGTGGAAGCGGTTGCCGAGCGCGTGGTCCAGCTCGACTTGATCTGGCCGTACATCCCGGCGTCCTTCCACCGCAGCTTGTCGCGGTCGAAGAAGGCGCCGTTGTCCCACAGGACGGTGGTGACCTTGTTGGTGCGGGCGGTGTTTCCGAACGCCTCGAAGTACTTCTGCATCTCGCCGCGTTCCACGGCGCCGGGGCCGTGGTCGTAGCCGAGCAGACCGTACTCGCCGATGACGACGGGGATGTTCTTGGTGACGAAGGTGTCATGTATCCGCTTGAAGGTCTGGCTCAGGTCTTTCTGAACCGTGGCGTCGAAGCGGGTCGTGCCGGCGACGTTCACGCTGAACGGGAAGTAGCCGTAGTAGTGCACGGTGGCGATCAGCCGTGGGTCGCGCAGCGACTTGATCGTGGTGGCGAGGTTGTTCATCAGCCGCTGGTCCGGTGTGCAGACCTCGGTGGGCAGCATGAGCAGCCGCTTGGTGTTGTTGCCGCCCGACTTGCGCACGATGCTGTGGAACGACTTGTTGAGTTCGTTGAGCAGTTCGGCCTTCTGCGCGGCGTCGGCTTGCTCGAACTGGGGCTCGTTGACGCTCTCGAAGACCAGCTTGGCGGACTCGTTCCTGAACGTGGCGGCGATCTGGGTCCAGGTGGCGTTGAAGCGGGCGAGCACCTTGTCGTGGTCGGTGGACATCGAGTCGGCCCACTGCCAGGAGTCGTGGTGGATGTCGATGATCACGTAGAAGCCGCTGTCGAGCGCCTGGTCGACCACCTGCTTGACCCGCTTCAAGTACGCCGGATCGATGGTGTAGTTCGGCGCCGCCCCCTGGTGGTCGGTCCAGGTCACAGGGACGCGGATGCTGTTGAAGCCCTGGGAGCGGACCTTGTCCAGCAGGGCCTTGGTGGTGCGGGGCTGGCCCCATGAGGTCTCGTCCGGGATGGCGTCCAGACTGTTGCCCAGGTTCCAGCCCGGCTGCATCGCGGCCACGGCGGACATCGCGTTGCCGGGAACCGGGGCCGCGGCCGCCTCGGGCCGGGCATCGTCACCGAACGTCCCGAAGACCGCGCCGTAGGCGAGAACGCCCGCGGCTGTCAGCGCCAGCGGCGTGCCCACTGCCAGCCGAAGGTTGCGTCGGCGGTGCTGTGGGGCCTGCTGCTTCTTCATTGCGCATCCGTTCTGGAAGATCGAGCCGGTGTCTCCCCTCAGTTGCCGACGATGGGCGGGAGGTTGCCGACCTTCACAGGAAATACACAGGTCCGCCCGCCGTCGGCCGACCCGGCCCAGGAGTGCTACGGCAGTCGGCGCAGCAGCGGTCGAGATCGGCTGAATGCACCGGGGGACGAGCCCTTGGTCCGTCCCCCGGTGCATACCGAGCGAAGGTGTCGGCCCCGGCGACATCCGCCGGCCGGCGGTCAGACCGAGCGAGGGTGAGTGTCCGTCAGGGGACGCTGAGCGTCGCGGGCCCGCGGCCTCGACGCGGAACTCGTACGCGTCACGCGAACCTGCGCCCCGTGTCGTTCGAGCACAAGGCGGGCCGTACGGGCCATGGCCTCGTCGACCATCTCACCTTGGAAGGTCACGGCGCCCGTCCCTTCTCTCTGTGCCGCCTCGACCGCCGCGATCAGCTCTGCGCAGCGGGCGAGTTCGGCGGAGCCAGGAGAGAACACCTCGTTGATCACGGGGACATGGGAGGGATGGATCGCCATCATGCCCTCGTAGCCGAGGGAGCGGTTCTGTTCGGCGAAGGCGCGTAGCCCCGGCAGGTCGGTGATGCGTGTCCACAATCCGCTGACCGGGCACGGTACTCCGGCTGCCCTGGCGTCCAGCAGAACGCGGGAGCGCAGTGCCACCGTTTCGGTTCCCTCTGGGCTCCAGCGGTAGCCTACGGCGCGTTCCACATCGCCGCCGGGGGCGGTGAGAGCGCCCAGGTAGGCGATGCGCGAGGCGGCTTGGGCGATGTCGTAGGCCTCGCGCAGGCCACGCGCCGTCTCCAGCAGGGGCACCAGGGCGACTCGGCCCAGCGGCAGGCCCTGTTCCTGTTCGCACCAGCCCAGCAACCGGTCGGCAAGCTTCACGTCCTGGGCGGAGCGGACCTTGGGAAGGACGACACCGGCGAGTCCGGGCCGTACGACCGAGCGTAGTTCCTCGGCCCCCGTCCAGTCGTGCAGCGGGTTGACACGGACGAACAGTGCCATCCGTTCCGCCTGCTCGGCGGACGTGGCGGCGGCCCGTGCGACGGCGTCGGCCACCTGTGCGCGGGCGGTGAGCTTGTCCGCGGTTGGCACCGCGTCTTCCAGGTCGAGGATGGCCGCGTCGGCGCCCGCCGCCCGGGCCTTGGGCAGCCAGTCGGTTCTGGTGCCGGGGACGAAGAGCAGGGAGCGCAGCGGGGGCCGGTCGACCACTCCCGCGTCCACCTCGGCAAGCTTGTCCGAAGGCTCCTCAGATGACATCGCTCTTCTCCAGGTCAGCCAGTTCGTCCGCGCTGAGTCCGAGCCACTGCCCGTAGACCAGGTGGTTGTCCTGCCCGAGGGCGGGCCCCGTCCGCCAGACCCGGCCGGGGCGCTGCCGGAAGTGCGGGATCACCGCCTGCATACGTACCGGGCCGAGATCGGGGTCATCGACGGTGACGATGTCCTCGCGTTCGGCGTACACGGGGTCGGCGGCGATGTCCGCGGCGTCGAACACCCGTGAGGCCACGACTTCGGCACGGGCGAACTCCTCCAGGCACTCGCCGGTGTCGCGCTCCGCCACCCAGTTCCGCAGGTTCTCGTCCAACTGTTCGCGTCGGTCGTACTGTTGCTGAGCCGTGGCGAACTCCCCCTCGGGGAGTCCCAGCAGGCGGGCGATGTTGCGGACCGAGCGCAGCGTCGCGGAGGTCACCGTGATCCACTCGCCGTCGCGGGAGTGGTAGGTGTTGATCACGGCCCCCGGGGCGACCGCCAACTGGTTGCCGGAGCGTTCGGGTACTCGTCCCAACTGGTCGTGGACGATGACCTGCCACTCGACCAGACGGAACAGGGACTCGAAGAGAGCGAGGTCGATCCACTCGCCGTCGAACCCGGGGTCGTGGTCGCGGCGGTGGAGGGCGGCGAGGACGGCGTAGGCGCCCATCAGGCCGGTCACGGCGTCGCCGTGCGAGAAGCCGGTGTGGACGGGCGGGCCGTCGGGAAAGCCGGTCAGGTGGACGACTCCGCTGCGCGCCTCACCCACCTTGCCGAAGCCGGGGGCGTCCGCCTGTGACGAGGTGGCGCCGAAGCCGGAGATCTGCAGCAGCACGGCCCGGGGGTTGATCCGGTGCACGGAGTCCCAGTCGAGTCCCCAGCTGCGCAGGCGTCCGGCGCGCAGGGTGACGATGACGACGTCCGCCCAGGCGACGAGCCGGTGGGCGACGAGTCGGCCGGCCTCGTGGTGCAGATCGAGGGTGACCGAGCGTTTGTTGCGGCCGGCGACCTTGAACCACAGGGGAACACCGTCACGTTGAGGTCCCATGGCGCGGGCCGCGTCTCCGGCGCCGGGGGGTTCTACGTGTACGACGTCGGCCCCTTGGTCGGCGAGCATCGAGCCCGCCAGCGGACCGGCCACCACATGGGCGAACTCGACCACTTTCAGCCCGTGCAACTGCCCGCTTCCGGTGGTGTTCCGCTCGTCGTCCGACACCGATGCGCTCCCTTGCCCTGCTGTTCCGCGTGGGTCCCGACAGCGTCGTCCGCGTTGGTGCGGCGCGGCCGTCGCCGTTGTCTTCAGACTGCCGGAGCGGAGAAATGCCTGTCGAGCAACAGAAGGCCATCAATCCATGCGAAGAACGCATGAATCAGAAAGGGGTCCGTACGCGGCTTCAAGCCCACGAAACCCCGGACGGAAGTGGACGCCCCTGGAGGCGGAACTCTTCGAGCGTCTCCAGGAACCTCTCCGTCACGGTCGGGAGCGTTCGCCGAGCGCGCAGCGCGATGTCCAGGCGCCGGTCCACCACGGGGTCCACCAGAGGGCGGCAGACGACAGGGCCGGCACCCATGAGCGGGAGCACGAGGGCGGGCATCGCCGACACTCCGAGGCCGGCGGTCACCAGTCCGCCCACGGTCGCGATACTGCCCGCCTCGGCCGCCGGTGCCGCGTGCGCGTCGATCTGGGCGAACGCCGCGTCGGTGAGCCGACGCACGCTCGAGTCGCGCCCGACGGCCAGGAACGGCTGACGAGCCAGGTCGTCCCAGGCGATCTCGTGGCGGTCGGCGAGCGGGTGGCCTTCCGGCAGCACCGCGACGAAGCGGTCCCTGACCAGGGGGCGGTGCTCCAACTGCTCCGGCGGGTTACCGACGGTGGTGATCGCGAAGTCGGCGTCGCCGGACAGGACCCGGTCCAGTACCGACCGCTCCAGGCCGTCGAGGAGTCGTACCGCCACCTGTGGCCGCTGCTCGCGGAAGTCGGAGATCACCTGCGGCAGGAGCACCGCGGCGACGGAGGGGAGGGTGGCCACGGCGACCGTTCCCGACTCGCCGAGCAGGTATCGCCTGAGCTCCTTGATGCCCGCCCGGTGAGCGGTGACGATCTGCTCGGCGACACGCAGGGCCTCGATGCCCGCCGCGGTCAACTGGACGTTACGGGTGTCCCGTTCGAGGAGTTGAACGCCGAGCTGTCGCTCCAGATCCGCGACCGCGCGGCTGAGCGAGGACTGGGACACGTGCATCTCCGTGGCGGCCGCGGTGAAGCTCGCGGCCCGGGCGACGGCCGCGTACGCCGCCAGTTGACGCAGGGTGGTGGCCTCCATGGCCGACGAGCATAGGGCTCGCCCACTTGAATTGATGCGCTTAACGCATGGACAGATCTCGGTTTGATGCTGGACACCGATCCGCCGGTGCTCCGAAACTCTCGCGTAACACCTCGGCCTGCCTCCTCCCGCCCAGCCCCGCCCACCGCCGCCGAGGCCCGTCCCCGAGAAAGCGAGCGCCGCCATGCTGGCAGCCCTGGGCTTCGCCACGATCGCCGTCTTACTGCTGCTCACCATGACCAAACGCGCCTCGGTACTGGTCGCTCTGATCCTGCTTCCGGTGCTTGCGGCGCTCATCGGCGGATTCGCGGGCGATCTGGGCGAGTTGATTCTCGGTGGGCTGTCCAAGGTGGCCCCCACCGGCATCATGATCGCCTTCGCGGTCCTGTACTTCAGCCTGATGGTGGACGCCGGGCTCTTCGACCCCCTGATCCGCGGTCTGTTGCGGGTGGCGCAGGGCGACCCGTTGCGGATCACCGTCGCCACGGCCGTCCTCACCCTGTGCGTGGCCCTGGACGGCGACGGCGCCTCCACCTTCCTCATCACCGTCTCCGCACTGCTGCCGGTCTACAAGAGGCTCGGCATGAACCCCCTGGTGCTGTCCGGAGTGGTCTGCCTGGGCGCGGGCGTGATGAACATGGTCCCCTGGGGCGGCCCGACCGTACGCGCCATGGCGGCACTGAAGCTGGACAGTTCCGAGGTCTTCAACCCCGTGCTGCCCGCGATGGGTTTCGGTGTCGCCTGGGTGCTGCTGGCCTCCTACCTGCTCGGCCGCCGGGAGCGCAACCGTCTTGCCGCGCTGTCCCCGCAGGGTCCGGCCCCGGGCGTGCACGAGGACGGGGACGAGCGGGACGACCGTGAACCCGTCGCTTCGACGATGGTCACGGCAACCACGGAAGGTGAGTCGAGTCGGCACGCCACTCCCGCGACGGCTGACGGGGAGCGTCAGGCCCTTGGGGCTCCCGGGGACGGGCCCGGCACCGTCCGGGTCCCGCCGATGCCGCGGACCTGGCGGACCTGGCTGAACATCTTCAATCTCCTGCTCACCATCGCCCTCGTGGTCTGCCTGATCCAGGAAGTGATGCCGCTTCCGGTGCTGTTCGTCCTCGGGTTCGCGATCGCGCTGCTGGTCAACCACCCCACCTGGGAACAGCAACAGGCGCTGCTCGACAAGCACGCCAAGAGCGTGGTCCTGGTCACCACGATGATCTTCGCGGCCGGCGTCCTCACCGGGATCCTCACCGGCACCAGGATGATCGACGAGATGGCCGAGGCGCTCGTCTCCGTCGTCCCCGACTCCTTCGGCTCGCATCTGCCCGTCGCGGTGGCCGTCACGGGCATGCCACTGAGCCTGGTCTTCACCCCGGACGCCTACTACTTCGGCGTACTGCCCGTACTCGCCGAGACCGCGCAGGGCTTCGGCACGGACCCGGCCGAGGTCGCCAGGGCCGCCATTCTCGGCCAGATGACCACGGGGTTCCCGCTCAGTCCGCTCACCGCGTCCACGTTCATCCTGGTCGGCATGAGCGGTGTGTCGCTCGGCGAACACCAGCGCTTCATCTTCCGCTGGGCCTTCGCCACCACCCTGGTCATGACCGCCGGTGCCCTGCTGACCGGTGCGTTCCCCCTGTGACCGGTGTCCCGGGCCTGAGCGGAGTCCCCGCCGACCGCGGGCTCCCGGCAGCCACCGCACATGCCGCTCAGACCTCCAACATGCCGCCTGCTTCCGGGAGTTGGAGGCAGGACGAACACCTCCACACACACCAGGCACTCGAGCCGGGTGCCCCACCGACCGAGACGAGGACGACGCATGAGACGTATCACCAGACGTACGGCACTCGCAGTCACAGCAGGTGCGGTCGCGGCACCGGCCGTGAGCACGGCAACCGCCTCGGCCGCCGACACCACGACAGTCAACTCCCAAGAACGACCAGCGACTTCGGGGCGCAATCCGGTCCTGCGAACGGACCTCGTCACGCGGGTGACGCCGAGAAACAACTGGCTGGTGACAGCCGTCGCCCTCCAGTACGCGTACCGCATTGACCTACGCGGCGGGGGGATCCCGCCCTCGGCCTTCCAAGTGAAGGCCACCGTGGGCGGGCAGACAGCGGCTCGCACGGTGACCCGGATCTACTCCAGCACCACCGCCGAAGTGGACGACCGATCTCGCCCGGGACGGCCGGGGGACCGTCTGATCATCGAACTCGACCCGAACGACTCCAACGCGCGGGCCGTGGGCAGCACCGATCCTCTTCCGCTCGACCGCGCCTACTCCGTCAGGCAGGTGGCGGACGTGCACACCCCGGAAGGCGAACCCGTACTCAAGGCCGGCCCGTTCGCGAGCCGGAACGACGACGTCATCACTCCCGTGGTCGACGACTTCGCCGCCGGTTCCTTCACCGACTCCGCGGGTTTTGAACTGGACTTCCGGCTGTACCAGCCCGAGGGATTCGTACGGAACCCGCAGACGCGCAAGCGGTACCCACTCGTCGTCACCTTGCACGGCGGTGGCGAAGTCGCCGACAACAACATGACCCAGCTCACCTCCAACCGGATCGCGGTCACGTTCGCCAAACCGGAACGACAGCGTCGCGACCCCGCGTTCGTCCTCTCGCCGCAGATCCCCCTGCCCCGTCCCATGGACGGCCCCGACGGCACGGACTGGACCGACGCCAAGGTCCAGGCCGCGCTGATCGAACTCATCGACACCTTCGTGAGCGAGCACTCCCGAAACGTGGACACAGCCCGGCTCTATCTCGTCGGCCTGTCCTCAGGCGGACGCGGCATCTACAGCCTGCTGGCGAAGCGCCCCGAGGTCTTCGCGGCTGCCCTGCCCACGGCCGGTTGGGGCGACCCGGCCACCATGGACAGGATCACGCACATCCCGATCTGGGCCGACCACTCCGTCGACGACCCGGTCGTCCCCTACCGGGAGGGCCGGTTCGGCAAGCCCGGCACCTGGACACTGATGAACGCGCTGGAGACCGCCGGCGCACGGGTCACCCGTGGGGAGTGGGCCAACGATCTGCCGAAGGCACAGTTCGAGGCCCGTTCGCGGGAACTCCTACGGCAGGCCCGGGCCACGCGCAGCCACGTACTGTTCACGAGCTACACGCCCGGAACGACACCGGTGAACCCACATCTCTCATGGGCCCAGACGTATGAGAACGACGTGGTCATCGACTGGCTCTTCGAACAGTCCCGGTAGCCGCCGCACGCGGCGACCCTTCGCGCACACCACTGTCCGGTTAACCGCGCTCTCACCGCTATCCGGAGGTAAATCAATGGATCCATCCCGTCGTTCGACCAACACGACCGTGCAGTTACGGACCCGACCCCGCGCCATGACGGCACTGATCGCCCTGGTGACCACCATCGGCTTGGCGCTGACTCTGCTGACAGCCGCCGCCCCACCGGCGGCCGCAGCCGTCCCGGACCCGACGACTGCCTCCCTGGAGGCCACCAACGGGCCGCTGGCCACCGCCACTTACACCGTTCCCCGCCCAACCGGGTACGGCTCCGGCACGGTCACGTACCCCAGGAACAGTGGCTCGTATCCGGGCGTCGTACTGATGCCGGGCTATCAGGGCACACAGCAGAACCTGCAGTGGCTGGCACCCCGCCTCGCCTCCTGGGGCTTCGTCGTCATCAACGTCGGCACCAACACACTCACCGACGATCCCGCATCGCGCGGCCGCCAAATCACCGCCGCCGGCACCCAGTTGCTCGCGCTCGGCAACGCCCCCGGTAACCCGATATCCGGGAAGGTCAACGGCACGCTCGGCGCGGTCGGTCACTCGATGGGCGGCGGGGGCGTGATGGCGGCCCTCCGGGACGACGCGCGCTTCCGGGCGGGCGTGCCCACGGCCCCGTACTACCCGAACCAGAACTTCTCCGCGGTCACCGATCCCACGTTCTTCCTGACCTGCCAAAGCGACCCTGTCGCCCACGGCAACAGCTACGCGGTGCCCTGGTACAACTCCATGTCCCGGGCCGAGAAGCTCTACATCGAGGTTCCGGGCGACCACCTGTGCCCGATGACGGGCTCCGGCAACAAGGCCAAGCAGGGCAAGTGGATCGTGTCGTTCCTCAGCCTCTGGCTGCGTGCCGACACCCGCTTCAGCCCGTTCCTGTGCGGTCCCGTACGTGACGCCGACAAGAACAACACATCCCTGGTCACGCGCTGGATGGACACCTGCCCGCTCTGACCTACCCGTTCTGACCGGCTCGCTCGGAGCGCTCCGCGGCCCGCCGACGCAGCGCTCCGAGCTTGCTGCCGGAACCGTCGTCAGTGCCGGGCGAACTGAACCCCGGTCGGTTGCGCGACGTTCGGCCGCAGCGCGATCCCGGTGATGGTCAGTTGTTCTCCGTAGATGTCCGTGACTCTGATCGAGCCGCCGCACCCGCTGCCGCTTTCGGAGAGGAAGTAGTTGTATTCGGTGCGGGGCAACTGCCGCCAGCCGCCACCGGTCCGGACCTCCAAGCGCGCGACCGGGTTGCGGTGGCCGATCGCCTGGATGCCGCACCAATATGGGCTGGACCCGGTCTTGTACCTGATGGAGATCGTGTCGGATGTGCTGGGACTCAGTAGCTGCCAGGTGATCGGTATCCGGCCGACCTTGAGATCGGCGAGCTTGGCGAAGGCCTGTTGGCTGAGGTCGATTTGCCCTGGTGCGCAGGGCAGGGGGCATTCGTTGGTAATCCGTACCGTGACCGACTTGCCGTTGGCCGCGCGGACGAGCACGTACGCGCCGCATGCCCTGGACGTCTCGTAGTCCGTGGTGTTCATGGCCGCGATCATGAGGTCGGGACTCGGGCCGAACAAGCAGGCGCCGTTTCCGTCAGCGGCCTCGTAGGCGGTGGCGACCCCGGTGTAGGGGGTGTTGGGCCGAATCCGCCCTGCCGACGTTGGTGTGGTGGGCGCCGTTCGCGGGGGCCGCGGGGTGGCTTTGGCCGAAGGGCGTGCCGCACGGGTCTTCTCAGCGGCCTTCGGTGTCCGTTTCGGTTTCGGTGTGCTGGTCGCGGGAGGGGTCGCCGACGCGCTCGGGGTGCCCTTCGTGGGGGTGGTTCTCACCTTGGTGGTGGCGACGGGCTTGGCCGCGGCATGCCCTGCCTCCACCTCGCGGCCGGGGAGCCCCATGACCAGGTAGGCGAGAACGCCCGCGGCGGTCACCGCCAAGGTGGTTCCCAGCACAAGCCTGCGTCTTTGCCTGCGCTGACGTGCGGCCTGCCTCGCTGTCTTCATACCTGTCCGTTCGGAAGATCGAGCTGATGGTGCACTGCTCAGTGGCCGCCGAGAGCGAAAAGGTTGCCGTCGATTTCTCACTGTGGCGTACCGGAGTTCCGCGGCAGGCGTATCCGGACGGCCTGTCACATGCCGAAAGTATTGACGCACCCCGTTACTCACATTTAACGTCTGCGCGACATCGCGAACATCGTTCGATATGTCGCACATTCATGTTGGCCGGACAGGAACCGTTGCCCGGATCCGACCATCCCTTCCACGTCGCGTGGCAGTCGGCCCTGCCCCGCCAACACTGAGCCCGGCTCCCGGTTGCCCCCGCTTCGCTCCTTTTCGCCCGATAGCGGCATTCGCAGAACGACAGGAGATGGACATGTCCGCGCTTCGCGCCCGGCTGTCGGCGATATTGCTCGCCGTGTGCCTGCTCTTCACAGGCCAAGCCCTGACCGCACCGGAGCGGGCTGCCGCCGCCGATCCGGGCTATCTGATGACGCATTTCATCGGGGAGGGGGCGACCGGTCAGCAGATCTACTTCTCGCACAGCACGGACGGCCTGAACTGGAGTGACCTCAACGGTGGCGGGATGACCCTGCGCTCCACGGTGGGCACGCGTGGGGTGCGTGACCCCGCACTGGTCCGTTCCCCCGACGGCAGCAAGTACTGGATCATCGCGACCGACCTGTGCATCGACTGCGGACAGTCATGGTCGGACTCCATCAACAACGGCAGCCGCAACCTCGTGGTGTGGGAGTCGACGGACCTGGTCACCTGGTCGCAGCCGTGGCTGCTCAACGTCGCCGGAGCGATTCCCGACGGACGCAACGCGTGGGCGCCGGAGGCGATCTGGAACCCGGCCACCAACGACTACGTCCTGTACTGGGCGACGAACAAGCCCCTCAACGGCGCAACGAAGCACCGCATCTACTACGCCCGCACCAGCGACTTCCGCTCCATCACCACCCCGCAGGTCTACATCGAGCGCCCCGGCACCCAGGAAATCATCGACACCCAGATCGTCGAGATGCCGAGCGGCGTCGGCGACTACCGCTACGTACGGGCCTCCGGTGACGGCCAGATCACCCTCGAAGGCAGCAACTCGATCCTCGGCACCTGGACCAACCTCGGCAACCTCTCCGGCATCGGACTGACCGGCTCCCAGGTCGAGGGTCCGATGTGGCTGAAGTTCCGCGACCGCAACGAGTGGACCCTCTACCTCGACCAGTACGCCTCGGGACGCGGTTACATGCCGGTCACGACGACCAACCCGTCCGCCTCCGGCACCTACAAGCTCCCGGCGTCGGGCAGCTACAACCTGGGCGGCACCAAGAAGCGCCACGGCTCGATCCTGAACCTGACGGCCGCCGAGGAGAGCCGCGTACAGGCCCGCTGGCCCAACACCACGGTCAACCGGCTCCAGTCGTACAACTTCCAGGACCGGTACGTGCGGCACGCCAACATGGACGTGCGCATCGACCCCAATGTCAGCCCCGCCGCCGACTCCCAGTTCCGGCTGAGGACGGGCTTGGCGGGCTCCGGCACCGTCTCCTTCGAGTCGGTGAACTTCCCCGGCTACTTCCTGCGGCACTCCGGATACGACTTCCAGCTGGCCTACAACGACGGCACCACCCAGTTCGCCGCGGACGCCACCTTCCGCAAGGTCGCCGGACTCGCCGACGCAAGCTGGTCGTCGTTCCAGTCGTACAACCACCCCGACCGCTACATCCGCCACTACGCCTACCAACTCCGCCTCGACCCGATCACCACGGCGACAGGGCGCGGCGACGCCACCTTCCGCGTGACGAGCTGACCCGACGCCGACAGGGATGTCGGCGACCGGCGAGGGGCCAGGACCGGCTGCAGGAACCGATGCCGGTCCACACCCCTGCGGGCGCGAAACAAGAACAGTTGAGGCCAAGCAGGGTCAACTTCTCGCCATGCTCCGTATTCTTGCCCCGCCCAGGGGCCGTATCGGAGCGGGACGCTCGGGTCCGCCGCGACCTCTCGGGTACCGGGCGCCAGTGCGTCACATGCACAGAGGGGGAAACGGTGGGGGCGACAAGTACACAGGTGCGACGGGGCACCATACTTCCGGTCGTCGCGGCGCGGTGGGCGCTGTGGACGTTTGTCATCGTCAACTTGGTGATCGTCGAGGTCTTGTTCCTCACCGCCGGGACCGGCAAGAACGGGGTGCTCACGGTCGCCAAGTTCTTCGGCCTGCACGCCGCCGTGCTGATGCTGTTCCAGCTGCTGCTGGTGGCCCGGCTGCCGTGGCTCGACCGCCGTATCGGCATGGACCGGTTGACGGTGTGGCACCGGTGGGTCGGCTTCACCCTGCTGTGGACCCTCCTCACCCACGCCGTGCTGGTGGTGCTGGGCTACGCGCGGCTCGATGACGCGTCGATGACGAAGACGTTCTTCGCGCTGGCCGGAGTGCCGGCTTCCCTGCTCGGGATGCTGGCCGCGGCGATCGTCGTCGTGGTCGCCGCGGTCTCCGCCCGGCAGGTGAGGCGGCGGCTGCGGTACGAGACCTGGCACGGCGTGCACCTGCTGCTGTACCTGGCGTTGGGCCTGGCGTTCGTCCACCAGCTGCAGGAGACCACGACCTTCAGCTCCTCCGCGCCCGCGATGATCTACTGGTGGGTCCTGTGGCTGTTCGCCTTCGGTTCCCTGGTCACGGGGCGGATCGTGATGCCTCTGTGGCGCAACGCCTATCACCGGTTCGAGGTCACGGCGGTGGTGCCGGAGTCGGACGACGTGGTGTCGGTGCACGTCACCGGCCGTCACCTCGACAGGCTGCCGGCCAGGGCGGGCCAGTTCTGCATCTGGCGGTTCCCCGGGCACAACCACTGGTGGCTTGCCAATCCGTTCTCGCTGTCGGCGGCACCCGACGGCCGCACGTTGCGCCTGACTGCCAAGGCGGTCGGCAGCGCCAGCGCCGGCCTGCGCCATGTCCCGGTCGGGAGCCGCGCGTTCGTCGAGGGGCCGTACGGGGCGTTCACCTCGTTGCATCGAACGCGGCCCGGCGCGCTGCTGATCGCCGGAGGAGTGGGGATCACGCCGGTTCGAGCCCTGTTGGAGGAGGAACCGGCCGGTGACGTCGTCGTGCTCTACCGGGTGCGCAGCGAGGACGACGCCGTGCTGGTCGACGAGGTACGAACCCTGGTCGCGGACCGCGGTGGGCAACTGCACCTGCTCACCGGCCGCACGGGGGAAGGCAGCCCGCCGTTCGAGCCGGAGAGCCTCCGTGCCCTGGTTCCCGACATCACCGAACGCGACGTGTACGTCTGTGGCCCGCCAGCGATGACCTCGGCCGTGCTCAGCGCCCTGCGCAGTCTGAAGGTTCCCCACCTGCAGGTGCACGCCGAGCGGTTCGGCCTGGCCTGACGACGCTGAGGACGGGGCCCGCAGAGGCCCCGTCCTGACTGTCGGGTTCAGGCCCGGTACGGCAGGCCGGTCTCCGAGGTGCCGGCGGGCCGGGTGTGCACGGTTGCGTCCGGGCCGCCGATCCGCAGCTGCCACGGGTGCGGGCTGTCGGTGGTCACGTGCAGGCGGTCGCCCCGGCGGCGCAGGTGGAAGCGGGCCGTCTCACCGGGGCCGTCGGTGCTGGGGATCACCACGGTGTGCTCGGAGCCGTCGGCGAAGGCGTGTATCCGCAGTTCGACGCCGTCCGCCCAGGCGGAGACCGGGTGCTGGTCGTCGGCGGCCACAACTGGAACGTCTACAAGGGCACCAACGGGTCGAACCAGGTGTTCTCGTTCCTGCGGACGTCCGACTCCAACTCCGGCACCAGGGCCGAGGTCGGTCCGCGTCCTTCTCGGGCGCGGTCGGCCTCGGCCCGCAGCGCGTTGTAGTCCGCGAATCGTGGGCGGCCTCGGATCAGTAGCCGTAGATCATCTTGTAGGCGACCTCCGGGAGGAACTCTCCGGCCGAGGAGCCGGTTCCCACGCCGCAGTTGCCGTCGGACTCGCCCGGGACCTTGATCCACAAGAGCATCTCGGCGCCTCCGCCCAGCTGGGTGGGAGTTCCGATACGGCGGCCTGAAGGGTTGCACCACTGGCCGTTGGAGCCGTTGCCGTTGCGGCTGGTGTCCACGACGAACGGCTTGGTGTAGCCGTACCGGGCGCCGAGTTCCCTGTTGACCGCGTTGCCGTAAGCGGTGTTCTCGGCCGTGGTCAGGTAGTTGGAGACGTTGAGCGAGAAACCGTGGGCCTGTCGGAGGCCGGCTTCGTGGAGGCGCTGGGCCATGGTCGCCGCGCTCGCCCAGGCCGGGTTGCCGGCGTCGAGGTAGACCCAGGTGTTGGGAGCCTGACGGTTGAACTCGGCGAGCGCTCCGGTCAGCATGCTTTCTCGTTCGTCGATCTGGGCCTGGGTCATACAGCCGTAGTCCCCGAGGGAGTCCGGTTCGAGGACGACGATGGCGGGGCGGCCCGCGATCCCGCCCGCGAACTGGGCGATCCAGTTCGCGTAGGCGGACGGCGAGGAGGCTCCGCCCGCGGAGTGCCCGCCGCAGTAGTCGCGGTTGTAGATGTTGTAGGCGACGAGGACGGGCAGCTTGTCCCGGGCGTCTGCGGCGCCCACGTACGCGCCGGTGGCCGTGCCGATGGTGCCGCTCCAGGAGCCGAACCAGCGGGCCGTCGGTGTGTTGGCGATGGAGGCGTTGATCGCGGGTGTCCGGCCGTCACCGGGGTTGGCGGCGACCCACCGCTTCGCGCTGGAGTCGGGGTCCACGTAGAACCCGTTGGTCATGGTCGTCGGGTGGGCCGCGTGGGCGGAGGGGGCGGCGGCGAGCGCCAGCGGCAGTGAGGAGAGTGCTGCCACCAGGGCGAGGAGTCTGCGGCGCATGACGGGTACCTCGGCTTTCTGACAGGGATGCGTTCGAATTGGGTGGGGGGTTGGGTGTGCGATCCTCCGATCGTTCAGGGCGTGGACAGCTCGAACCGCGTGACGCGGACCGCGCCGCCGAGTGCCTGGGTGGCGTGGTTGAAGAGGGCGAATCGGTATCCCATGAAGAACCGCCAGTCGTTGCCCAGGGAGAAGGCGGGTCCGAGGCGGGTGAAGGTGGTGCCGTCGGTGCTGTAGGAGAAGGTGCCGGGGCGTGCCGCGCCGGGGCGGATGTCCGCGCTCGCGCGCAGCCAGACGCGGCTGCCCGACACGGCCGCGCTCGCGACCTCCCTGCCGGTGCCGGTGGTGTTCCAACTGCCGTCCATGGTCAGCCCGTCGACCATCACCACCCGCGGCACGCCGCCGTCACGCTTGACGCCGATCCAGGCGGAGGAGTCGCGCAGCAGCGCGAGTCCGGCCCGGTCGCCGTCCCGCATCGCGGAGTGGTCGAGCTGGACCGTGGCGGTGGAGGTGGGGCCCTGGATGCGGTGCGTCAGGGTGTTGCGGGCCCAATAGAGGTCGTGGGTGACGGTCGCTGTCTGCAGCGTCAGCCCGTTGCCGACCGACCACTTGGTGTTGTCCGGGTTGTGGTTCCACTCCCATCGCGGTTTCAGGGTCGGGCCGTCGAAGGTGTCGACGCCGGTCATGGGGGTCACCGGGCGAGGCGGAGGGGGCACGGCCGGGCTGGGATACGAGGTGCCCCATGCGCCGTCGACGAGCTGCACGACCGGCCAGCCGTCCGAGGTCCAGGTGACGGGCGCCAGGGCGGGCATCCGGCCACCGGGGTAGGCGTCGACGAAGGCCATGTAGTACCAGGCGCCGTTCTGCGTCTGTACCAGCCCGCCCTGGTGCGGGACACCACCGCCGGGGATCGGCCCGCGCAGGTCGAGCAGGACCTGCCGCATCGTGTACGGACCGAAGGGGCCGCTCGAGGACTTCAGGATGTACTGGCCGTTCGCGGGCCGGGTCAGGAAGATGTAGTACTGCCCGTTGATCTTGTAGAAGCGGGAGCCCTCGAGGGTGCCGACGCTCGACGGTGTCGTGAACACCTGCTGGGTGCGAACCTGGGTGCGGCCGTCGGGCGAGAGCTGGGCCACGCTGATGGTCGTGTTGCCGTACGCCACGTAGAGGGTGTCGTCGCTGTCGATGAGCAACCCCGCGTCGTAGTAGGGGGTGCTGATCGTCGTCAGCCTGTTCCAAGGCCCCTCGGCGGCGGTGGCGGTGTAGACGTACGTCCGGGCGAAGTCGATCTGGCCGAGCCAGTAGAAGGTCCTGTTGCTCGGCCGGTAGGCCAGTGACGACGCCCAGATCCCTCTGACGTAGCCACGGGCACCGTCCAGGTCGTACTTGGCGCCGAAGTCGAGCACGGGCACCGAGTGACCGGCGATCTCCCAGTTCACCAGGTCGTACGACCGCAGGACGGGCGCGCCCGGCGAGTAGTGCATCGTCGAGGCCGAGGCGTAGAAGGTGTCACCGACGCGGATGACGTCGATGTCCGCGAAGTCCTGCCAGATCACCGGGTTCGTGTAGGCCGCGGCGGCTGCGCGGGCCGGCCCTTGGGCTGCGGCCGGCGGGAGGACCGCGCCGGTGGCCAGGCCGGTGGCGGCCGCCAGCGCGCGACGACGGGAGAGAGGTTGATGGGGCCATGACATATGCATGCGTGGCGTGCTCCTTGCGGCTCGGCCGTTTGCGGTGGCGCAACCCGGAGGTGCCCTGCCGGGTTCGAGTGGAGCGACTCTGGCGTGTTCGGAATCTCGAATGTGTGTCGATTTGTCGAGCAAACTGGATGATAGGGGGCCGATGAACGCCGTCAAGAGCCCTCGCATGATTCGTCGGTCATGTCGAAACATTCGAAGCTCCAGCGAGTGAATCGCCGCAGCTCGGTTGGTCGGATGCGCCCGGAAGCGCCGCATCCTGGTGTCGGAGTTCGGTCTCCATGACACGGTGGGCATGACCATGGACGACACGGTCGGCCGGCGCCCTCGATGTGTCCTGTCGGTCGCGCAGCTCTCGGAAGCCGAGCGGGACCTACTGGCGGCGAAGGGCATCCCGTTCGTCGTCTTCGACCCGATCGACGAGCTGCCCGACGACGTTCCGTTCGTGGGAGGCCCTGTCCTCGGCGAGCGCCCAGTCGACCACCTGCTCGACGCGGCTCATGAACGCGGCGTCGATGGTGTAGGGGGCGGTGGCGGAGTGGCGGTCGGTCCAGGTCACCGGGATGCGGACGCTGCGGAAGCCCTCGGCGCGGATGGTCTTGAACAGGTCCCTGGTGACGAGCGGGTTGCCCCAGGACGTCTCGTCCGGAATCGCGTCCAGGGTGTTGCCCAGGTTCCAACTGGGCTGCATCGCCGCGACGGCGTCCATGGCGCGGTCCGGAACTCTGACCGCGGCGCGTGCCTGCGGTGCCGTGCCGCCGGGCGCGGCGATCGCGGTGCTGCCGGACAGCCCCAGGACGACGAGCAACGCCATCAGCAGGCCGGCCAGGCGTCCGGGGCCGCGGCTGCGATGGTGCGCGGTTCTGCGTATGTCCTTCATGTGCCATGCCTTTCGGTCGGTGGTGGGGGTGATCCGGTCCGTGGTCGGGCGGCGACCAGGCGCCACCGTCGGCCACGCCTGCCGCCGCAGGTTCATCAGGTGATGTGTGTCGTGCCGTTCCCGGGTTCAGGGCCGGACCGCCGAGCCGGTCGGTGAGGACGTGTCAGCCGACCCTCGTCGCCACATGGCGGAGCGTCCTGCGTCCCTGTCAGCAGAGGGAGGGGCCTGGTTCAGTCGTCGAGGGGCTCATAGTCGAACCAGTCGAAGCGGACGGTGCCTGCCGCGGCGTACATGCCGATGACCCGGCCCGTGAAGCCGCCGGCGACCTCGGTCGACAGGTAGCGGCCGTCGAGGGTCGCGAGCTCGGTGAACGTGCCGTCGGGCTGCTCGACGCCGAGGGAGACGACGTCGGGTCCGGTGCACGGTCCGTGCGGAGACGGCGGTTCCGTGGTCGTGACGGCGAGGACCACCGGTCCGGCGGGCACGGACTGTTCGGCCACGACCGTGCGCAGGGAGCCGACACGCGCGACCACCCGCACCCGCGCGGCGGACACCTCGATCGCGTAGTGGTGCCGCTCGTCGAGCCGGACGGCGAGGCCACCGCTTCCCTCCGCGGCATCGACCAGAGTGCGCGCACGGCACGACAGATGCTGCTGGCGCCGGCCGGTGAACACCACGTCGGGCTCGTCCAGGGAGCCGCCCCGCGCGCGGAGCGTCAGCCATCCGGGGCGCTCCTTGGTGGTGCAGTGTTCGGCGGGCCGGTCGCGCAGGGAGATCCAGGACGGTCGCAGTTCGGCGAGCTCGAAGTCGTCCCGGTGCTCCTCGACAGGGCCGAGGCTGAGCGGCCACGGGAGCTCGGGCAGGTCCAGGGCGACCTCGCCGACGACCGGCCAGTCGTCCCCCCAGGTCACGGGGGCCAGGAACGTTTCGCGGCCGAGCACGTGCCAGCCCGGCGTGCCGCCGCCCGGTCGTACGCCGAGCAGCACCATCCACCAGGAGCCGTCGGGGCCTTGGACCAGGTCGGCGTGCCCGGTGTTCTGGACGGGGTGGTCGGTGCCGCGATGGGTGAGGATCGGGTTGGCCGGGCACGGCTCGAACGGGCCTTGGGGCGAACGACCGCGGGCGATCGAGACACCGTGGCCGCGCTCGGTGCCGCCCTCGGCGATGAGCAGGTACCAGTAGTCGCCGATCCGGTACAGGTGCGGCGCCTCCGGGGCCTTGGCGCCGAGCCCGCCGGACCAGAGCCTGTGCGGTGTTCCGTACGTCTGCCCGGTGGACGGGTCGATACGGACCTGTGAGACCCCGGCGACCGTGCACCAGCAGGTGCCGTCCTCATCCCAGACCAGGTCGGGATCGATGCCGGGGACACCCGGCGCCCAGACGGGGTCAGACCACGGTCCGGCGGGGTCGGTGGCCGTGACGATCAGGTTGCCGCCGCCCTCGCTGCAGTTGGTGACGATCAGCCAGAAGCGGCCGTCGTGGTGGCGCAGGGTGGGGGCGTAGATCCCGCCGGAGGACGACATGGAAGCGGGCAGGCGCAGTTGGTCCGGCCGGTCCAGGACGTTGCCGATCTGCGTCCAGTGCACCAGGTCGCGGCTGTGGAAGAGGGGCACCCCGGGGAAGTACTCGAAGCTGGAGCAGGCCAGGTAGTAGTCGTCGCCGACGCGGCAGACGCTGGGGTCGGGGTGGAAGCCGGGGATCACGGGGTTGGTGAAGCGTCCGTCCGGCTGGCGCAGAGGGGGCACCCGATGGGTCCTCTCGTCGATTCGTGATGCGGGCGTGGGGTGGTTCAGGGAGCGCCGGGGGCCGTGGGGGCGATGCGGAGCAGGACGGCGGACGGCGTGGTGGGCAGGCTCAGCGCGGCCGTGTCGGGCATCCAGGCGGAAACGGCCCGGCTGACCGAGGGGTGGAGCAGGTCGACACGGGCGGCGGTGTCCCGCAGGTGGAGCAGTACCTGCCAGTGGCGGCCGTCGGGTGCGTGTTGCTCGGCGAACTGCTTCGGACACAGGGCCACCGACCCGCAGACCGGAGGGCAGCGGGTCGGTGGGGCTGCTCACGCGACCGAGGCTGCTGCGCTGACGAAGCTTCTGCGGTTCAACTCATGACTCATGGCGGCGGCCTTCCCGCGGCGACTGTCGAAGCGCTTCACCTATGGGCGTAAGTTAACGGACAATTTTCGTGTGAAACAAGGGTCCCAACCACGAGATACTTTCTTCTGCTGGTCCATTGGTGGTCCGTCAGGAAGAATGGCACGTTGAAGCGCTTCGATACTCATGCTTCAGAGCCGACTCCGCACTCGGCTTCCGAGGGGTGTGTGCCGTGGGCTCGGCGTCCTTGCTGACGCGCAGGCCGTCGCCGCTCTGCCGGGAGCCCGGCGACGGCCCGCCGGGCTCGGATCTCATCGCGGCTCGGGCTCGGTGAGGGCCTGCGCGCACCAGATCGTCTTGCCGTCGGTGGTGTGCCGGGTACCCCACCCCTGGGTGAGCTGGGCGACGAGCAGCAGGCCCCGGCCGCCCTCGTCGAAGGCGCGCGCCCGGCGTAGGTGCGGTGCGGTGTTGCTGGCGTCGGAGACCTCGCAGATCAGGGAGGCGTCGCGAATCAGCCGCAGCCTGATCGGGGGCTCGCCGTATCTGATGGCGTTGGTGACCAGCTCGCTGACAACCAGTTCGGTGACGAATGACGCCTCCTCCAGGCCCCAGGCCTCCAGCTGGTCGAGGGTGAACTTCCTGGCGCGCGGCACCTGCGCGGGGTCGGGTACGACGTCCCAGTCGGCGACATGCCGGGGATCCAGCGCGTGAGTGCGAGCGAGCAACAGGGCGGCGTCGTCGGTGCGGCGTTCGGGAAGCATGGCGTCCATCACCGTGTCGCAGAGGCCCTCCAGTGAGGTGGCCGAATGGTTCAGGACCCGCAGCAGGTCGGCGATCCCCTGGTCGACGTCGCGCTCGCGGCTCTCCACCAGTCCGTCGGTGTAGAGAGCGAGCAGGCTGCCCTCGGGCAGCTCGAGTTCGGTGGCCTCGAAAGGCAGTCCACCGATGCCGAGCGGTGGTCCCGGCTGTGCGGGTGCCGGGGTCCTGGTGCCGTCCGGGGAGATGATCAGCGGCAGCGGATGACCTGCGCTCGCCAGTGTGAAGCGGCGGGAGACCGGGTCGTAGACGGTGTACAGGCAGGTGGCCCCGAACTCGCCGGTCGGCTGGAAGCGGCCGGCGGGCTGGAGGTCGCTGGCGAGGTGGATGACCAGGTCGTCCAGGTGGGTCAGCAACTCGTCCGGCGGCAGGTCCACGTCGGCGAGCGTGCGGACCGCCATGCGCAACCGGCCCATGCTGGCCGAGGCGTACAGGCCGTGACCGACCACATCGCCGACGACCAGGGCGACCCGGGCACCGGAGAGCGGAATGACGTCGAACCAGTCACCACCCACTTCCGCGCCGGTCCCGGCGGGCAGGTAGCGGGATGCCACCTCGAGCGCCTCTTGGCTCGGCAGCTGCTGCAGCAGCAGACTGCGTTGCAGGGTCAGCGCGGTCGTGCGCTCGCGCGAGTACCGGCGGGCGTTGTCGATGGCGACGGCTGCCTTGGCGGTCAGCTCCTCGGCGAGGATCAGGTCGTCGGCGGTGAAGGCCTCGGGCCGGTCGCTGCGGGAGAACTCGACGACGCCGAGCAGCGCGCCGCGGGCCCGGAGCGGCACGGTGATCCGGCCGGTCAGCCCATCCGCGGCGATGGACTCGTCGATCAACGGGTTGCCCGGCGGCCAGTGGGCCGGGTCGGCGGCGAGCCCGGGCCCGAAGGCCCATTCGCCGCCGTGGCCGGGTTCGGCTGCGAGCTGAACCGTGGACCTGCCGGTGGCCATGCAGCGGGTGGCGACGGAACCGGGAGCGTGACTGACCGGCATCGGGCGCCCGGGAGCCCGGTCGGTGTCACACTTCGCGCTGTGCTGGGCGGCGCGGCTGAGCGTGATGGCCTCGCCGGAGGCGGAGGAAGGGGAAAGGGGCGGTTCCTCTCCGTGCAGCACCTCGTCGAAGAGGTCGACGGTGACGCGGTCGGCGAATCCCGGCACCGGGGTCGTGGCCAGTTCCTGGGCGGTGCCGAGCACGTCGAGCGTCCGGCCGATGCCGCTGCTGGCCTCGTTGAGGATGAGCAGGCGCTGCCGGGCCCAGTACTCGGCGCTCATGTCGAATCCCCAGTTGGCGACCGCGCGGACCCTGCCCTCGGCATCCCGGACGGGCCACATGCTGGTGGCCCAGGCGTTGGCGTAGTCGCTGCCGAGCGGGTGGAAGACGGTGATGAGACGCGCGGGCTCGCCCGTCCTGGCCACCTCGGCGAGCTGGTCGGTGTAGGGCTTGTCGTCCCTTTCGGGAAACAGCTCGCGGTCGAATTCCGGAAACAGCTCGCGGTACTTCTTACCGAGTACTTGCTCCTCGGAATGCGCTATCACCCGGCCCGAGGAGGCGTTGATCCACAGAAACCGCAGCTCAGGGTCGTAGACGCCCAGAGCGAAGGGGCACTGTTCGAAGGCCAGGTCGGCGATCACCGGGCGGCGTTCCCAGAGGTGGACGGTCACCGCATGACCCAGTGCCCGGCCGTCGGCGCCGAACAGCGGGTGAGCCGACACCAAAGCGTCCACCGTGGAACCGTCCCGGTGGCGCAGGGGGACGAGCTCCGTGTGGTCGGGGCCGCTGCCGTAGCTCTCGGGGAAGCCGGGTGGTGGGGGAGCGGCCAGCAGGTCGGTCACGGGGCGCCCGACGGCGTCCTCCGCCGTCCAGCCCAGCAGTAGCCGCCCGCTCTCGCTCCAGCCGCTCACCACGCCGTCCGGGCCCACCACAAGCGCGGCAGTGCGGGCATCCTGCTTGCCGGCCATGTCCACGCGCTACGCCTCCGTCCGGGCAGCTGTGCCCGTCAGGGCTGGTTTCCAGCCGCAGCTTCCAGCCTAGGTCCGCTACTGCTCCACGGCGCTCCGGCCGGTGCGTTCCTGACCGCCGGGTGCAGGGCCGAGCGGGGCCGGCGCCTGCGCGCCCCGCTCGACAACAGGCGCAGCACGTGCGCCGAAGTGGCAGTCGGGTCGAGCCGCGCCGCATCAGGAGTCGGATGTCCCGTAGCCGGATCTGTGGTGCTCCTGGCGGCGGTGGTCACACCCTGTCAGCTGTCCAGCATCTTGAGGGTCTGACGGTGCCAGACGAGCGGATTGCGGTCGTCGTCGGACAGCATGGCGAGCACGCGCAGCACGATGATGTCGTGATCGCCGGCCGGATAGCTGTGCTCGACGGTGCACTCCAGCCAGACTGGCGCGCCTTCGAAGAAGATCGCGCCGGATGCTGATTCCACCGTGCCGAGGTCGGTGAAACGGCTCGCCTTGCTGCGGGAGGCGAGTTGCCGGGTCTTGTCGCTGTGCCCCTCGCCCAGGACGGAGATCCCGATCGTCTGCGCGCGAGACAGTACCGGCCAGGTCGTCGAGCTGTGCTGGGCGGCGAAGGAGACCATGGGCGGGTTGTAGGAGACGCCGACGGCGAACGACGAGACGATCATGACCGTCGGGTCGCCGTTGACGCGCGCCGAGAGGGCTGCGACTCCTGAGGGGAATCCGGAGAACGCCCTCTTCATCTCGTCGGGATCCGAGGTGAAGTCTTCCATCGGCGTCCCTTCCATGGGCGTCATCGTGCGGCCCTCGCCTTCGCGGCGTCGAGCACGATCCGACTCCACCGCTCGGCCCAGCGGGCGAGTGAGTCATCCGTCGTGTAGGTGGAGTCGAGCTGGTAGAGACCCTGCGCGGGGCAGGTCGCACCGAGTTCGACGAGCACTGGTTTGAGGGTGAGTTCGGGGGCGAGTGCGTGCGCGGGGCCCGCACCGAGCATGAGGGGCAGCGCCACCTGGCCCGCGAGACCGGTCGCCGTGGGGAACTGGTCGAGGAAGACCTTGAGCAGGCCCGTGTACGTGCCCTTGTAGGTGGGCGATGCCACGATCACGATGTCGGCGGACCGCACCCGCTCGACGGCCGCGGTGACGTCCGGGTCGCCCCAGCCGAGCAGGCCGGCCCCGAGTTCGACGACTTCCACGACCTCGCAGTCCAGCCCCAGCGACGCGGCGAGGCGTTCGGCGGCATCGCGGGTGCGCGAGCCGGCCTTGGGGTTTCCGACGACGGCGACAGCCTTCATCAGGTGACTCCTGTGGGTAGTTGGGGCGCGGCGGCGGACGCCGCGGGAGATCCGGCCCCGGGACGGTCGACTCGGAGGAACACGGACGCCAGGACGCAGAGCAGTCCGACGGCGGCGAGTCCGCCGAGGGTGGCCGCGTAGCCGAATCCGGCCAGCAGAACGGCACAGGCCGCGCTGCCGAGCACGGCACCGAGTTGCTTCATGGCGTTGAACGTGCCGGACGCCGCCCCGACCTGGTCCGGAGCGACCGCGGTCACCGCAGCGATCGACAGGGGTGACCAGACGAACGAGTTGGCCACTCCGTACACCGCGAAGGCGGCAGTCAGCGCGGAGACCGGCGCGTCCGTCGCGACGAGCACCGCCGACGCTCCGATGGACAGGACGAGCGCGAGGGAGCCGATGACGGCGACCGCACGGGGCCCGATTCCGTTGTTCAGCCGGGCCGAGACGGGCGCGCCGAGCAGGCACAGCACGCCCATCGGTACGAGGGTGAGGGCCGCCGCGCCGGGATCGAGACCGCGCTCCTGCTGGAGGTAGAGCATCAGGGGGATCATGGCCGAGCCGGCGCTGAAGGCCGCCGCGGCGGCACCCCAGGGCGCGGTGACGAACCCGCGGCTCCGCAGCAACGCGATCGGCACCAACGCCCGCTGTCCGTCCCGGCGTTGCAGCCATACGATGCCCACGACGACCAGTGTGCCAACGGTGGCGAGCAGCCACCGGGGTACGTCCAGTACGTACGCGCTCGCGGCGTCCGTGCCCTGGACGCCGAGGACGAGGGCGCCGACGCCGGTCGCGTTCGCGCAGATCGCCCACACCGGGATGCCCGCCTTCTGGCGGGGGAGGGCGGGTACGAACGCGGCCACGGCGACCATCGCGGCGACGCCGACCGGGACGTTGACCCAGAACACCGCGGGCCAGTCGCCGACGGCGACGAGCAGGCCGCCGAGCAGTGGCCCGATGGCCACCGCGGCTCCGCCGACCGCGCCCCAGGTGCCGAGCGCGACGGCGAGGCGGGGCGGCTGGAAGAGCGCCTTGATGATGGTGAGGCACTGCGGTGTCATCAGCGCGGCACCGATGCCCTGGACCACCCGCCATGCGATGAGTGCCGTGATGGTGGGGGCCAGCGCGCACAGCAAAGACCCGAGGGTGAAGGCCGCGAGTCCGATCAGGTGGACGCGCCGGTGGCCGTAGCGGTCGCCCAGCCGTCCCGCGATGATCAGGGGCACGGCGTAAGCGATGAGGTAGCCGCTGTTGACCCAGATCGCGAGGGTCTCGGTGGTGTGCAGGCCGGTGATCAGTGCGGGCAGCGCGACCGAGGTGATCGTGCTGTCCAGCAGCAGCATGAAGAACCCCGCGCACAGGCTGCCGAGGGCGAGCCATTGGCGTCGCTCGCTCGTCCCTGCGGTCATCTCAGACCGCCAGGTTCTCGCGCAGCGTGGCGCCGGGGTAGGCAGGCGCGAGCGCGCCGCGGCGGCGCAGCTCCGGCAGCAGCAGTTCGCTGATCTCGGCGAAGCCCGAGGGCATGGCCAGCGGGCTGGAGAACATGTAGCCGCCGCGCGATCCGGTAGCGGCGAAGTTCTCCTCCAACGCGTCGGCGACGGTGGCGGGATCGCCGACGATGCTGTGGTCGAGCCCCGTCGCCCTGCCGCGGCCGTGCGCGAAGAACTCGCCGCGGCTCATCGTGTGGTCCTCACCGAACTCGGCGATGAGCGAGCCGACAAGACCCGCGGGACTCGCGTTGGCCGCCACGATCTCGTCGCGCAGCTCGGCCAGGCGGAACGACTGCGGCAGCGTCGAGAGGTCGTAGCCGGCGTTGTGCGACAGGTAGGTGGCGACGGCCTCCTCGTTCCAGAACTCGTGCACCGCGTCACGGCGTGCCCGCGCTTCGGCCGTCGTGCGGCCGACGATGACCTGCGTGGCCCAGAGGATGCCCACGTCGGCCGGGTCACGCCCCTCGGCGAGGAGCGCCTCGTCGAGCAGTTTGCGGTGGCGGTGCTGGGCCATGAGGTTGCCGCCGAAGCCGAAGACGAGATCGGCCAGCCGGGCCGAAGCGGCAATGCCCCGGGGCGAGTTGCCCGCCTGGACGATGAGCGGGTGGTGCTGCGGACTGGGTACGGAGGCGAGTGGACCCTTGACGGTGAAGAAGCGCCCTCGATGATCGATCGGGTGCACCTTCGAGGGGTCGGCGAACCGGCCCGTGGCCCGGTCGCGCACGATGGCGTCGGGTGCCACCGAGTCCCACAGCGCACGGCAGACCGCGACGAACTCCTCCATCCGCTCGTAGCGCAGATCGTGGTCCATCAACTCCGCGAACCCGTAGTTCGCCGCGTCCGCGCCACGCGTCGAGGCGACCACGTTGAAGGCGATACGCCCGCCCGTCACATGGTCGAGCGAGTTCAGCAGCCGGGCGACGTAGAACGGATGCATGAACGTCGACGAGTACGTCAGACCGAAGCCGACCTTCTCGGTCACGGTGGACATGGCCGCGATGACCGGCGACATGTCGTGACGCGGCCACTGGATGCCCCATTCCACGGCCGGTTCGATGCTCCCGCGCCAGGTGCTGGGTATGCCGCTTCCGTCGCCGAAGAACAGCATGCCGACGCCGGCCCGCTCGGCCGTCCGCGCGAGTTCCATGTACATGCGTACGTCCGGGAAGTCCTGCCCGACCCACGAGCCCTGCCGGGCCCACGCACCCTCGGTGTGGGCGAAGGAGAGGTCGAAGCCGATGTGCATGCCGTTCACCGCACGCCCTTCTTCCACAGTTCGACGACCTCGTCGGTGTCGCTGAGCACGGCCACGTTGAGTCCCAACTGCACGAGGGCCGCGGCGTTGACGTCGAGGTCGTAGGCGGCCGTCGCGTCCCGGGGGACGACGACGGGCCAGTCCAGCTGCACGGCGTCCTGGGCGGTCGCGTCGACGCAGCGCTCGCTCGTAAGGCCCACGACGGTGAGCCAGTCGCAGCCGGCCGCGTGCAGCCGCGTGTCGAGATCGGTGCCGAGGAAGCCGCTGTAACCGCGCTTGACCACGCGCGGTTCGTCCTCGGCGGGCCGCATGCGGTACCACTCGGCCCCGGCGGCCGTCAGCGCGACGGCGGCAAGGGAGGCGAGGCCGGATCTGATGAGGCGGTACTGCCTGGGGGACGTGGATGACATGGGTGACGTCGGTGACATGGGTGACTCCAGACTGGCGAGAGGCGCCGGGGAGGGGCATGGACGAGGGCATGCGGCGTCGAGCGCTCCGCCCTCGCGGGCCACGAGTGGATCGACGTGCGGGTAAGTCGGTATGAGGGCGCGTCAGTTGTGCGCGCTGTCGTGCCAATGGAGCACGCGGCGCTCGACCAGCGTCACGACGAGCAGCAGCAGCACGCCCATCACCGCGAGGACGAGAATCGAGGCGTATACGACCGGCAGCTGGTTCATCGAGGAGGCCACGCTGATCGCGGTGCCGAGGCCGCCGCTCGATCCCGACGCCGACATCTCGGCCACCACGGCGCCGACGATCGACAGCGGGAAGACGATGCGCAGCGCGGCGAACACGTACGGCAGCGCGTTGGGGATGCGTACGTGCCACAGCAGCTCGATACGGTCGGCGTCCATCGTCTGGTACACCTGCAGTACCTGCTGCGACACGGACCGCAGACCGGCCGCGGTGTTGATGAGGATCGGGAAGAAGCAGATCAGACCGGCGATGACGAGCTTGGGCAGCGGGCCGAAGCCGAAGGCCACGACCAGCGCCGGTGCGATGGCCACGAGCGGCGTGACGTTGAGGACGACCGCGATCGGCATGACCGCCCGGCGCACGAGGGGGAGTTCACTGGTCAGCACCGCGAGGACGAACGCGGCGACGAACCCCATCGCGAGGCCGGCCACCGCCTCGCCCAGGGTGACCAGGGCGTTGTCGACGTAGTAGCCGAACTGGGTGGTGAGCGAGCTGCCGATGTCCGAAAGCGGCGGCAGCAGGTACGGCAGTTCCTCGGCTCCCCACTGCCAGAGGGCGGCGAGGATCGTCAGCATCACCAGGAGGGGCAGCCAGACGGCCGGGCGGATCCATGCGATCCGGGACCTCGGGTGGCCGAGGCTGAAGCGCGACGGCTCGACGGGCGGCTCCGCCTCGGTCGCCGGGGCGGTGGTGCGTTCGTCGGCTACGGTCATCTCTTCGCGCCCCCACTCACGCGGCTTCGCCGTGCCAGGCACGGCGAAGCCGGTCTCGGATCAGGTCCTCGTACTCGTGGAAGCGGCGCTCCCCGAAGAGGCGTTCACCGCGCGGCCGGGGCAGGCCGACGTCGATGGTGTCCACGATGCGGCCGGGGTGCGGGGCCATGACGACCACGGTGTCGGAGAGCCGGACGGCCTCGGGCACGGAGTGCGTGACGAACAGGACCGTCGTCTTCAACTCGTCCCAGAGATCGAGCAGTTGGTCCTGCAGGCTCTCGCGTGTGAATTCGTCGAGCGCCGAGAACGGCTCGTCCATGACGAGCACGTCGGGCCGCAGGCCGAAGGCGCGCACGATCGCGGCACGCTGCCGCATACCGCCGGACAGCTCCGCCGGAAGCTTGTCCATGGCCTCACCGAGACCCGCTTTGACGAGGAGTTCCCGCATGTCGGGGGCGGAGGGCGAGGCTTCCCGCTCGGCGAAGCCGGCAATGCGCTCGCGGCGCCTGGCGGCACCCTTGTTGATCTTCTGCGGCAGTGTGACGTTCCGCAGCACGGACAGCCAGGGCAGCAACGCCGGGCTCTGCGGCACGAGGCCGATCAGCTTGGCGGCGCACGCCTTCGCCGGTGGGACGCCGTGCACACGGACCTCGCCGTGGTCGGGCTGCTCAAGACCGGCGACAAGGCGCAGAAGTGTCGACTTGCCGCAGCCGCTGGGGCCGATGAGGCTGACGAAGCGGCCGGGCGGCACCGTCAGATGAACATCGTCGAAGGCATTGGTCGCGGACGACCCGAATCCGTAGACCTGGTGCACCGACCGCAGTTCAAGTGCTGGCGTACCAGTCACCTTCACGCTCCCATCCATGTAGCGAGCACGAAGGCCCGGTCCTGGAAGTCGGAGAGCGTGCGTAGCGAGTGCGGGTGACTGCCACGCGGAAATCCGCTTAGGTGTCTTTGACCGTAGGAGCTTTGCGTTTCGCTCCGCCGCCCCCGTTTGTTTCGAGGGCCTTACGTTCGGTCTTGCAGCGTTACGGCCGTGTTGCCGTCGAAGACGTAGATCTCGATCCCGAGGTCCGCCGCCGCGCGCGCCACCCAGCCGCCGAGCGCCTGCACGACCAACTCGGTGATCAGGAGCACCGCGCGCTCGGCGGTCGGTACGGAGTCCCGCAGCCAGAGCAGCTTGGACATGTCCGCCATGACCTTGTTGCGGTAGGCAGGCTTGTACGCGCCCTGATTGCTGACGAGTTGAACGAGTACGCGGCCCGCGTCGTCGATCCCCTCGACCTCGACGCGGCTGCCGTCGGGCAGCATGAGCGGCTTCGGACGCAGCCTGGTACCGAGCCGGTCGCCGAGGGCGAGCAACATACGGCGTTCGATGGAGCCCTCGACGAACCGGCTCCACTCGTTGGGGGCGTCAAGGACTGTCAGGTGCACCTGCCGGAATCTAGGAAACGCCGGTTTCCCAGGTGTTTCAGGAGCGACGACGCCGGTGATCTCGTGCCCCTGGCCTCCCTCATCGCCGGTCGCTCGTACCGAACCCGCCCGCGATCGCGGGCAGCGGGCAGTGAGCCCGCTCCCGCCCGCGCACCTGACCGGCTCAGTCCCTCACTCGCGCACCGCCCCCTTGGTGGCGTCGGCGATGAAGCTGCGGGCGAACAGGGAGAACACCACTACCAGCGGCAGTACGGCGAGCAGTACGCCGGCCATCACCATGGCGTAGTCCTGCCGGCCGTGCGAGACGTTGAGCTGGGAGAGGGCGACCTGCAGGGTCACCCTGTCGGGGTTGACCAGGGCGACGAGCGGCCAGACGTAGTCGTTCCACGCGGCGACGAAGGTGTAGATGCCGAGGAAGGCGAGCCCCGGCCGGACGGCCGGCAACCCCACGTGCCAGTACTGCCGGAAGAAGCCGCAGCCGTCCATGCGGGCGGCGTCGATGAGTTCGTCGTGAATGGCGCCGATCATGTACTGGCGCATCCAGAAGATTCCGAAGGCGTTCGCTGTCGCCGGGAAGATGACGGCCTTGAGTGAACCCAGCCAGCCCAGTTCCGCCATGATCAGGTACTGGGGAATGATCGCGAGCTGGAGCGGCAGCATGAAGATGCCCATCAGCATCGCGAACAGCACACGTCTGCCGGGGAATTCGTATTTGGCGAAGGCGAACGCCGCCAGGGAGTCCAGGAGCAGGACGAGCACCGTCGTGCTCACGGCCACGATGACCGTGTTGAACATCGCTCCGAAGAAATCGATGCTGTCCAGCAACCGCTGGATATTGTCGAACAGATGAGACCCGAAGGTGAGCTTCGGCGGGTATTTGGTGATGTCCTGCGTCGTGTTGGTCGCCATCACGATGGTCCAGTAGAACGGGAACATCGAGATCAGGACCCCGACCATCAGGATCGCGTGGAGGAGAAGTCCTCTGGCGGTCAGTGGCCGACGGACACGGAGTGCCTTCACGGCTTCCTCCTTCCTTGGACGACTCGCCAGTTGATGACCACGAACAGCAGGATGACGAGGAAGAACGCCCACACGATCGCGGCGGCGTAACCGAAGTTGTTGTTGTCGAAAGCCTGGTGGTAGAAGTACAGAAGTGTGGTCAGTCCGGCCTGTCCAGGACCGCCGGAATTCGGATTGTTGGCCGCGTTGCTGCCGAACAGGACCTGAGGCTCCGTGAAGCTCTGCAGGCCGTTGACCGTCGAGATGACCACCGTGAACAGAATGATCGGGCGCATCATCGGAACGGTGATGGAGAAGAAGGTCCGTACCGGCCCCGCGCCGTCGAGCTTGGCAGCCTCGTAGAGCTCTGAGGGAATAGCCTGCAGACCGGCCAGGTAAATGATCATGTTGTAGCCGGTCCACTGCCAGGTCATCAGCATCGCGATGACCGCTTTGATGGTCCACTCGTTGTTCAGCCAGGGGACCGACGGCACGTTCACCGCCTGCAATACCGCGTTGACGACGCCGAACCGGTCGCTGAAGGCCGAGAAGAAGAAGATGGAGACCGCGACTACAGAGGTGACGTTCGGAATGAAGTAGGCAACGCGGTAGAAGCTGGTGAAGCGGCGCGTGGAATTCAGCATGGTGGCCAGGACGAGCGCCATGAACAGCATGGGGAACGTGGCGAACACCCAGATCACCAGGGTGTTCCGCAGCGCCAGCCAGAAGGTGGGGTCGTCGAGCAGGAAGCGGAATTGCTCCAGCCCCACGAAAGTCTTCTCGCCGATGCCGTCCCAGCGCTGGAACGCCAGGTACAGCGAATAGACCATCGGGAAGAACAGGAAGGTCAGGAACAGCAGGAAGAACGGCGACACCGCCGCGTACTGCGGCCAGAAGGACAGAAGCCGCCGCAGCCCCCGGCGCCGCTGGGGCCGTCCGGTACTCCGGGCGGTCCGGCGGTGCTTCTGAGGAACCTCGGGCGCTGCGGCGGGTCCGGCCGTGGGGGGTGCTGCCACGTCAGCTCACGCCCTGCTGCTTGGCGATCTGCTTGGCCTGCTCGACGGCGTCTTTCCATGCGTCGTCCGGCTTCTTGCCCTTCGACTCGATGCTGGTCAGCTCGTTGTAGAACGGCACGGCCACCGCCGCGTTCGCCGGAGCCTCGTAGAAGGCCGGAACCTTCTCCGCGGCCGGGCCGAACACCTCGATCGTCTTCTGCCCGCCGAAGAACGGATCGCCTTCGGTCAGGGCGGGCAGCTTGTAGGCGGCCGGGGACGAGGGGAAGAGTGCCGCGTCAGTGAAGCCGCGGCCCTGGTTCTCCGGGCTGAGCAGCCACTTGACGATCTCGAAGGCGACTTCCGGGTTACGGCACTCCGTGGGCAGGGCCAAGAAGGAGCCGCCCATGTTGGAAGGGCCGCCGGGCAGGGGAGCGACCCGCCATTTGCCCGCGGTGTCCGGTGCCATGTCCTTGACGTCCAGCGCCATCCAGGCGGCACCCAGCTGGGTGGCCACTGTCCCGTTGGCCACGGCGGCCCTCAGGCTCTCGTCGTTGATCTTGGCGTCGGCGCCGGATTCGTAGAGGCGTACGGCGAGGTCCCAGCACTTGCGGACGTGCTCCTGGTCGCCGATGAACTTGTTGTTCTCGTCGATCATGCGCTTGCTGCCCTGACCGAGGGACATGTCGAAGACGGCCGTCATGTTGTTGAGCAGAAACGCCTTGGGGTACGCCTTCTGGATCTCGGCGCCGATCGCGAAGTAGTCCTCCCAGGTGGATATCTCCGCGGCCACCTTGGCGGGATCCGTGGGCAGTCCGGCCTTCGCGAACATGTCCTCGCGGTAGTACATCGCGGTCGGACCGATGTCGATCGGGAAGCCGATCTGTTTGCCGTCCTGGGTCTGTCCCTGCTTCAGCTTCCAGCCCAGGTACTCCGAGGCGATCTTGTCGGCCCCCAGGGTGTTGAGGTCGATGAATCGGCTGGCGTTGGGCAGGAAGGAGGCGATGTCCTCGCCCTTGATCCCGGTGATGTCCGGTACGAAACTGCGGCCGTTCATCGTGGTGAGCAGCTTCTGCTTGAAGGTGCCGCCGATGATCGAGGACTTCAGCGTCACGTCGGTGAACTGCTTCTTGGCGTCTGCCACGACCTTGTCGCTGAGGCCACCGCCCCAGTACCACAGGGTCAGGTCCTTGCCGTCCTTCGTACCGCTGCCGCTGTCCGAGCCGCCGCACGCGGCGGTGACTCCGGCGCCCGCCGCGACGAGCAGGGCCGTCTGGACGAACCGTCTACGGGACAGATCCACTTTCGTTCTCCTACTGTTCGACGTGATCGGTGACCGCGGGCGTTTCACCCGGGTACCGGCCGTGCTGTGTCTGGGACGGGGATCCGCCCGGGCCCAGGAGCGTCGGGCCGGCGGGCGCCCCGTGCGCGCGCCGGTTCGAGCCGCTCCGGGCGGGCGAGGTCCCGCCGTGGAACCGGGACCGGCTCTCAGGGCTGTGGTGTCGCAGGGCGTGAGGCATGAGCGCTTCCCCTCCCCGGAGCCGACGGCGAGTGGCAGCCTGCTGCCTTTTGCTCAGGAAGTACCGGTGCAGTGATTACATCTGCTCGAAGTACGCAGAAGCTTGCACCTTGTGCGCAGGTCTGGCAAGACTCAATCCCTATCCTGCGTGAGTTTGATTGAACTTGGAGGATCGAGTGACCGCCATGGTTCCCGACCGCCGACATGAATGGATCTTGCGAGCGCTGCGCTCGGACGGCCCGACCGCCGTCGTCGCCCTCGCCGAGAGGCTGGGCGTGAGCCAGGCGACGATCCGCCGTGACCTGGCACAACTGGAGGACGAGGGCCTGCTGAGACGGGTCCACGGAGGCGCGATGCCGGCCGAGGGCGGAGACGAACCCTTCACGGAGGTGGCAACCGTACGGGCGGCGGCGAAGGACACCCTCGCGGACAAGTGCGCCGACCTCGTCAGCGACGGTGAGATCCTCCTGCTCGACATCGGCACCACCACGCACCGGCTGGCGCGCCGGCTGCGGGGCCGCGACCTCACCGTGATCACCAGCAGTCTCGCCGTGTACGAGGAACTGGCCGACGATCCGTGCGTCCAACTGGTGATGCTCGGCGGAGCCGTCCGGCGCGACTACCGCTCGCTGGCCGGCTTCCTCACCGAGGACAATCTCCGGCAGATCCACGCCGACCGGCTGTTCCTGGGCACCAGCGGCATCCGCCCGGACGGCCAGGTCCTGGACACCACCTCCGTGCAGGTACCGGTGAAGCGGGCCATGATCGCCGCCAGTGAACAGGTGGTACTGGTGGCGGACGCCGGAAAGTTCCCCGGCACCGGTATGGCCCGGGTGTGCGGGCCCGGCAGCCTCGACCTGGTGGTGACCAACGCGCCCACGGACCCGGTGACTCGCAGCGCACTGCAGGCGGCCGGAGTCGAGGTGGCCGAGGTGTGAGAACGACGCCCTGAGCCCTGTCGGAAGCGTCCGCTTGTGCCGTTCAGCTCGAGCGCAGAGCTCGCGGGGTCAGTTGGTGTCGTCGCTCAGCCAGCACGCGTTAGACGCTACTCGTCAAACACGATCATCTCTATGCGCGTTATTGCAGAAGTTTTTTCCATTTTCTACGTAGGGGATCCAGCGCTCCTCCGCTTGCCGTGCAGACTTTTGACGCGCCCCTCCCAGGCCGGCCCAGCGCCTTCCTTGTCGCAGACGCTGTACCAAAGCGCCATGGTCTGGTCACACTGGCAGCGTGAACGTGGATCACATAGGCGACCCCGGACTCTTCGGCCCCGACTCGGTCACCTGGCAGCTGCACAGCGACCCGATGATGTGGGTCGCCGGAGTCCGCGCGCTCTACCTCCAGGCCCTGCACCCGCGCGCGGTGCGCGGAGTCATGCAGAACTCCGACTTCCGCAAGGACGCCTGGGGCCGGCTGATGCGTACGGCCAACTTCGTCGGGACGACGACGTACGGCACGACTCAGGCGGCCGAGAAGGCAGGCGCCCGGGTCCGCAAGATCCACGCCATGCTCACCGCGACCGACCCCGACACGGGCGAGCGCTACCGGATCGACGAACCCGAGCTGCTGCTCTGGGTGCACTGCGCCGAGATCGACTCCTACCTCGATGTCGCGCGCCGCTCCGGGATCCGCCTCACGGAGGCGCAGGCCGACCGCTATGTCGGCGAACACCGCGAGAGTGCCCGGCTGGTGGGCCTCGACCCCGAGGACGTACCCGCCGACCAGGCTCAACTCGCCGCGTACTTCGAGAAGATACGGCCCGAGCTGGCGGCCGGAGAGGAGGCACGGGACGTCGACGACTTCCTGCGTCGGCCGCCGACGCCCGCGCTGCTCGTCCCGGCGCGCGAACTGCTGTGGCGGGGCGTGGCGGAGGTGGCGTACGCCTCACTGCCGCCGTTCGCCCACGAGCTGTACGGACGATCCGCACCCTCGCACGAGGCGGTGAATCTTCAACTGCGCTTCACCGGCATCATGCTGCGCAGGATTCCCGCACGTGTGCGCTGGCAACTCCCGCCCAAGCACATTATCCGCGCCATGTCACGGCTCGGCCCCGGCTCCCGACCGGCCCCGTACAAACTCGGACGATAGCTCGCCATACTGGACGGGCCAGGGGAGGGCGGGGACACACGACGGGGGCGGTCGCAGGAAATGGGGGAGACCAGGCTGATCCAGGGCCGGTACCGGTTGCTCGACATGATCGGTCGCGGCGGCATGGGCGAGGTGTGGCGTGCGCGTGACGAGTCGCTGGGCAGACAGGTCGCCGTCAAGTGCCTCAAACCGCTGGGCCACCATCATGACCAGTCCTTCACCCGCGTCCTGAGGGAGCGGTTCCGGCGCGAGGCCCGCGTGGCCGCCGCCCTTCAGCACCGCGGGGTGACCGTCGTCCACGACTTCGGCGAGTCCGACGGCGTGCTCTATCTCGTCATGGAGCTGCTGGACGGGCGTAACCTCAGCCAGCTCCTGGAGGACAACAAGCAGCATCCGTTGCCGGTCGCGGACGTCGTGGAGATCGCCGACCAGGTGTCCGCCGCTCTCGCCTACACGCACCAACAGGGCATCGTGCACCGCGACTTGAAGCCCGCGAACATCATGCGGCTCACCGACGGCACGGTGAAGATCTGCGACTTCGGCATCGCCCGCCTCGGCCACGACATCGGGTTCACGGCCCGCCTCACCGGCACGGGCATCGCGATGGGCACCCCGCACTACATGTCGCCGGAGCAGATCAGCGGCGTGACCGTCGACGAGCGCAGCGACCTCTACTCGTTCGGCTGCGTACTGTACGAGATCGCCACCGGGGCGCCGCCGTTCGACCTCGACGACGCCTGGGCCGTACTCGTCGGCCACCGGGACACGCCTCCCGAGCCGCCGCGCCGCCACCGCGCCGAACTCCCCGAGTACGTCGAGGAGATCATCCTGCACCTGCTGGCCAAGGAGCCCGAGCAACGCCCGCACAACGCCCGTGAGTTGAGCCACCGCATCAGCGCGGCCCGCACCACACCGGCGTACGTGCCGACCGTGGCCTCTCCTCCCGTGCGCCCTCAGGCGTCGGAGCCGGCCGCCGCCGGCGAACCGCGACTGCCCTCCTGGACCCGCGGCATGACCACCGGCCACAAGGCGACAGGCGCGGCCCTGCGGACCACACCGCCGGACGCCGCGGCGGGCCTGACCGGTGACTGGATCGCCCGCAGCGACACCCGCTTCACCCAGGAGCCCGTACAGGCCGAACGGCCCACTCCATCACCGGAGTTGATCAGCACCCTCACCGGCCGGCACAACGCGGGCCTGAGCCTGGGGCGCCTCGGCCGCTGGGCGGAGGCGGGCGAGGTGCACCGCGCGGTCGCCGCCGAACGCGAGCACGCGCTGGGGCCCGACCACCCCGACACCCTCGCCAGCCGGTACGAGGTCGCCTTCATCCTCAGCCGCACCGGCCGCCCCGCCGACGCGCTGCGCGAGTACACGCGCGTGGCCGAGTCCAGGGAGCGCGTCCTCGGGCCCGACCACCCGGACACGCTGGCCGCGCGACAGGAAATGGCATACGTACTGGGGCAGTTGGGACGCCACTTCGAGGCGCACCAGGCGTATACGACGGTGCTCGCCGCCCGGGAGCGCGCCATGGGCCCCGACCACCCCGACACCCTGCGCTGCCGCCACAACCTCGCCTTCAACCTCAGCAGGCTCGGGCGCCTGGAGGACTCGTACCGCATGGCCCTGGACGTGGCAGCGGCCCGCGCGCGGGTGCTCGGCCCGAACCATCCCGACACCCTCGTCACCCGGTACGAAGTGGCCTACGCCCTCGGCCAGTTGGGCCGCTGGCCGGAAGCGCTCCAGACCTACCAGGAGGTCGCCGAGGCCCGTGCGCAGGCCCTCGGACCCGACCACCCCGACACGCTCGCCGCGCGCTACGAGGTCGGCATCAGCCTCGGCCGGCTCGGCCGCAGCGCCCAGGCCCTGACGTTGTACCGCGCCCTGATCGACGACCGCACCCGTGTCCACGGCCCGGCCCACCCGGAGACGCTGCGCGCCCGGCACGGCCTCTGCGTCAACCTCGGACGGCTCGGCCGCTGGGAGGAGGCCCTCGCCGAGTCCCGCGACGTGTGCGCCATCCGCGAGCGCGTCCTCGGCGCCGATCACCCGGACACCCTGGTCAGCCGCCGCGAGGTCGCCGTCGGCCTCGGCTGGCTCGGCCGCTGGGCCGACGCCCTCACGGAGTACCGCCGTGTCGCCACGGCCCGCGAGCAGGTCCTGGGCGCCGACCATCCCGACGCCCTCGCGAGCCGCAACGACGAGGCCCATTGCCTGGAGCAGCTCGGGCGCGGGGCGGAGGCGGTGGAGCTGTACCGGAGGGTGGCTGCGCTTCGCCAGCGGGGCGCTCCGCGGGAGGCGCAGTAAGTATCTGCGGGTGCGTTGTGGTTGCTCGCGCCGTTCCCCGCGCCCCTGGGTGGGGGGTGCGGGGTCGTGGGCCGGTGCGTCAGCCCGTCGCAGGGCGGGCATA